>JACRJY010000037.1 GCA_016235585.1 Verrucomicrobiota bacterium | reverse complement strand
TCGTGACCGCCCTCGGCGAACAGCCGCCGGACAAGCGCGACGCCCTGCCCCTCGCCGCCCTCCATCAGCAGTTGGACACGGCGGATGCCGCGCTCAAGCAGGTCGAGGCGTTGCGCGGCGAACTGCGCGCCGCCGTCACCGCGCGCAACGTCGCGCTCAAGCGGCTGCGCGAAGCCGTCGCGCGCACGGCCATCGGCTACCGCGGGATGGTCGAGGGCGACGCGGCGGCGATGCTCGCGGGCGGATTGCAGGTGGCGGCGGCCAAATCCCCCGTGGGCCGCCCGCCCGCGCCGGAATCCCTCGTGGCGGAGACGGCGGCGGGCGAGGGTGCGGTGCGGTTGAATTGGAAGCGCCCCGTGCGCCGCGCCACGTTCATCGTGCAGGCCGCGCGCTCGCCCGGTGCGGGCGCGACTGGAAGCAGGTGGCCATCGTGCTGCGGCAGAGCTGTGAGGTGAACGAACTGGAGCCGGGCGGCAAATACTGGTTCCGCGTGGCCGCCATCAATGCCCACGGCCAGGGGCCTTGGAGCCAGATCGCCAGCACAAGGGCGGGGTGAAGGGCGGAAATGGGGGAAAAGCGGCGGAGGGCCGCCGCAGTCCACGACGCTGGCGCGTGGAAGACGACGCTCGTCATCGCGAAGCGTCTTGGAGTGCGCCAGCCCTCTGGCGCTTTGGGCGGTAGGGCGCGTCACTCCGTGCGCGCCGTCTTGGGGCAAAGGCCGTGTCCTGCCCCGCTCGCGGCGCGCAGGGGACTGCGCGCCCTGCCGCGTGAAAAAGGGCGTGCAACACGCAGGGATTTGTGCTGCCATCGCGGCCATGTCCCCTCGGATGTGGGTTCAACTATTCCTGCTGTCATGCGCCTACGGTGCACTCGTGCCGTCTTCTCTCGCGGTGCCGGGCGATGTGGACTTGAGTTTTAATCCAAGCCCAAGCAATTCAGTAACCACGGTGTTGAGCACGGTATTGCAGCCGGATGGCAAAATCATCGTGGGCGGTTCTTTCACAAATATCGCCGGGGCGGCACGCACCAATCTGGCTCGGCTTAATCTGGATGGCACGTTGGATGCCGGTTTCAACCCCAATCCAAGGGGCGGCGGCGTTGGCTGCATCTTTCTTCAGGACAACGGGAAGATTTTGATTGGTGGTTCCATCACCAATGTTGCCGGTGTCGCGCGCACCAATTTGGTCCGCTTGAACGCGGACGGCAGCCTTGATTCCTCCTTTGCGATGAACGCCAACAACAGCGTTTATTGCATGGCCGCACAGGCCGATGGGAAAATCATTGTCGGGGGCGCTTTCACCAACCTGGGCGGTCAGGCCCGCTCCCGGCTCGCCCGGCTGAATGCCGATGGCTCGCTGGATGGGAACTTCGCTCCGTCGGCGAACAACCTAGTCTATTGCGTAGCAGTGCAAACCGATTGGAAAATTGTCGTGGGCGGGGTGTTCACCAACATGGCCGGGGCGACGCGCAACCGGCTGGCGAGACTAAATGTGGATGGAACACTGGATGCGGACTTCAATCCCGATGCAAGCAGCACGGTTTATTCCATCGCAATGCAGAGTGATGACAAGATACTGGCGGGAGGTTCCTTCTTTTCGATTGGGGGTGCCTCCCGCACTTTACTGGCCCGGATCAACCCAGATGGCACGGTGGACAGCACCTTCAATTCGTTTTTTAGTTCTACCCCCATTTTTACCGTTCCGGGACCCGGTTCCATCTACGGCATGGCGTTGCAAAGCGATGGTAAAATTCTCTGCAGCGGCAATTTTTCAAGGATTATTACTTTCAGCAGCATCACCCGCAATGGACTCGCGCGGCTGAACTCCCTGTCCGGGGCCGTGGACACCACGTTCGACCCGCCCGGCGGCGCAGATAACATTGTCTATGACGTCACTTTGCAGCCGGATGGAAATATCCTGGTCGGGGGGAGTTTCTCGACCATCGGTGGAGTCGCCCGCCGCCGCATCGCGCGGCTGCAGAATGATCTGGCGGGCCAACGCCTGTCGGTTCCGAGTGCGGATCGGGTGGAATGGCGCTTGAGTGGTTCATTCCCTGAAACCAAGCTGGTGATCTTTGATTTGTCCACGGATGGCGGGACGAACTGGTCATCACTGGGTGCCGGCATCCGCATGGCCGACACTACTTGGGCGTTGACGAACTTGAGCCTGCCCACGACCGGACTGGTGCGTGCCCGCACACGAATTGTCGGAGGCGCATACAACGGCTCCTCCGGACTGACCGAAGCCATTGTAGCGCTGCCGCCAAACGTCCCGCCAGCAATCTTGAACCCCATCGCCGACTTCACGGTGAACGAGGATTCCCCAGACACGGTGATTGATGTGCGCCCGGTGTTTCAAGACACGGAGACGCCGGCATCAAATCTGGTCTTCACCGTCCAGTATAACAGCAATCCTTCGCTGATTTCCCCCGCGATTGACGCCACCAATGGCACACTCATCTTGCACTGCCTGACCAACCAGTCGGGAACGGCGACGGTGGTGGTGCGGGCCACCGACGCGATGGGCGGATTCGAAGAAGACACGTTTGTCGTTATGGTTCGCCAGTTGCACGACGGCGATCCGGGTGATTTGGCCCCGATTGTTTATCCCGACAGCAACAGCAGTGTCTATGCTCTCGCTACTCAACCGGATGGCAAAACAGTCATCGGCGGAAGTTTCACCGCGCTGGGCACGCACCCACGAACTGGGATTGCCCGGTTTCATGCCAATGGCTTGCTGGATGCGAGTTTTGCTCCCGTGGTGGACGGGAGTATTTATTGCTGCGTAGTTCAGGAGGATGGGAAGATTATCATCGGCGGCTCTTTTACCAACGTGAACGGCGAACAACGCAACCGCCTGGCCCGGCTCAATTCCGATGGCAGCTTGGACGCGGGATACACGCTGAACCTGGACAGCAACGTCTGGTGCATGGCATTGCAGCCCGATGGGAAGATCGTCATCGGCGGCGACTTCACTGATGCCTCCGGCCAAATTCGAAACCGAATCGCCCGGCTCAACGCCGACGGGACACTGGATACGGGTTATGATCCGAATGCTGCGGACGGTGTCTATGCCGCAGCGGTGCAGACGGATGGAAGAATTGTTGTGGGGGGCAATTTCACAAACATCGGTGGACTAAAACGTATTTTTGTTGCGCGGCTGAACACCGACGGCACCGGGGATGCGAGTTTTACTGTGAACACCAATTCTGGTGGTGGGTGTCGTAGTCTCTTTATCCAGCCGGATGGAAAAATAATCATTGGGGCATCGTTTATCTATGCAGGCGGGATCGTCCGCAGAAGTATCGCCCGGATAAACACCGACTGCACGATTGACGAGAGTTTCACCCCTGTATTGGGCGGTGCCGGGACAATCTACAGCATGGCACTACAAGCTGATGGCCGGCTATTCCTCGGCGGCAGTTTTTCTGCCGTCAATGGGGTCGTGCGCACCAACCTTGCTCGGCTCAATCCCGACGGCACTTTGGACGCCACCTTCGATGCCAAGCTCAACTCGACCGTTTACGGAATTACGTTGCAGAACGATGGCAGCCTGATGGTTGGCGGCAATTTCACCAGCGTGGGCGGCGTCGCGCAAAGACGGATCGTCCGGCTGGCCAATGATCCGAACCCGCAAACCCTGACAGCGACGAGTGCGGAGCGGGTGGAGTGGCGATTGGGAGCCGCCAGCCCAGTGATGCAAGCGACGACTTTCGAGCAATCCACGGATCGCGGGGCCACTTGGAACGCAATAGGGCAAGGCATCGCGTTCTCCAACGGCTGGGAACTCGCGGGGCTAGCCCTGCCAGTGAACTGCCTGATCCGGGCGAAGGGGCGAGTGCTTGGTGGCTACGCCAATGCATCCCACGGTTTCGCCAGCATGGTGGCGGCGTTTCCGTCGAACGCCGCGCCGGTCGTGGTGAACCCCATTGCGGATTTGACCGTCAATGAGGACAGCCCCGACACCGTGATTGATTTGCGCGCCGTCTTTCAGGACGCCGAAACGCCGTCTTCGGCCATGGAATACTCCGTCCAGGCCTCGGATAATCCGATTCTAGTGTCCGCGTTCGTGAACAACACGAACGGCACGCTCACGCTGCACTGCCAGACGAACCAGCATGGCACGGCCACGATCGCCATCCGGGCAACAGATGCGGCAGGCTTGTATGTCGAAACTTTGTTCCAGGTGATTGTAAACACTGTTCATGACGGCGACCCGGGCGACGTGGATCTGACTTTCAATCCCAGCGCCAACAGCACGGTCAACGCCTTGGCTGTTCAGCCGGGCGAAAAATTCCTCCTCGCCGGTTCGTTCACCAATGTGGCAGGCGTGGCCCGCAGTCGCATCGCGCGATTCAACAATGATGCCACGCTGGATCCGGCTTTCAACCCTCCCACCATAAACAGCACTGTATCCGGCACGATTCTCCAAGCCGATGGCAAAACCGTGATCGGTGGATTCTTCACCAATGTGAACGGCGCGACTCGCACTTTCATCGCCCGGCTCAATGTTGACGGCACCTTGGACACCGGCTTCGACCTTGCGTTGGCGGGAAATCCAAGCATTCAGACGCCAGCTGTGTATGGCATGGCGATGCAGCTGGACGGCAAGATTTTGATTGGCGGGCATTTTACGAATATTGATGGCGCAACACTCTATAATCTGGTGCGCTTGAATGAGGACGGAACCTTGGATACGAATTTCAATGCCGGCACAATCAGCCGGGACACTTCCTTTGCCAATGTCAACTGTGTGGAGATCCAAACTGACGGTCGGATACTCATTGGTGGTGCGTTCACCAACATTGCGGGCACGCTTCGATCCCGCATTGCACGCCTAAATGCGGATGGCAGCCTGGACACGGCCTTCGACCCCAATGCCAGCAGCGACATGAACTGCATCGTTGAGCAGCCCGATGGCAGGATTCTCGTTGGAGGATTGTTCACCAGCATCGGCGGGTCAAGCATCAGGTATCTTGCCCGCCTTGATTCGGATGGAGCCTTGGACACCAGTTTCAATCCCTACGTGAACAGCAACGTCAACAGCGTGGTTCTCCAGTCGGACGGCAGGATCATCATTGGGGGGGCTTTCACAGCGGTCGGAGGCATGGCCCGCAATCGCCTCGCCCGGCTGAATCCCGATGGAACACTCGATTTGGGTTTTAATCCCGATGTCGGTGGCCCGGTCAATGGGGCGACCTTGTTGGTCGATGGCAAAGTCGCTATCGGCGGCACTTTTACCAATGTGGGCGATTTGAATTGGAACCGCATGGCCCGGTTGTTCAATGAACCCGCCTCCCAAAGCCTGAACGTGGCAAGCATCAATCGGCTAGTTTGGTCAAGGAGCGGGTCTTCGCCTGAAGCGAAGTTTGTGACGTTTGATCATTCCACGGATGGTGGCACAAACTGGACGTTTCTCGGCCACGGGTCGCGCATCTCTGGAGGCTGGGAACTGGCCGGCTTGAATCTTCCTGCGGGCGGTTTGGTGCGCGCCTGTGCACGGGTTGTCGGAGGCTATCGCAATAGCTCTTCAGGCCTTACCGAAGCGACAGCAACCGTAGTCTTCACTTCCCCTGGCATCACTCTTCAGCCGCAAAGCCAGACCAGCACTAGCGGTGGCGCAGCGACATTTATAGTTGAGGCGACCGGCACGCCACCGCTCGCTTATCAATGGTTCTTCGGCAGCAACGCGCTGGCGGGCGCGACCAATGCCACGCTCGCGTTGACCAGCGTGGCGCGCAGCCACAGCGGCCATTACGCCGTGGCCGTCACCAACGCGTTCGGCAGCGTGACAAGCAGTAATGCGCTGCTGTCCGTGGGCGGGACGGCGCAGCGCCTTCTGCCGCTCACCGCGCTCGGCGGCGGCCGCTACCGGATTTCCTTCTCCGACTTCGGCGGCGGCCCGCTGTTTGACTGGGACTTGAGCAATCTGGACGTGGAAGGCGCGACGGACTTGAACGCCGCGAACTGGGTTACGTTGACTAACGCGCTCGTTATCACGAACGGCGTGGGGCAGGTGGAGTTTGTGGTCACGAACAGCCCGCCGCAGCAGTTCTACCGGATTCGAATGCGGTAGGCTTTTCGCCCGTGCGACACCCCGGAGAGTTTTCTCCTGTTTTCAAAACTTATCGCCGCGCTAATGTCTGCCGCCGTGACCGTGTTTGAAAATCCCGCGTTGAAATGCTTCCTCGCCGAGACGGGCGCGGAGACGCAATGGGCGCAGGTGCTGCTGCGCCGCAATGGCAGCGGCTGGGAGTTGCGCCACATTTCAGATCGCGATGGCGCGGCGGCGGAACTGCGGCAGGTCGCCCCGGACGGGCTGCGCGCAGTGGCGCAATTCACCGCCGGGGGCGCGTTTCGTCCGCTCAAGGCCGCGCCCACTCTCCAGCGCGGCTGGCGGTGCCTCGCGCCGGATGCGGCGGCGCTGGAGACGGCGCTGAACCAGCTTTATCCCGGCGCGCTGGCGGACTGGTTTGCCGCGCGCGCGTCGCCGCCGCCGGTCACGCATTTCCGCGAGTTCACCAACCGGCAGTCGGGGATGTATCGCATCGCGCAGTCGCTCACGGACGCGCAGGCCGCCGTCGTCATCCACGCCACGTGCGACGCGCGGCTCTGCCTCAAGCGCCGGCTCTGGACGGTGGACGGCCTCGAAGCCGACGGGGCAGGGGAGAAGAGCGTGATTCCGTGTCTCGAACCGTGCGCGGTGCTGCTGGAAGCCGCGCGCAAGGCCGCGCGGGCGGAGCAGCAGAAGAAAGCGCCCGCCGGATCGAGTCAAACCAAAGATTGATTTGAGCGGCGAAAGAAAGTTCATCACAGTAATTTCCACATGAATCGCATCCTCCATTCACTCGCCGCGCTCGCACTTCTCCTTGCCAACGGCTGCTCAAAGCAGGAATCCGCGCCACCACCCAAGGCGGGCAGGCCGAACCTGGTCGCCACGCCATCCGTCACCACCAGCGATCCGGCGGACGCGGCGTGGGCGGAGCTGGAAAAATTGTCCGAAGTGCCGCCGCCCCCCGCCGAATGGCAGGCGAAGCGGCCCAGCAACGAGGAAATTGCGGCCTACCGCGTCCGCGCGCGCGAGGCGATGGCCGCCGCCGCCGACAAGGCGCGGGGGTTTTACACCCAGTTCCCGCAGCATCCGCAGTCCACCACCGCGCAGACGCGCGAGCGCGAACTGTTGGAAGCCGCGTTCCGCGCGGGCCACACGAACGCGCTCGCGCGGCTCGACGAGCTGGACGATGCGCGCCTCAAGGCCGGCGCGAGCGAGGACGAGCGGTTTAAGATTCTCGCCCAGCGCGCCCAGCGCACGGCCATGAGCCGACGCGCCGATGGGATGGAAGCCATGCTGAAGGAATTCGAGCGCGGCACGCGGGAACTGCAGAAGCAGTTCCCCAAGCGTCCCGAAATTTATTCGATGCTCTTTGAAGTCGCGACCAACCTCGAAGGCGAGACGAGGCGCATTGCGAATGAAATCCTCGCCGCGCCGGATGCCGCGTCGGAGACGAAGGAGGCCGCCCGCGCGCTGCTCCGCAAGCTCGACGCCATCGGCAAGCCACTCGCGCTCCAGTTCACCGCGCTCGACGGGCGCGCGGTGGACGTGGCGAAGATGCCGGGCAAGGTCGTGCTGGTGGATTTCTGGGCGACGTGGTGCGGGCCGTGCGTGGCGGAACTGCCGAACGTCAAGGCCGCCTACGCGCGGCTGCACGAGCAGGGCTTCGAGATTGTCGGCATCAGCCTCGACCAGCAGAAGGACGCGCTGGAAAAGTTCGTCACCCGCGAGCAGATGTCCTGGACGCAGTATTTCGACGGCAAGGGCTGGGAGAACCAGTTCGCGCGCGACTTCGGCATCACGTCCATTCCGGCGATGTGGCTCGTGGACAAGCGCGGCCTCCTGCGTGACATGAATGCACGCGAAGGGCTGGTGGAAAAAGTGGAGAAGCTGCTCGCGGAGAAGTAATGCGCTTTCCTGTTGGCACCTCCTCTCCCCATCCCTCTCCTCCATTCTGAATGGAGGAGAGGGTGCCCGAAGGGCGGGAGAGGAGGTGCCACTTGTCGAGACAACCGTGTATTGTCACTTCATATCGTCCGGCAGCCACGCGGGCAGGCTGGCGACGGACTGCGCGGCAGCATCGCTGACCGGCACGCCCCATTTGCGGAAGAACGGCGCGAGGTTTTTGCCGACGGTTTTGGAAAAGCGCGTCATCCACTGGTCGCGCTTGTCTTGTTCGGATTTCGGGCGGGCGGCGTCGGGCAGCGCGCGATACTCGGCGAAGACTTTCTGATAAGGCTCCCAGCCGAAGGCATCCTGCAACTGGGCATATAGGCAAAGCGCGGTGAACGGCTCTTTCTTCCACCGCTCGTAGCTGGCCGGGCCGCCGGCAAAGTAGGTCTGATGCAGCTTGATCACCGGCAGCCCTTTTCCGCCGTGAACGTAGTCGCGCGGTTTCACGCCACAGAGCTTGTCCATCACGTAAAAGCTGAACAAATTGCACGTCACTTCGCCCGTGCCCTCGAACGTCCAGTCGCTGACCTGATGGTTGTGGCCGAGTTCATGGAAGATGCCCCAATTGCCCTTCAGCAGACTCTCGCGGTTGGCAAAGTTCTTCGGCTGATCCATCCACGTCATGATCGGATAACCCGCGTGCATATAACCGGCGGAAATCTGCTCGTCGCACACGATGCGCTCTGGGCGCGGGCGTTGTTTGGAAATGCCCGCCAGCTCCGCGTCGAGGTCGAGGATGCGATCCCATGTGTCCATGAGCGCCTTCGGGTCGTCAAGCGTGCGGAGCACTTCGCTGGGCAGCGTGAGGATGACTTTCGACGAGGCCAGTTCGCCCCACGGCGAAGGGTTGTTGCGGATGCTGCTCTTCCACAGTTCCACGCTCGTCCGGCCATGCATGTAAAACGGCGCGGCCATCGCCCCGGTGATTTGCACGGTGACGGTTTCAGGGGAAGCATCTTTTGGAACTTCGATGTAAATCAATCCGCCGAACGCGCACGCCGCCTTCGTCACCGTGCCCTTCAGCGGAAACACGCGCGTGATTTCGGGGAAGCGCTTCCACGAATCGAGGTGCCACAGCTCGTCCTTGTGCGCGCCGATGCGGAGCTGGAGTTTCTTGCCGACGGCCCCGGCGGGAATCAGCGCCGTGACGAGATCGCCCGGCGCGGCGTAGAGGCCGGTGCTGCGCCAGCCGGGAATGCCCGTGTTCACCAGCACGCTCGCGCTCTGCACGCGCGGCGCGCCTTTCGGCGGCAGACCGGGGAAAAATTCCGCCGCCGTGTGGGCGCGAATTTTTTCCGGCGGTAGTTTCCGCAACGCCTGGCCCTGCATGGTGACAAGGATGCGGCCCGCGAGATTGTCGGACTTCACCGGCGACTTGGGCGACGGCACGGAGGTGACTTTGGGGTTGGCGGCGAGTGCGCGGAGACGTGGCAGCAGCGCGGTGTCGTTGGATGGCAAACATTCAGCGGCGGCGACGAGCGTCGCGCTGGCGAGCGTGGCGTCGGCGCTGCTCAACTTCGCCGTGCCCTCCGTGTGGGCCACCGCCGCGAGCAGCGCCCGGCCCGCGTGCGCGAGCGTCGGCACGCTGGGGTTCACGGTGAAGCCGCCCTGCGTCGTGTCACCTGCGGTGCCGTCGGCGATCATCACGCCCGTGCCGGCGAGAATCCGGTTGAGCGCGAAGTCGGTGGCGAGTTCCCTGCCGGGATTCAAAGACTTCCAGCCCCAGCCCGTGCCTGCCGTGATGAAGCCGCCACCCGCGCGGATGAATTTCAAAATGCCGTCTACGTCGCCGGGCTTCACCTGCCGGCCGTCCGCGATGAGCACTTGTGCCGGCGTGAGCTTTGCGAGGTCGGCGGGGGCGGTGGTGAAGCCGCTGGCTTCGAGCGCCGCGCCAAGCCCCTTGCCGCCGAGAATGACGACTTGCGGTTTCGCCGCGCCACGCGCCGTCCAGGTGATGCAGTTGGCGAGGAACTTTGCGGTGTCCGCCTCCTTGAGCGTGGCGGCCTCCAGATAACCGTCGTGGCCGAAGACCACGACGCGCCCCGCGCCGACCTGCGCCGCGCCGACGACGGGCTGCACGGTCTTGTCCGCCTTGCCGACGACGACGGGGAACGCCGTGCCGCCAAACACGCACACGCGGCCCGGCGCGCCGGGGCTGGCGATCTTCTGCACGCCACGAACGAGCGCCGGGAGTTCGGGAAAGGTTGCCGGAGATTCAGCGGCGAAGGGTGCGGTCGCCGTGGTTGCGAAAAAGCACGCAGCAAGGAAGTGCGCTTTCATGGTTGTTTGTCCGTTTCGGGTTTCGATTGCGGGGGCGTGGGTTCGTCTTCCACCGCGTGATAGACCGGCAGTGCGAGGCGCCAGCGGATGCCGGCGAAGCGCAGGGCCAGCGTCACACCCGCGCTGGCGAGGAGGTTCCACGTCGCGCCGGGCGCGAATTCATTCACCAGGGCGAAGACAACCGCGCCCGCGAAGGCCGCCGTGGCGTAAAGATAAATTTCCCGGCGGAACACGAGCGGGATTTCGCCGAGCAACACGTCGCGCACCATGCCGCCCGCGACCCCGGTGATGACGCCCATCGCCACGGCGATGACGGGGGCGGACTTCAGCGCGAGCGCCTTCTGCACGCCGATCATCGTGAAGAGCGCGAGCGCGAAGGCGTCGGCGGCGAGGAACCATCGGCCCGGCAACTGCCCGCGCCGCGTGACGGCGAAGGCGGCGAGCGCCACGAGCGCGGCGTTGAGCGGGAACGCCGGGTCGCGCAGCCAGGCGACGGGCGTGTCGCCGAGCATGAGGTCGCGCAGCGTGCCGCCGCCGAACGCGCTGACGAGCGCCAGCACGAGCACGCCGAAGAGGTCCACCTGCTTGCCGCGCGCCGCCAGCACCCCGGCCAGCGCCGAGACGCCGATGCCGAAGTGTTCGAGGAGACGGAGGGTGGTCATTGTGGAGACAAAAATGTCACGGACTTCGTGGCTGTTCGTCGTCCTTAAGTTTATTGAAAAGATTGTTTTTCATGTCGAATTCCATGTTCCGATCCAGCGACGTAGGATTCAGGTAGTAGCCCAGATGCACTTTACAGGTTTTGGAGTTGGCAAACCCCACCAGTTCAAAGCCGCCCGAAATCTTGCCATAGAGGGCGCTGACTATCCTCCCGTTCCGTTCCACCGTCCGCACTCGAAAGAAAAACTTCTGATTATCGCTGGCGTTTTTGCGGCGGAGTGTCGCGGGGGAATTGCTGTATTCCGAGCGCCACGCGGGGCGGTAGCCATCGTCCGGTGCCAGCCGCGGCCAGGAAAAATAACTGTGGGCGAATTCCTTCGGCAGCGTCACTTCCTGAATGCCATCCCGCGCCTGAACAAAGCCAATATCCACTGCCAAGGCGAAGTTATCCGAGTTCGTGTAGGCGCGTTGCAACGTAAAAATAAAGTCAGACGCTGTGCCTTTGCCCCAGGGGGCCACCCAGTCGCCGACGGCCAAGTCGTATCCACAGGGCTGGCCGACCTCGGGAATGTCGGCCCACACGCTTTTCGCATACATCGCAATGGGCTTTTCGACTTTGCGTAAAATGGTCGTGTTTGTCGGATTCCACGGCTGATAACGTCCGTTTATGACCTTTTCAAATAGGACCCTTCCCGCGCCCGACAGGTAGTAGCCGTCCTTGCGAGCGTCAGCACTGAGAGTCACGTCGCCGTGCCCTTCACTGGTGAACTCTCCATGCAAATCCGTTAGTCCTTTAATCATGACTTGTTGACTGCGAGCAAACTTCTCCGCGAACCCCATTCGCACTAACGCGCCGGAGATAGGCTGCCCTTGTTCATCTAGCACCCGCACCGTCATCTTTGCCAAGGGCGTTTCAGTCTTTTGCTGCGCGATCGCCATGCCAATTAGCGAAGCAACGACAGCCAACACAATTAGGAATTTTCCTTTCACCTCACCGCCCCCGCCGCCGTTTCCTGAAACGTCTTGCGCAGGTCGCTGCCGTCGCTGTTGCCGAGGCGCGCGCGCTGGATCATCAGGATGTAAATCGCCTGCGTCTGCGGGTCGCCCCAGCTTTGCGTGCCGTAAGCGCCGCCGTGGCCGAACGTGCCGGGCGAGAGCGGCGCGTTCACGCCGAGCGGCTCCTTCACGACTTGGAAGCCGAGGCCCCAGCTCATGCCGTCCACGAAACCGGTCTTGATGTCGCCGCTCTGCGTGGTGGTCATCAGCGCGACGGTCTCGGTTTTGAGGAGCAGTTTGCCGTCCGCTTTGCCGCCGTGGAGCATCATCTGGTAAAACTTCGCGATGTCGCTCGCGGTGGAAAACAGCCCGCCCGCCGGCAGCGCCGGGCGCGTGCGGTCGGAGAGGGAACCGCGGATGAACCACACGTTTGTCTCGACGAGGCCCTTGTTGCCGGGGCCGGGGCCGTAGGATTTGGCGAGGCGATGCACCTGCGCGGTGCTGGGCCAGAAGGTAGTCTCCTTCATGCCGAGCGGCTGGAAGAGGCGCTCTTCGAGGAACTGCGCGTAGGGTTTCTTCGCCACGATTTCCACGATGCGGCCCAGCGTGTTGATGCCGGGATTGCTGTATTGCCACTTGCTGCCCGGCTCGAACTGGAGCGGCTGCTGCGAGTAGTAGAGCACGCGCTCGGCGAGCGTGAGTTCGCGGTTGAGGTCGGGGATTTCCACATTCAACCCCGACGTGTGCGTGAGCAGGTCGTGCAGCGTGATGGGGCGGCCCGGCTTTTTCAGAATCAACTGGTTGTTCGTGCGCGCGCCGAAGATCATCTGGCCCTTGAACTCCGGCAAAAACCGCTCCACCGGGTCGTCCACGGAGAGTTTGCCCTCCTCCTGCAACATCAGCACGGAGACGGCGGTGATGGGCTTGGTCATCGAGGCAATCCAGAAAAGGTTGTCGGCCTTCATCGGGCGTTTGGCCGCGAGGTCGGCGTAGCCCACGGTGTCGAGCGCGACGACCTTCCCCTTGTGCGAGACAAGCGTGACCGCGCCGGCGATGGTCTCGTCGTCCACGAATTTCTGGATGGCCGGCGGGATGGCCGCGAGCTTCGCGGCATCGGCGGCGAAGACGGCGGCGGTGAGGGCGAGGGAAAGCCAGACGGCGGCAAGGCGGGAGATGAATTTCATGGGCGAGACGATAGCAGCCCGGCGGGGTTCGGCAAGCCGGAGCGGTGGACTCCCTCTCCCCCATCGGATGGGGGAGAGGCCGGGGTGAGGGGGCGGCGCGATTCACCCAAGTCAGCCTGAATGAAATCGGTTGCCGCCCACCCCTCACCCTGACCCTCTCCCCTCCGAGGGGAGAGGGAATCCGCTCCCGCCGAGTTCTCGCCAGACCAGTTGCCGCCCGGTCACACCGAGCCGAGGGCCGGGCGCGACGCCCAGCCCAACCCGCCGGAGGCGGGTGCTACCCCGGACGCTGCTTCCTGCGCTGGCTTCCGTTCGACAGCTTCGGTGCTCGCGGCGGGCGAATTTCCCGGCTTTGTGCTTGTCGCGCGCGGCGCGGCGATTTAAGAAAGCGCCATGTCCAACAACACTTCGCCCATCATCATTTCCACCGGCGTCAGCCGCCGTCGTTTCATCTACACCGGCGCGCTCGGCTTGAGCGCCGTCGCGCTGCGCGCGCACGCCGCGAGCAAGCCGCGCCTCGTCTCGCCCAACAGCAAGGTCAACTGCGCCGCCATCGCCGCCGGCGGCAAGGGCGCGACCGACATCGCGGGACTTTATGACGGCGGCGCGAACAACGTCGTCGCGCTCTGCGACGTGGACAAGAACACGCTCGACGCCGCGCTCCAGAAATATCCCGGCGCGAAGGGGTATCAGGACTACCGCGAGATGCTGGAGAAGGAGAAGGACATTGACGCAGTGAACGTCAGCACGCCCGATCATCATCATTATCCCGCGACGATGCTGGCGATGCAGCGCGGCATCGCCACCTATACGCAGAAGCCGCTGACGCACACGATTTGGGAGGCGCGCCAGCTCGCCATCACCGCGAAGAAACTTGGCGTCGTCACGCAGATGGGCAACCAGGGCCACAGCGGCGACGGCAACCGCACGCTCTGCGAACACATCTGGAGCGGCACCATCGGCGACGTGAAGGAAGTGCATTGCTGGACGAACCGCCCCATCTGGCCGCAGGGAATTTCCCGTCCGCAGGGCAATGACCCCGTTCCTGATTATCTCGATTGGGACGTGTGGCTCGGCCCCGCACCGATGCGGCCTTTCGTCGGCCCGAAGGAGGACGCCGCTCCGGGCAAGGACGGAAAAAAGAAGAAGGCAGGGCGCGGGCCGTATCATCCGTTCAACTGGCGCGGCATCTGGGATTTCGGCGCGGGCGCGCTCGGCGACATGGGCTGCCACGTGATGGACGGCGCGTGCTGGGCGCTGCATTTGAGCAACCCCGTCAGCGTCGAAGTCGTCGAGTCTTCGCCGCTCAACCGCGAGAGCGCGCCGGAGTGGGCGATTCTTCGCTATGAATTTCCCGAACGCGCCGGTCACGACGGCAAGAAACTTCCGCCCTGCACCCTTTACTGGCATGACGGGAAGAAGACGCCGCCGCGTCCGGCGGAGATGGAAGCGGCGAAGTTCGCCGAGAGCGGCACGCTCTACATCGGCAGCAAGGGCAAGATGTTCACCGACACCTACGGCGAGCGCCCGCGTCTGCTGCCGGAGTCGAAGTCCAAGGAACTGCCCAAGCCGAAGCAGATGATTGACCGCGTGCCGGACAACAATCCCTACAAGGATTTCATCCGCGGCGTGAAGGGCGGCCCGACGCCGTGCTCGAATTTCGCCGTGGCCGGGCCGTTCACCGAAGTCGTGCTGCTGGGCAACCTCGCGCTGCTCGTGGGCAAGAAGGTGATGTGGGACGCGAAGAACATGAAGTCGCCGAACTGCCCCGAAGCGGCGCGCTTCGTGAAGAAGGAATACCGCACGGGCTGGAAGGTGTAGCGGCTTCCCGACAATTCCAACCGGCGGCGCAACGGGGGTTGCAGACTTGGATCAAGCTGCGGACGGTCGGCCGGGCTACTCTTTCTCCAGATGCTTTCGCAGCGCATCCGGCATCGGGAAGTCGAGTTGCACCTGCTGCGAGCGCAGAGACGCGCGCACTCGCTCGGCGGGCACGTCGGGCAAATCCGCTTTCAACTCCTTCGCCACCGCCACCGCCGTGCCCGCCGCCTGGCCGAGCAGGATCATCGTGCGCGAGAGCCGGCAGCTCGACGCAGCAAGGGAACTGAAGCTCGCCGCGCGGCAGGCGATGAGCAGGTTGCGCTGGCCCTTGGGGATGAGGCAGCGAAACGGCACGCCGTAAGGCTGCGTCAGTGACTTGATGCCCTGGTTATGCCCGCCGTGCGTGTCGCAGGGATGATCCGCGATGCAGATGATGTCAGGATGCTTCTGTCCGCTGAGACCGGCATCGAGATCGTGCTGCGTAAGGACGTATTCGCCCACGACGCGCTGCGTCTCGCGCACACCAAGCTGCGGCGCGATCCAGTCGAGGCGATAGCCGCGAAACTCGTCGCACCGCGTCTGGAGGTCGCGCCAGTGGGCACGGACGCGGCGCTGGCATTCCTCGCGCGCGTTCTGGTAGCCGCGCTGCATGAATTCCGCGCCCTCCATCGTGGGGAGCATGTTGACGATGAGATCGCCGTTGGGCGAATGGCTGATCTGCGCGCTGGGGAATCGTTTGCCCCACCAGCAGTTGGTCGGGATGCCCTCCGGCAGCGGTTCGACGGCGGGCGTATGGACGCGCGCGACGCGGTAAATCTGCGTCACGCCGTTCACGCGCGTCGTCGCCTTCTCGGGCGCGCCCGGTTCGTTGAACTGCGCGCGCGCCTCCTGGCCGGTCATCATTTCGCAACCCGCCTTCTCGCACACGAGCGCGTCGCCCGTGGCGTCAATGAAGTAATCCGCGACGAGCGTCTGGGTGACGGTGGTGGCGCGGCTTCCGGTGAACTCAACCTTTTGCAGCGTGACGCTCCGGAGGCGGCCGGCGTTCGTCGTCACGCCCTTGAACTCCGTCCGCAGCAGCACGCGGCACCGGCCGGTTTCCTTCAGCATCGCCAGCATCGCGTCCGACATCGGCCCCGGCTCGAACACCACGCCGTGGATGTCCGCCTTGCCGCGCCCGTGCCGCTGCAACGTGTCGAGGTAGGTGCGCTTCGGATCAATGACCGTCTCGCCGCCGGGATAACGGTAAGCCTCGCGCGCCGGGTCGAACGTGCCCTGATGCCGGGCCATGGAGTAAATGCCCGCGGTGTTGGTCTCGCGCTTGAGCCGCTGATACAGCTCGAACGGAAAACTCGTCGCGCCGATGACCGGCTCCCAGATGTTCACGCCGCCGCGCACCGAGTTGCCGCCGAGCTGGTCGGCCCGCTCCACGAGCACCACGTCCACGCCCAGCCGGGCCGCCGCGAGCGCCGCGCCAAAGCCGCCGCTGCCGCCGCCAATCACCGCGAGTTCGCAACGGATGGTTTGCGGCTCCGCTGGAGCGGCGGAAATGCCGATCACGCAGCCAAGTGTGACCGCGAGGTTAATAAGCAACAGTTTCATCTGAACGCAGCCAGAATGAGCCGAAGCCCCGCCACTTACAATCCCGCACTCGGCCTGACCGTGTAGCTGTGCGTCACCGCGCCGGTCTTCCGCTCCGCGCTTTTGGCGGCGGCTGGGTAGGCGCGGACGTAATCCACCACGGCTTTCTCCGGCGAGACGGTCACGCGCAGGATGCCGGAGACTTGGCCTTTGCGCCTCACTGCTGCTTCTTCTTGCCGCCCTTTCCTTTGCCATCGCCGGGGCGACCGCCTTGCTCAACTTTCCCAGTCTCGAGTGCGGCAAACTTCTGCTCGCCGAGGCCGGCGCGGACGTGGGCCTTGAGTTCGGCGAGCATCTGCGCGGCGACGGCGGGTTGCTGCTTCGCAAGATTGTTGCGCTCGCTCAAGTCGGTGACGAGGTCGTAGAGGAAGCTCTCTTTCGTGTCCCAATAGTGCAGCAGCTTGAGGTTGCCTTTGCGCATCGCCGTCTGCGGATGCTCGATCTCCACGTCGTGATGCCAGACAATGCGGTCAATCGGGCGCGCGACCTTGCCCGTGCCGGCATTGAGCAGAACTGGCTTCCAACTCCCGCCCTCGACGCCCTTGGGCAACGCGAAACCGGGCGCGACGAAATCCAGCACCGTCGGGAAAATGTCGTAGCCCACGGCGGGTTCGTTGCAATAAACGCCACTGCGAATGCCGGGGCCGGTGACGATGAGCGGCACGCGAATGCCGCCTTCGTCGCAGAGCGTCTTGCCGCCCTTGAGCACCTCGGTGCGCCCGCCGTTGTCGGACGTGTAGATGATGTAGGTGTTCTTCGCGATGCCGAGTTCATCGAGCTTCTTGAGCAGCACGCCGATGCAGGTGTCGAGGTCTTCGGTCATCGCCGCCATCACCGGGCCACCGCCGCGCCCACCGCCCTTGCCCTTGTCACCCTTGGCGCCGCCGCCGGGGCCGCCGCCCGCGCCCTCGTATTTCTTGAGCGTCGCCGCGAGCGCCTGGGGAGTTTGATGCACGGCGTAGTAGGAAAGCTGGAGATAAAACGGGTGCCCCTCCTTCACCTGCTTCTCCATGAACGCCTGCGCGCGGCGCGTGATGCCGAAGGATTGCTTCGGGTCGTTCGGGTCGCGCGAGTCGCCATCCTCGTTTTGCGTGACGCCGTCGCCCGCGTCGTAGCCGAACACTTCGGGCGTCCGCAGCCACTGCCACTTGCCGAAATGCGCGGCGCGGTAGTTCGGGTTCGCGCGTTTGAGCGTGTTCGCGAGCGAGTCGCTGGCGGGCGCGCTCCAGTTGCGCGACCACCGGCTGATCGCATTGAGGCTCGTCGTGGTGCGGCCCATCTGGAGCGACGCGCGCGAGCATTCGCATTTCGGGTGGCCCGCGTAGGCTTGCGAGAAAACCATCCCCTGCGCCGCGAGCCGGTCAAGATTTGGCATCCGGAAACCGGCCGTGCGGCTGAAATCCTTCCCCGGCATCATCGCCACCGACGTGCCGCTCCAGCCCTGGTCATCCACGAAGATGAAAAGGAAGTTGGGCGCGGGCGCCGCGTTCGCGGCGAAGGCTAAAGAACAAAGGCCAAAGGCCAAGGGAAGAACCAGGGCCAAAGCACCAAGACGACGTGCCGCCGGCAGGTTGGAGCTTGAACCTTGGCGTTTGGAATTTACCTTGAGCTTTGAGCATTGAGCTTTGAACTTCATTTCCGTTCTCCCTTCTTCTGCCCGCCTTTTCCCTTCTGCCCGCCGCCGGGGCCGCGCGGGCGCGGCGTGAAAGTTTCCGATTTCACCTGGCCGCGCCCGTCCACGAAATCGAACTTCACCGACTTGTCATCGTTGAGCGTGTAGTTCGCGTGGCGCGTCTCGCCGCTGACTTCGTATTTGAGGCTGTAGCTCTTGCTCTCCTTCGACGTGAAGCCGGTGATGCGCGCACCGCGCAACGGCGCGCCCGCCTCGCGCATCGGCTGTGCGCGCGGCTGCGGATCCACCTGCCCGTCGCGCTCGACGACCTCGCCGTGGAAGCCGCCGTTGACGTAGGGATACTTCGTCGAGCCGTGGTAGTGGTAGCCGAGGCCGGGAAGTTCGTGGCCGTTGAACACGTCGAGTTTCGTCGGCGAGGAACCGTCCGGCTCGGTGAGGCCGTAAATTGGATAACCATCGAGCGCGTAGGCGACGGGCAGTCCCTTCCCCACCACGCTCTGCAAATGAAACGGCGTGGCGTGGTAATGATAATCATCCGCGCGCCCGCAGTGGCCGCCCCATTGATCGAGTTCGCCGATCTCCTGCGCGACTTCGCCGCGATTGTTCTGTGGGTTGAAAATGGGAATGCCGTTCGCCGCGAGCGCGATGGCCCCGCGCAGGAAGCGGCCCTTGATGGACACGGGATTTTTCGACGGCATCGGGTTGAGCGGGATGCGCCACGCGTTGTTGCCGGTGTAGGGCTGCGGCAACGGCACCTGCTGCTGCCACGCGGTGATGCCCACCATCATGTTGTGCGCGGGCATCCCGTCGGACTCGACGTAGAGGAAGTTTGCATCCGCGCGCGTCCTCACCTTGGGCGCAAAGGCCTGAAAGGGCGCGGCCTTCGCCGAGTTGCTGGAATTATTTGCGGCGACAGGCGCGGGCGACGCGGGCGAAGCCGGGCGGGCGGCCTGCGCGAGCAGAACGCCAGCCGGTGGTCGCACGCTGAAATCGTATTTCATCGCGCCGTGGTCATGCGGCCCGTTACCGATGAGGTGGGCGTGGAGAAGTTGTGTGCTGGCGCTGGCCGCCGCAGTCAAGAGCGAGATCAATTTTGTGTTCATGCACGGATGCTTCGGGCGCAGCGTATTCCCTCACGGCCCGAGCAGCACGCGGTAAAAGAGCGTGGAGAAGTTGCTGGCCCGCGTGTCCAGCCAGAAGAATGGCGCGGCGGGCGGGTTGGTGGACGAGAGCGCCTGCCACGTCACGAGGTCGGCGGAGGTTTCCACCGTGTAATTGAAGTCCGCCCCGGTCGCGCCGGTGATGAGCAGGCGGAAGCGCCCGTTGGTGAGAATGGGCGTGCTGATGCCGGGGGCCGTGGGCAGGCCGATCACCACGGAAAAATTTTGCGTGGCGCTCAAGGTGGGCGCGCCGCTGTCAGCGACGGAAATTGTGACGGAGTTGGTCGTGCCGGCCAGTGCGAGTCCGGGCCGCCACGCAAAGACTCCGCTTGTCGCGTTGAGCGAGGCGTTGGATGGCGCGGTGAGCAGGCTGAAGATCAGCAGTTGCGGCGGCAGGTCAACGTCCGTCACCGAGTTGGTGACGGTCAACGTGTCGCCCGCGTTGACGGTGCGGTTGGCGACAGGCGCGAGCACCGGCACGTCGTTCACGCTGGTGACGGTGAGGAGGAAGGTTTCATTTGTGCTGGCAAAGCCGTCGCTCACGGTGACGGTGATGGTCGCGGTGCCGAACTGGTTCGTCAGCGGCGTGACGGTCACGGTGCGGTTGGAGCCGCTGCCGCCGAGGGCAATTCCATTGGCCGCGACGAGGTTGGTGTTCGACGACACGCCCGACAGCGTGAGCTGGCTCGCCGCAGTTTCCGCGTCGCTGATGGTGAACGCGAGCGCGGGTGTGGCGGTGTCCTCGGCGATGGTCAGGTCGGCGAGCGCGGAAACCACCGGCGCGGTGTTCGAGTAGAGGAGCAGGTTGGTCGCGAGCAGCGACGCGGTGAAGCGGATTTCATCGAGCCGCCCGTCGAACAAATTTGTGAAGCCACCCGCCGGCGCGCGCCAGCCGCCGAGGGTGACGCGGCTGGCTTGAACGGGCGTCGGGCGGAAGGCGGCGGAGTTCGCGGTGAACTGGCGGTTGCCGTTCAGCGTGAAACGGAAGCGGTTGTTCGGCTGGTCGAAGGCCAGGCTCGCGTGCGCCCACGCGCCGGTCGTGACGGTGAGCACGGCGGGCGCGAGGAGCGTGGCGGAGTTCGTCGCGCCGTCGCCAAACGTCACCGCGAGCCGCCCGGTGTCGGTGACGTGGAAGACGTAGTTCGCGTGCGCGTCGTTTGTGCCGGCGGGCTTCGCGCTGATGATGACGCTGCGGCCGCCGTTGGGCGGGAGCGTGTCGAGCTTGAGCCAGGCCTCCATCGTGTAGCTCCGCAAATCGCCGTCAAAGGCGAGCGCTTCGCCGGCGGTGGTTTCGAGGACGTTGGTGGCGGCGGGGTTGAAGTTCGCCGAACGGGAGTTCGTGGCGATTCCCGGAAGCGGAAGGTTCGGGACGTTGGTGCCGAAGGTCGGCGCGGTCGCTCCGGTTGGAACCGACAACGGCAGCGCGGCCTGCGCGTCGCTGAAATTATTTTCCAGCCGCCAGTGCGCGCCTTGTTCATTGAGGAACGACACGCGGATGGCGTTGTAAAAATCCACCGTGTCCTGCACGCCGCCGTGCGTGGTGTTGGGCATCCAGCCGTGGCTGACGCTGGCGTTGCGCCAGACCATCGCGTAGCTGATGAGCTGGCGGCGGGCGAGGGTGACGTTCGCCGTGAGGCCGGGCAGGAACAGGCCGTCGTAAAAATTTGTCGCGGTCTGCGCGGTAAGGTTCGTGTTCCCCCAGATGCCGTCGGGCGGGCCGAACTCGGCGATGGCCATGAGCTTGGTGATGCCGTTGGTTTCCTTGTCGAGCACGGCGTCGGCGGTGACGTTGATGGCCTCCCAGAACTGCGTGTCGAGTGTGAAGCTCTTGGAGTTCGTCGGATAGCCGCCGCCCTGATCCACGTAATCGCGCGGGGCCAGGAAATACATGTCGAAGCCGAAGATGTCCACGTAGCCGTCGCCGGGGTAGGCGAAGAGATATTCGCGGTCCACGCCGAGCCGGTGGCCGGACGGCGAGAGTGCGGTGAGGCTGCTGTTGTGGCCGCGCGCGCGCAGGATGTCCACGGTGGAGCGGAAGAGGTTGATGTATTGCTGCTTGTCGGTCGCGTTGTTGCCGGGCGACCACCAGAACCACCCGCCCGTGTGCTCGTGCCACGGGCGCAGCACGATGGGGATCGGATCGCCGCTGTCGTCGAGCAGGCCGTCGAGCATATCGGCGAAGGCGTGGATGTGGTTCGTGAGCGCGGCGTAGTGGAGGCCGTTGGTCTGCACGGAATCCAGCGTCGGCTCGACCCAGCCGTTGGTGTAGAAGACTTTTTCCGGCGGATAATAAATCTGGATGACGCCGCCCCAGCGGTGCGCGTCCTTGATGCGGTTCTGCCACTCGGCCACGCTCAACCACGATTCCGGGTTCGGGGCCATGCCGACGACCACCGTCGGGCTGAAGCCGAACAGCGCGGGGTGCGAGCCGGTGACGGACTTCACGTCCGAGCGGTTGGTGTTCGAGTTGTTGTCGGTGAGCCAGCGGGCGTTGTTGGTGTTGATGCCGTAAAGGTTCGCGTGATGCTGGCCGAAGAGGAACAGGTCGCGGCTGCGAAAGTATTCCAGGCGGCTCCACAGGGCGTCGGCCTGCGGCGTGGCGTTCGGGTCGGCGGGCGCGGCGCTGGCGCAAGGCGCGGGGGCCATGAGCGCAACGACCACGAACACGCAGGCCGAAGAAATCATCAGCCGGCAACGAGCGCGGCTGAACGCGTTTGACAACATAACGGCCAACCGGTTGATAGATGGTTCAAGCACAGGCGTGACCTGGCAAAGGATGATCGATCCTACGGAATCACGGCGTAATAGAAATGCCCGCTGAACATTTCGTCTTCCGATCCCAAACCGCGATAGACCGTTGCATTGGGGTCGGGATTATGCGGGTTTTGCGGTGAGTTATCAAAGGCCCCGCGGACGCGAAGAACAGTGCCAGCCGGCAGCCGCTTCGGTTGCGCCAAGTGATAGGTCGCCTGCCAGTGAAAGTCGTATTTCGGAACCGAAAGCAGAACTTCCGTGGTGCTGTCCGGATACAGCGCCTCGTATTGAAAGCGGGCACCGCGGTAGTGCATATGCGGTCTCATTCCGTAGAGCCAGACATCTTTCGTCGTGGACGGAGTGCCTTGCACCTCCCGTTCATATTCCCGCACGCCAGGGAGAATGGTAATGTCATGGGTGCTGAACCTATCGGCCACCAACTCCATCGCGGGCGGAGCGGGCGCGAAATAAAGGCCCAGTTGGGTCTGATCGGTTTCCAGCTCGCCCGTCGGGGTGTAGTGAATCTCAAATCTTACCGAGGAGAAGGCGGCCAATTGCCTGCCAGTGCCCGAGGGATAAGCCACAGGCCTGGTGCCGGGATTGTAACTGGCGATGGATCCTGAATCGACGCCCGTCAACGCATGGCAATGATGCACCACACGGGGGTTGCCAGGGCGTATGATCGCCGCACGCAGCCATAAAGCGGACGTGTTCGTCATCACGATGGTCGGATATTGGTAGGGCAATTCGCCGGTGGCCGGAATGTTTTGCAGGGGGATGGTGACGATGTAATCCGGCTGGCCCAACTCGCCCGGCCAGGCATTGGGATAATTTGTGGTGGTCAGATTCGTAGCCAGCACGTCCACGCCCAGTCCGCGCGGCATACCGTCATCAATCCATTGCACTAGCAGGGCTTTTTGCGCTGGCGTCAACCCGGCGTCGTTGGTGAAGACGCCGTAGCGCGGATCCGCGTGCCACGGCGGCATCTCCCCGGCGAGAACCTGGCGCTTGATGGCGAGTCCCCGGTTGGTGACCACGCTGTAGTTGGCCAGGGCAAACGGCGCGATGTTGCCAGGGCTGTGGCAGCGCACGCAGCGATCGATCAGCAGCGGCGCGATGTCAGCGGCGTAGGAAACTTCGGGTCGTGGGTTGAAAACGATGGGGGTTCCCTCCGCCACCGTGCGCTGGAGAGAAATGAACTGGTTTCCTAAAAACTGGGTCAGCACGTCGGCGAGATACGCTTGGGTGGTGCCCACAGTATTGGTGCCCACACGGTCATCAATGGCACCGCGATAAAAAATGCGCCAGTCCGTCGTGCGGATGGCGATGGCCTCGGTGGTCGTGCCGGCGTGGTAGGCGCGGGCGAC
Organism: Verrucomicrobiota bacterium; assembly: GCA_016235585.1. Lineage (GTDB taxonomy): Bacteria > Verrucomicrobiota > Verrucomicrobiia > Limisphaerales > JACRJY01 > JACRJY01. The sequence goes on along the minus strand of JACRJY010000037.1, from coordinate 42,095 downwards.
CAGTTGGGCGTCATCGTGGAGGATCGGCAGATCAATGCCGAGGTTCGCGGCTTCGGCGGCGATGCGGTCGCGGGTGTCGGGCGCGTTGGCATCCACCAGCCAGAAGATCACCTGCTGGCCGGCAAACTGGTCGCGCAGCGATTTGATCGTGGCGAGCATCGGCGGCATTTTCGCGCAGCCGTTGCCGGTGAAAACAAGCACGACCGCCCGCGCCTCCGTGTGATAGGCCAGTTCGTGCGACCGGCCAGTGTGATCGATCAGCCGGAAATTCAGCGCCTCTTCCATGGGCGCGGGGCCGCTCAATTTGGCGACGCGATAAAACCGTTGAGAAGAGCCGGCCGCTGCGGCATCAAACCAATGTTGCTGGCCGTTCGTGAGGGTCAGGGTCAGCAGCGAGGTCCAGACGTTGGTGCCGTTGAGCGCCGGGGCGGCCTCCAAACTGTAGGTGCGGCCGATTTCACCTGTGATGCCGACGCGCAGCGGCCCCGCCTGCCGGTTCAGGCTCAACTCCGGGGATTGCGCGCCGACCCGGCCAGCTAATCCCAGCGCCAACCCGGCGGTCGCAATGAATCGAAGCGCACGCATCGGTGGAAAACTGGCACAGGCGGGGAACGGGGACAACCAAGGTTTCACCCGCGCAAACGGGCCGCCCGCTCCCTGGCCGATTTCTGAAACCACGCTCATGGCTGCCAATCCGTCTTGAAGGCTTTCAGCAACTGCTCCGCTGGCGAAGCTGGAGTTTTGCTATTTGCCTGGCGGCCCCTTCTTTTGTCCGGGCGGGCCTTTCTTTTTGCCATCCTTGCCCTTGCCGCCGGGGCCACCGGGATCACCGGGGCCGGGGCCGCGTTTCATAAAGCTCGCGTCCGGCGTGCCGCGCCAGTAGCGTGGCGCGAAGGGGAACTCCACCGTGAGGCAGTAGTAATAGGTGCCCTGCGGAAATTCCGGCGTGACGCCGAAGCGCCCGTTGCACTCGTCCAGGTCGCCGCTGCCCTTCACGAACTCGTAGTCGGCGGTGAACGCGCCGTCGAACTTTCCGCCGGGGCCGTTGGGTGCGCCGGGGCGTGCGCCCTTTTTCAATTGGTAGCTCGAACGCATTTTCTTCAGCGCGCTCTTGAGGTCGTTCGCGTCCGTGGGCGCGTGGCTCGTGTAGATCGGAAAGCCGTCGGCGGCCCAGCCGATCTGCAGCATCTTCTTCCCGTCGCCGCCTAGGCTGGCGATGAGGCCGTTCGGCAGACCGTGGTAATGATACGCGCCGGTCGGCTGCACGTGCGCGCGGTGCTCGTCGAGGCCGAGGTTGATCGAGCCGCCAATGGCCTCGTATTTCCAGTCGCGGCTCCAGAATTCCGCCGTGCCCGCCTCGAACGGCACGCCGTTGAGCGCGACGCCGAACCAGCCGCGATTCGCGTCGGTCGGTTGCGCGGCGGCCTGCGGTTTCGCCGGCACGCGGAAGCTGTAGTTCTGCGGCGCGATGCGGTTCGGGTTGCCGCGATTGGGGAACTGCCCCGGCGCGTGGTCGGGAATGCCGTTGGCCTCGATGACGCGCTGGTCGCCGCGCAGGGTCAGCAGCACGCGGTTGGTGTCCGTGAGGACAGTGCGCTCGGCGGCGGGCAGCGGTTCCATGCCAAGGCCGAGGATGAGGGCGAGGAGGATTTTTTTCATGGAGTTGATGATGAGCGTTGAGTTTTTTCACCGGCCGGCGGTGGAAGATACTTTTCGTCCGTGAGCGTTTTCATAAACGCCACGAGCGCGCGCTGGTCTTCCGGGCCGATGGGCAGGCCGGCGCGCGGGTGCTTGGCGAGGTTCGGGTCGAGCGTCGGGCTGCGTTGCACGCCGCGATGATAGTGCTGGGTGACCTCCTCCAGCGTGGCGAAACGCCCGTCGTGCATGTAGGGCGCGGTGAGGGCGACGTTGCGGAGGCTGGGCGTGGAAAATTTCCCCCGGTCTGATTCGTTGCCCGTGACTTTGAAACGGCCCGTGTCCTCGTCCGAAAACGCCATGAGGCCGTTGTTGTGAAACTGGTTGTCGGTGAACAGCGCGCCGCCATGGCAGTGGAAGCAGTCCGCGCCGAACTGCTCGCGGCGCGGGTCGGACTCGGTGAAGAACAGCTCGAAGCCGCGCTTCTCCAGTTCCGTGAGTTCCGCCGCGCCGCGCATGGCGCGGTCGAACTTGGAGTCAAAGCTCGTGAGGGTGAGGAGAAAGTTTTCCAGCGCGAGGCCGATTTTTTCCGGCGTGATTTCCGGCGAGTCGAAGGCGGCGGCGAAGAGGGCGGGGTAATCCAAGTTTTGAATTTTGAATTTTGAATTTTGAGATGGAGTGGTTTGAAAATATTCCGGCTTGGAGGATTGGAGCTTTTCCACTACGCGCTCCAGCTTCTCATCCATCTCGGTGTGATCCTGAATGGGCAGCAGCGCCTGCGCGCGCAGCGAGGGCGCGCGGCCATCCCAGAAGAAGCTGTTTTTCCACGCGAGGTTGAACAGCGGCATCGCGTTGCGCGTGCCGGTGCGGGCCTCGACGCCGAGGCTGTAGCGGCGCGGGTCGGTGAACGCGGCGGCCTCGACGTGGCATGAGGCGCAGGCGAGCGAGTTGTCGCGGGATAATTGTTTCTCGTGGAAGAGCGCGCGGCCCAGCGCGACGCGCTCTTCGAGGAGCGGGTTGTCTTTCGGCAAGTCCGGCACGGGAAAAACGCCGCTCATGGTGAAGCGATAGGGCGTGAATTTCGCCGGGAGGTAAAGCGGCTTCACCACCGGCGCGGCGGCGGCGCGGGTGTCTGCGACGATCTGTCGGACTTGAAACGCGCCGGGCAGGTTGGCCTTCAGCGCCGCTGCGATGGGATCATCCGCGCGCGAGTGCGTGGACTCGCCGTCGCGGGCGGGCGAGAGGCGGCGCGGGGCGTTGAGCAGCGCGGCGACATCGAAGGCGAGCTTCACACCCGGCGCGCTGGCGGCGGACAGGTTCAACTGGACGGGCAGCGTGATGACGGTGCGGTTCGGGTCGCGGGCGAAGTGGTAGGAGAAGCCGCGCGGAGCGCCGTTCTCCGAAACGGCGTTGGGAGCAGGCGGTTTTCCATCGGGCCGGGCCGGAGGCCGGCGCTCCGTGAACATCCCCTCCAGCGCGAGGAAGATGTAGCCGCTCTGCCATGTCCAGTGCAGGCCGTTGAGGTTGGGATTGAGCGGATGGCCGGCGGGGTGCCGCGCGGGGTCGCCCTTGTTCGTTTCTGAATCGAGTCCGACGGTGAAGCGGAACGCGCGATATTCGCCAGCGGGAATGTTCTCCAGAGTGAATTGATTGCGACTCCGCGCGGCGTCGAGCCACGCGAACTGGCCGGGCAGTTCCGCCCAGCCGCCGCCGGTTTTCTCCAGCGCGAAGCCGCCGAGCAGATAGCTCAAGCGCGTGATGGCAATAGTCTCGCCGCCGGGCAGCGGGTGGCGGGCGGAATCAAGCTGCAGCGGGACGGACTCGAAGGCGGGGGAAATCTCCACGCGCAACTCCGCCGCGCCCGCCAGCGCGCCGCCGAGGGCGAGGAGCCACAGGCAGCAGGCCCGCCGGGCACCGGGACCTGGATGAAAAGAATTCTTCAATGCGCGCCAATTGATTCGCCGCCAGTCTGCGTCCGCCAACCTTAAGTGAACATGAAGGGCGGAAGCTTGCGCCGGGGAATGTCCCGAATCAGCGCTCCTTCGGGACAAAGTCCGCCGGCAGGTTCCGCTCGATGGCGGCCTTGATGGGATCGCTGACTTCCGGTTCGGGGACAAACAAGTCTCCCGGAAATTCCCGCCAGACATCGTAGGCGCCCTGCAGGTCGCCGGCCTTCACCTTGACCAGCATTCGGGCTTCAAATTCGGCAATCACCTTGAAGGTCGCCTGTTGATGGCGGGCAATGGCTTCATCCGATTTCGCGTGAGCCTTGTCCTCGATCGGCGAGCCGGCGGCAGCTTCAATCACCTGCCGGTAGGCATGGATGACGTTGATGTATTGGGTGGCGTTGGTTTTCGCGTATTCGTCGGCCAGCGCCAGCATGGTTGCGGGTGGCGCGTCGGGCAGCGGACTGTTGGCGACCGGATATCGGTGTGGGGCAAACCGCAGCGTGCCATACCGGGTTTCCAAAGCGGGCGGCCCCCGGCGTCCTCCCTCCCCCCTTTTTTTTCCCGGCGGCGGACGGTTGAGGGCGAAGCCGGAATCATCGCGCTCAAAATCCTTCTTCGCCGTCGGAGAAGATTTCTGCGGCGGCGCTGGCGACGCAACGGGAGGCGGTGGCTCGTCGTGCTTAAAATAATTCACGGCAATCAGAGCGGCGATGGCGAGCAGGGCGGCGGCGGCGGCGAGCCGGAATATTTTGGACTTCGCCGAGTTTTTCAGCACGGGGGCGAAGCCGGCCTTCACGCGCTCCAAGTCCGCCAATAGCGCGTCGTAGTCGGCGTGGCGCTCCTCGGGTTTCTTGGCGGCCATTTTGCGGATGAGCGCCTCGACGGCCTCCGGCAGCGGCGTGCCGAGTTCCGCGCCGGTCGGCAGCGCCTTGCCGGCGTGGGCCAGCACGATGGAGTAGGAGGACGCGCCCTCGAACGGCCTTTTGCCCGTGAGCAGAAAGAGCAGCGTGATGCCCAGCGAGTAAATGTCCGCGCGGTGATCCGCGTGGCGCGCGTCGTCCGCCTGCTCCGGCGCGAGATAGTGCGGCGAGCCGAGACCCTCGCCCGTTTGCGTCACTTCGGTGTCGTCATCCAGCACCTTGGCGAGGCCGAGGTCGGAAACCTTCACATGGCCGTCGGTCGTGCGGAGCAGGTTTGCCGGCTTGATGTCGCGGTGGATGATGGATTTTTCCAGCGCGGCCTTGAGCGCACGCGCGGCCTGCTCGATGACGGACAAGGCGTCCGCCACCGCCAGCTTGCCGTGCCGGCTGACATGGCTGGAGAAATCCTCGCCCTCGACGAATTCCATCACCAGGTAGAACTGCCCGCCGGCCTGGCCGAAGTCGTGGACATGCACGACGTTGGGATGGTTCAGCGCCGCCGCCGCCTTGGCCTCGCGCTCGAAGCGCTGGAGAAATTCCCCGCGCCCCGCGAGCTGCTGCGCGACGATTTTCACCGCCACCTTGCGGTCGAGCGCGGTCTGCACCGCCTCGTAAATCTCGCCCATGCCGCCCTCGGCGATTTTGCGGACGAGCCGGCAGCCGCCCAGCGTGACGCCGGACTGGTCGCGGCCCGGCGCAGGGCCGGGGCGCGCTCCGCCCGTGGGCGTGAACAGCCCCTGATCTTGCGGTGACTTGGGCAGCGTCTCGTCGTTCATGTTGAACTGGAAAATGGCGGACGCCCGGGGTTTTAGAATTTCAGTTCCACGCCCTCGCGCGCGGCAAAGACGACCAGCGTGGAGCCGCGCCGGGCCGCGCGCTTCTGGCACGAGGCCACCTTGGCGTCCAGCTCGCGGTCGGTGCTCTCGGGGTCGTGGTGGAAAAGCGCGAGCTGCCGGGCCTCCGCGCGAAGGGCGAAATCCGTCGCGGAGAAGCAACTGGAGTGGCCCCAGCCGCGTTTGGATTGGTATTGCGCCTCGTCATACTGCGCGTCCGTGATGAGCAGATCCGCGCCGCGCGCGGCCTCGACCAGCGCGGCGGGCACGGCCCGCAGCTTGCCCTCGTGGCGCGGGTCGGGAAACTTCTCGCCGGGCTGGATCGGCAGTTCGTTGTCCGTGGCATAGACGATTTTCGCGCCGTTTTTCTCGAACGAGTATCCGCAGCAGCCGCCGGGGTGGTTCAGGGGAAAGCTCCGCACCTGCACGCCGTCAATTTCCTTCCGTCCGTCCGGGAGGAAGTCGCTGGTGATCTTGGCGCCCAGTTCGCCGAAGCTCACGGGAAAATAGTCCGACGACATCTGGCCGGACAACAACTGGTAGCGGCTGTCATCGCCCTCGGACGGCCCGTAGATGCGGATGCGCGTCTTGGGGACGTAGGCCGGCGGGAAAAACGGAAAACCCTGGATGTGATCCCAGTGCGTGTGCGTGAGCAGCAGGTGCAGTTCGTCCGGGCCGGGCTTGCGCGCCAGCAAATCCTTGCCCAGCGCGCGGATGCCGGAGCCGGCGTCGCAGATGAACACCGTGTCGTCAAACCGCACCTCCACGCACGAGGTGTTGCCGCCATAGACGCGCGTCCAGCTCGCTGGCGTGGGAATCGAGCCGCGCGTCCCCCAGAATTTTACAAACGTCCCCATGTCAGCCCTCGCGGTAGATGAACACGCAGTCCGCCAGTTGCAGCACGTCCCCGTCGTGCAGCACGGCGGCGTGGACGGCCAGCCCGTTCAACAGCACGCCGTTCCGGCTGCCCTGGTCGCGCACGGTGTATTCGCCGCCGCGCAGCGTCAGCGTGGCGTGGTGCCGCGAGGCGCGCTGCGAGGCGACGCGCACGTCGGCGTCCTCGGCGCGGCCCAGGATCATCTCGGCGCGGTCGAGCGGAAATTCCTGCGGCGCCCCCGGCCCTTCGATCTGGGAGAGCGAGTGGGGCCGCACGTCCCGATCCCGCCGGGCGGCGGTGACAAAGGTTGGAATCGTGGTGTCAATTTGCTGCGAACTCATATCGGTAAACTCAAAATTGCCCTGACGAACACCGCCCATGTTTGGCACGGCGGGGTGGAACTGGAAAGCAAATTTCTCGCGGGCGGCGAATTCCATCCGCAGTCCCCGGGGAGCGGGTTGAACTTGGCGAATTCAAGCCGCTATTTCCCGTGGAGCAGGTTGAACTTGCCGAATTCAAGCCGCTATTTTGTGAGTTCAACCAGCTATTCGGCGAGTTCAATGAACTATTTTGTGAGTTCAAGCAGCTATTCGGTGAGTTCAATGAGCTATTTTACGTTTTCAAGCAGCTATTTTACGAATTCAATGAGCTATTTTGGAAATAGTTGCAGCTATTATACGTTTAGCAGTCGTCCATCCAGCTTATTCCAAGAGAGTTACGCCAATTCACCGCTTTCCAAGGGTGATCCGGGCAAAAAGAGCCGCTTGTCTGGCCCGGCGGTGGGCGGGGAGGGGCAGGCTCCACCCGCGTCCGCCCGCCGTCACGGCGTGCTCACCGGGTCATAAGGATCCACCGCGTCGCGCTGCACCCGGTGGAAGCGCGCGGGCACCGGCGCGGTGAGCGTGCGCTGACTTTGCGTGTTCGTGGCGGTGAGGCTGCTGCCCGTCGCCATCCAGGTGCTCAAGTCGTCCGTCGCTTCAATGACGTAGCGCCCGCCCTCGACCGAATCCCACTTGAGCGTGATCTGCCCGCCGCCCGCGCTGCTGAAGGTTGACGGCTGCATCGCCAGCGCCGCGTTCACGCCGCCGGCAAAATTCGTCACGCTCGGCGACTCGACGTTGGTGAAGCCGACGGTGGCGGTCGCGCCGTAGTTGCCGCCGGCCTTCACGCCGTAGTATTGGCGGCCAATGATGTAGGGATACGCGGGCGAGCCGTCGGCGTTGAGGGTGGTGAAGTAGGCGTAGGTGCCGCCGGGAAATTCCGGCGTGCGGCACTGGCGTCCGTTGTAGCGGTCGAGGTCGAAGTCCGCGCCCTGCGTGTAGCCGTGGTCGGCGAGGTGGTCGAAGTCCTGCACATACCAGCCGAGCGGGAAGCTCGCGCTCACCGGCGGACCGTTCGTCACCGTGGGCTGGCCCATGTCGAGCGCCCATTGGGGATAGCTCGTGCGCCCCGTCGCGGCGAGATTCGTCGTGCCGAAATTTCCATCCCGGAAAACATAGCCGCTAACCAAGCGGCGGACGGTGCTGTTGGTGTCGTTCGGATTGGAATAACCGTAAGGCCCGTAAATCGGATAGCCGTCGAATGCCCAGCCGAGAACCGGCGAATGCTTCGACGGGCTGGCACCCTCGGTGTAAGTGTGCGTCGTGGGGTTGTAGGTGACATTGTCGCCGAGCAGATAACGCAGTCCCTTGGGATTGACGTGATGATGGTGTTCGCCGGTGGAGGGCTGGTGCGCGCCGTCGGGGTCGAAGGTGAGCCACTCGGCGTAGCGCGCGTTGCGCTGCCAGCTTCCCACGCCGCCGGGCGAGTCCGCGTCGGCCACGCCGTTCCACACAAAGGCATCAAGCTGGTTGTGAATGATGGTGCCGTCCACCCAGTAGGCAATTGCGCCGAGCGTCGTGGGCGGCGGGGAAGCCGCCGGGGCGGTCACGCGCGGAAAGCGCACGAGCACGTTTTGCTTGGTCGGCCAGTTGACGAACAACTGCGACTTCGCCTCGTCGAAATACCACGGCCCCATCACGTGGTTCCCCAGGCCGGGGCTGGTGACATAGACCCAGTTCGCCGAGACGCGGATGGACTGGATGCCCGCATAAACCGGATTCGTCTGCGCGCCGTTGAGAACCGTGCCGGTCGGCGTCCACGTGCTGACGGAACTGCCCGCGAGCGCGTCGGCCTGCGTCTTGTAAATCCGCGCATACTTCGCGCCGCTGTAAGTCACCCACGAAGATTCGAGCGGGCCGCCGGTGAGAACGGGCGTGTTGACGTAGGTGGCGAGTTGCAGCACCAGCGCGGAGTAACTCGCCTGCGCCTCGGACGAAAGCGCGGACGCGAGCAAGTTGGTCTGCTCATTCACGTCGGTGAGCACGTGGTAAAATTCCTCATGGCCGTCGCCGAATTGAATCAGCCGGTAACCCGCCGCATTGCGTGCGGCCTTGCCCGCCTCGTTCGCCGCCACCGTGTTGCCGGACTGCTCGGCGTAGCCGTAACGCACGCCGTCCGCGCCGTTGGTGAGAATCGGCAGCAGGCTGCGCGCATCGAGCGTGAGCGTAGTCGGCTGCGTGGCGGCAACGTTGATGCCCGCCAGTTCGAGGATGGTGGAAAATAAATCCGCGCAGTTCACGAGCGCCGTGCTCTCGCGGTTTTGATTGGTCACGCCCGCGCCGGCGATGAGGAGCGGCACGCGCACGCCGCCCTCGTAAATCGAGTCCTTCGCGTGGTTCGTCGTGTAGGGCGGCTGGATGACCTGCTGCGGCGTGCCGTTGTCGCCGATGAAGATGACGGTGGTGTTCGACAGGTTGACCGATTGCAGCAGCCGCCCGATTTCCGTGTCCATCGCCTCGACCGCCGCCTCGTAGTGGACGCGCTGGTTGCTGTTGATGGGCAGGCCGCCGAGGGTGTAGCTGTGCAGGCCGGGCGGCGGTTTGTGGAAGGGCGTGTGCGGCGCGTTGAAGGCGACCCAGGCGAACCACGGGTTCGTGCCGCGCGCCTGAATCCACGCGGCGGAATCGTTGACGACATCGGTCGTGGCGTAGGTGGTGACGTTGCTCGTGGAGACGCCGTTCACGGTCTTTGTCCAGTTCGTGTAGCTGGCCAGCGCGCCGCCGAGCGCGCCCGCGTAGTGCGGCCAGCCGCCGATGTTGTTCGGGTCGCTGGCGGTGTTCGGCCCGGCGGTGAGGTGCCATTTGCCGAACGCGGCGACGCTGTAGCCGAGCTGGGAATTGGCGGCGAAGGCGTCGGGCAGCGTGAACTCGCTGGCCGTGAGCTGCCCGTCGCTCGTCGTCACCGCCGTCGTCACGCCGTGGCGGAACGGCTGCCGCCCCGTGAGCATTGTCGCGCGCGACGGCGAGCAGGTGGGCTGCGCGTAGGCGTTGCGGAAGAGCACGCCGCTGTTTTTGAGCGCGTTGATGTTCGGCGTCGGCGGCAGGCTCGCGCCGGCGTTGGTGTTGAAGAGCGACGCGCTGTCCACGCCGTAATCGTCGGCGATGATGAGCAGGATGTTCCGCGTCGCGACGGAGTTTGTGGCGGCGCTGGCGTTGGTCACCGTCAAGGTGCCGTTGACGAACGACAGCGCGTAGTTCGCGCTCGCCAGCGAGCCGGCGGCGCAGGTGATGGCGTAAGTGCCCGCCGCGCTGCCGGTCGTCGCTGTCGTCGTCAGCGACGGCGCGCCGGTGAGGCCGCTGGTGCCGAACGTCTCGCCGTTAACGAAGCCGCCGTAGCTCGCGGTGAAAGCGGGGTTCGCCTCGCCGACTGCGCGTATGAAATTGTCTGCCGTCACGGTCAGCGCCGCTTGGCTGATGGTGAGTGAAAATGAATTCGTGAGCGTCGTCACCGGTGCACCGCTGTCCGTCGCAACGATGCTGACGATGAACGCGCCCACCTGCGTCGGCGTGTCGCTGAAGGTGCGCGTGCCGCTCGTGAACGAAACTCCTGTAGGCATCCCGCTCGCGGTGTAGCTCACCGGCGCGGTCAGGCCGGTGAAAGCGTTCGTGTCGAAAGTGAAGCTGAACGCCGCGCCATAAGTTCCGCTCTGCGCCGGGATGGCGTTGGTGCCGGGCGGGCCGGCGAGGTTGATGCTGAAGCTCTGTGTCGCGCTCTGGCTCGTGACGGCGGTGGCCCCCACCGGGTCGTAGGTGGCGAGCGCGGTGCGCTGGACGCGGGCGTATTGCAGGCCGTCCACGCCGGTGTAGTTCGTCGCGGTGCCGACGCCCTGCGATGTCACCGCGCTGATGGCGGTGGTGAAGTTCGCCGCGTCCGTCGAGGAGGCGACCTGATACGTGCCGCCTTCCACGGAAGTCCAGACGAGTGTGACGTTGTAGTTCGAGGTGGTGGTGCCGGGCGCGTTGAGTGTGAGCGGCGTGTTCGGTCCGGCGAGGAAATTGGTGGTCACGCTTTCGCCCAGCGTCGCCACCGTGTTGCCGCTGGGCGTGCCGTAAAATGCGCGTCCGATGTTGTAGGGGAACGTCGGCGTGCCGTTGCTGCTGATGCTCACGAAGTAGGCGTAGGTGCCGCCGGGAAATTCCGGCGTGTAGCACCAGCGCCCGTTGTATTCGTCGAGGTCGAAGTCCACGCCCAGCGTCTGGCCGAGATCGCCGAGGTAGTCGTTGTCCTCCATGTAGCGGCCCAGCGGATACGTGGTGAAATTGGACGGGCCGGCGAGCACGTTCGAGCTGACATTGTAGAGCCGCTGCGCCCAGGGCGGCAGCCCGGTGCGGCCCGTGGTCGTGAGGTTTTGCGTGCCGTTCTGGCCATTGCGCTGCACGTAGCCGCTCACCATCCGGCGCACGCCGCTGGCGGAGTTCGACGCGCTGGAATAGCCATACGGGCCATAGACGGGATAGCCGTCACGCACCCAGCCGAGCAGCGGCGAGTGCGCCGTCACGGCGTTGGTGGACTCGGAATAAGCCTTCGTGCTGACGTTGAAATCCATGTGGTCGCCGAGCAGGTAGCGCAGCGCCACTGGGCTGGCGTGATAGTGATACGCCCCGCTGCCCGGCTGGTGCGCGTAGGCGGGGTCGAAGGTCTGCGACTCGTTCACGTAGGCGTCGCGGTTCCAGTAGCCGGAGCCTTGGGTGTCCGCCGTGCCGTTCCAGTAAAACGCGTCGCGCGAATCAAACATCGCCACGCCGTCCACGAAATAGCCGATGGCCCCGCCGCCGGTGACCGTTTTTGTCCCCGGCACCGCCGGCGTGCGCGGGATGCGATAGAACGCCTTCGTATTGATGGGCAGGTTCGGAAAATTGCCGTTGAGCCACGGCCCCATCGTGTGGCTGCCGAGGCCGGAGGAGCGGAAATAAACCCAGCCCGCCGAGGAATACACCTCCTGCACGCCGCTGTAGGCCGGCGTGGCCTGCGTCTGCGTGCCGTTGCTCCACGTCGTGATGGAGGTGCCGGCGTTTTTCATCGCGTTGTTCGTGTAGATGCGCGCATAGCGGCCGGAGTAGGTGGTGAGCCACGAGTTCGTGCGCGGGTCGGCGGCATGCGCGGAAAGCGCGGACGCGGCGGCGAACGCCAGCAGGCCGCCCAGCAGGCGGGCGCGCTTTGGAAAAACTTTCACTAGCTTCATGGCCGCACTTTACGCGAGTCAACCTTAAGCAAACGTGAAGTGGAAAAAATGGGATAATCTTCGATCCGTCCTCGTGCTCGTCCTTTCTCGTCCCTACCCATGAACCGGGTAGTGGGACAGGCATCTTGCCTGTCCAAAGGGGCGCTCCAAGACTTCGGGAGTCACTCGAAAGGAACGACGCCCCACTGGACAGGCGAGACGCCTGTCCCACTACCGCCCTCGCTTCGCCCCGGTTCCGGGGCACGAACCGCGCGCCGGGGTGGCTCGTGGATTCTCTCTCCCGGTCGCCTCGAAACTTTTTCGAGGACGAGCGCGAGAACTAGGAGGGGGACGAGCGCCATTTCTGCCCAAGCTTCAATTGACCGTGAACGCCCCCGTCATGGTGTAGACCGGCATGGGGCTGAAAGTGACCACGATGTTTTGCGCGCCGGTGGCCGCATTGCCGGGAATTGTGAAAGTGACCTGCACGGTTTCCTGGCTCGGACGCGAGATGGCCGTGCCGCTGATCGTGCCCGCGAGCGTGACGCTGGTTGGGATCGCGCTCACCGGCGGCTGCGGCGGCGTGCTGGGCAGCGTGATGGTCACGGTGACGGTCGTGCCGCGCGCCGCGCTGCCGCCGGGGGCGATGGCCGTCGTGCCGCCGCCCGCGCTGCCGTTGACCGGATCAAAGGCGGCGAGGGACGCGAGCCGCAGCCTGAAAAACACCGCGTCGCCGCCCGCCGCCGCGTTCGTCTGCGTGGCGACGCCCTGCGAAGCGACGCTGGCGGAAGCCACCCACGAAGTGCTGGCGAGACTGTTGTTCGTCTGCACTTCATACGTGCCACCGTCCACGGAACTCCACACGAGCGTGACGGCGGCGGCGTCCGGGGTGATGCCGGTGAATTGCAGCGGCGCGCTCGGCCCGGCCAGGATGTTCGTCGTCACGCTTTCCGTGATGTTCGTCCACTTGGTGCCGGTGGGGTTGCCCATGAAAAACTGGCCCACGACCCACGGCGCGACCGGGGTGCCATTGGAGTCAATGTTCAGGAAATACGCCCACGTGCCGTTGGTGAATTCCGGCGTGACGCAGTAGCGCGCGCTGAACTCGTTCAGATCGAAGTGCGTGCCGAGGACGTAGTTCGATCCGGTCGCCGCGTTCACGAGGTCACCGAGGTAGGCGTAATCCTGCAAATAACGGCCCAGCGGATACGTGGTGTTCACGCCCGGCCCCGTCGCCGCCGTGCTGCCGTTGTTGCGGAGCGTCCACGCGGGCAGCGAGCCGCGCCCGGTGGCGGTGAGGTTGTCGGTGCCGTTCTGGCCGTTGCGGAGCACGTAGCCCGACACCATGCGGCGCACGCCGCCGGCGGGATTCGTCGCGTTCGCAAAGCCATAAGGCCCGTAAAACGGCAGGCCGTCACGCACCCAGCCGAGAATCGGCGAATGCCGCATCACCGCATTGGTGGATTCGGTGTAAATTTTGGAAACCGGGTTGAAGTCCACGTGGTCGCCGAGCAGATAACGCAGCGCGATGGGGTTGGCGTGGTTGTGATAAACGCCCGTGTTCTGCTGGTGCGTGTAGGACGGGTCGAAGGTGAGTCCCTCGTTCGGATACGCCGCGCGCCGCCACTGGCCGTTGCCGTTGCCCTCGGAGGAGCCGAGCCACACGAACCCGTCGAGCGCGTCATACATCGCCACGCCGTCCACGAAATAGCCGATCACGTCCACCGCGCCGAACGTCGGCGTCTTCACTGCAGGTGGCGCGCCGAGCGTAGGTGTGCGCGGGATGCGGTAGAGCGCCTTCTGGTTGGCCGGCAGGTTGACGAAGGCCACCGTGCGCGCGGTGTTGTTATACCACGGCCCCATGATGTGCTGGCCGAGGCCGGTGGTGCGGAGGTAAACCCAGTCTGCCGAGGAATACACCTCCTGCACACCGCGATACGCCGGGGTGGACTGCGTCTGCGTGCCGTTGCTCCACGTGGTCGCGGTGACGCCGTTGGTCTTGTCGGCGTCGGTCGAGTAGATGCGCGCGTAAAGCCCGGAGCCGGCCGTGAACCACGAGGCCAGCTGCGGGTCGGCGGCGCGGGCGGGGGCGCACAGCGTGACAACGGCGAGCATGGTGGCGGCGGATACAGATCTCATGGACGGCCTTTCATCAGATTGTTATGCCCGCATTTTGCGCGCCGCAACCTTAACTCATGATTAAGCGCGCCGCCATTCTGGAATTACTTCCCGCGCTTCTTCATCTGCCCTTCAGGTTCGCGGTGCGAGGGTCGCGGCGTGACTGCGGAAAATTACCGCCTGCAATTCCCGCCCGGCTCTGCCACGCTGGCCGCCGGGCTGATTGCCGATATGCGTATCCTTGTCGTTGAAGATGAGCCGGACCTGCTGCGCGGCCTCGCCAAGTCCCTGCGCGAGGAGGGCTACGCCGTGGACACTTCCGCCGACGGCGAGGAGGGGCTTTACAAGGCCGAGAATTGGGATTACGACGCCATCCTTCTCGACGTGATGCTGCCGCGCCTCGACGGCTGGGAACTCCTGCGCCGCCTCCGCAAGTCGAAGAAAACCCCCGTGCTGCTGCTCACCGCGCGCGACGCCGCGCGCGACCGCGTGCGCGGCCTCGACACGGGCGCGGATGATTACGTGGTGAAGCCGTTTGACCTGATGGAACTGTTCGCCCGCCTTCGCGCGCTCATCCGCCGCACGGCGAACCAGTCCAGCGCGGTGATTGAACTGGGCGAAGTGGCGGTGAACACCGCCGCGCGCACGGTGTCGCTCGGCGGCGAGCCGGTGACGCTCACGGCGCGGGAATACGCGCTGCTCGAATATCTCGCGCTGCATCGCGGCAGCGTGGTGTCGCGCACGGAGCTTTACGAACACCTCTTCGACGAGAACGACGAGAGTTTGTCCAACCTGCTTGATGTCCACGTCTCGAATTTGCGGAAGAAGCTCGGCCATGAATTCATCGGCACGCGGCGCGGGCAGGGCTATGTGATTGAATGAGGCGGCGATGATTCTTAATTCCATCCGCTGGCAAATCCAGCTCTGGCACGGGGCGCTGCTCGCCGCCGCCGTGGCGGGGCTGACCATCGGGTTTTATCACTTCGAGCGAAGTGCGCGGCTGCGCGAGGTGGATCGGGAATTGCAAACCCTGCTCACGCCCATCCTGCCCCGGGTCGCGCCCCCGCCCAACCTCCCGCGCCGGGCCGAGCCGGGCGAGCCGCGCGGCGAAACCCGGCGCGGCGAGCGCTGGCCGCTCGAGGACGCGGCGGGCCGGATGGTGCCGTATTCCGACCGGGTCGAAAGCGGGCAGTTCTACTACGTCGTCTGGACATCGGAGCGTGAAATTGCCACCCAGTCCGCCGGGGCGCCGGCGGCGGTTCCTTACCCGGAGCGCAGCGAGGTGTCCGCCGAAAATCCGATGCGTGCGCGGGATGGGTTCCGCGAGCTGGTTCACCTGATTCCCAGCGGCACCACCGTGCTCATCGGCACTTCCACCGCGAACATTGAAAAAGAATTGAGCCGGCTGGCCTGGCAGCTCGCCGCCGCCGGCGCGGGCGTGCTCGCGCTCGGCCTCGCCGGCGGCTGGTGGATGGCCGGGCGCGCCATCCGCCCCATCGCCGCCATCAGCGCGGCGGCGGATGAAATCGCGCGCGGCAAACATGGCCACCGCATTGACGTGGCCGAGACACGCAGCGAACTGGGCCGGCTCGGCGGCGTGCTCAACCACACGTTCGACGAGCTGGAAAAATCCATCGAGCAGCAGCGCCGCTTCACCTCCGACGCCGCGCATGAACTCCGCACGCCCGTCACGGTGATTCTCACGCACACACAGTCCGCCCTCGCCCGCGAGCGCGCCCCGGAGGAATATCGCGAGTCGCTCGAAGCCTGCCAGCGCGCCGCGCAGCGGATGCGCCGCCTCATCAAGACGCTGCTCCAGCTCGCCCGGCTCGACGCGGGCCACGACGCCCTCAAGCGCGAACCGCTCGACCTCGCCGTCACGTTGCGGGACTGCGTGGAAATGATCCGCCCGCTCGCCGAGCATCATGGATTGAAACTCCACTGCGAAGTGCCCGAACTGAAATGCACCGCCGACGGCGAGCGGCTCGCCCAGGTTTTCATGAACCTTCTCTCCAACGCCGTGCAATACAACCGCGCCGGCGGGGAAATCCGCATCACCGGCGCGCGGCAGAACGGTTCCGTCACCGTCACGGTGGCGGATACGGGGCCGGGGATTCCCGCCGGGGATTTGCCGCACGTCTTCGAGCGGTTCTATCGCGGCGACAAGTCGCGCACCGGCGGCACCGGCCACGCGGGGCTGGGCCTCTCCATCTGCAAGGCCGTCGTGGACGCGCACGGCGGTGAACTCACGGCGGCGGGCCAGCCCGGCGCGGGCGCGACCTTCACCGTGCGGCTGCCGGGCGGGGAAATGCCGAACCACGGAGCACACTGAAGACACGGAAAGAAAGCAGGCAGCGTCCGCGCTTGGAAACCAATTTCAGTTCCGTGTGCTCCGTGCTTTCCGTGGTTGCTCACTCCAGCCGGACGTAATCCAGAAAAAATTCCCGCGCCGGCTCGCGCTCGCCGGTGAAAAACGCGGCGCGGCGGATGGCCTTCAAGTTTAACTTTCGCGTTCGTGGCCCGTGCTCGATGTCAGCCAGCGGAACTTGAAAATGGTTCCAGCCCGGCTTGACTGTGAAACCGTCAGTGTAACGCTGGCCGGCGCGCTCACAGTCGCCATCGTCATCAATCCGCAGGCTCAACGTGAACGCCGCGCCGGGATTGAACACGCTCCACGCCAGCGCGCGGCGTCCGCTCCAATCCTTGTCGCCCGCCGAGTAGCTCACGCCCGCCCATGAGCCCGCGCCGGCTTTCACGTGCAGACTCTTGCCGCCGTGCGTGGCGTGTCCGGCGGCGAGGCTGGCGGTTGAGGGCGACTTCGCCGCGCCGCCCTGGGGCCGCCAGAGGTGCAGCTCGGTCTCGGATTCAAAATCACCGAGCAGCGGGAAATTGTTTTGCCGCCACACGAGGCCGCGCCATTCCTGCCACGCCGGCTGCGTGGCGACACATATCAAAGCCGCCGCACCCGCGCCCAAGACCAGCCACGGCCATTTTCCTTTTTTGAACGAGAACAGCGTGAGCGCACCCGCCGCGATGACGATGCCGAACACGCCGTTCCGAAAATCCTCAACACTCTCCGTGCGGCCAAAGTGCGGCTGCAGCCATTCAATGAACGCCGCCAGCGCCGTGGTGGCAAGTGCGGCCAGAGCGGCAGGTCGCAGGCTGTATATTTTGCCGCCGCCCAGCAGCGTGAAGAAAACCAGCGTCACGCCTGCGAAGAACGGCAGGTGCGCCGCGTCCATGAGCCGTTCCCAGAACGCGGCGTCCACCGCGAAACGCACTGGCCAGAGGAACAGCGGCAGACTGCCCGCGATGACCGCGAGTGCCAGCAGCACGCGCGGGCGCGGACGCAGGCGGCGGGGCGGGCATTCGGGCGGCGCAGACATGAGTTCCAACCACACTGAATTCACGCGCGGATGTAAAACCAAAACGCAGGGGCGCGGCGCATCCGGGCCGCCCCGGTAGCGCCGGCGTCTGCGCCGGCGGGTTTTGGCCGCGTCTCGCGGCCAGTCCCGATTCACGGGGCGCGGACGCCCCGTCAACCCGCCGCCGAGGACGGCGGCGCTACACGTGTGTGTGTGTGCAGCCCAGATGCGCCCGCAGAGGAAGGGCGCGTGAAATCGCGATTGCCCGCTGCCCCCACTTTCCGCACTATCCCCGGCTCTATGTCGAGTCGCAGACAGTATCCGTTTCATTTGATTGAGCCCAAGTGGCAGCAGGCCTGGGAACAGCAGCAGGCCTTCCGCGCGTTCAATCCGGGCGAGGAAATCCCGGCGAGCCACGCCTTCGCCCAGCGCCACAATCTTTCCGGCAAAGCCGACGCGGCCAAGCTGCCGCCGAAGTTCTACATCCTCGACATGTTCCCGTATCCGAGCGGTGCGGGCCTGCACGTTGGACACCCGGAAGGCTATACCGCCACGGACATCCTTGCCCGCTACCGCCGGGCGTGCGGCTTCAACGTGCTGCATCCGATGGGCTGGGATTCCTTTGGCCTGCCCGCCGAGCAATACGCGGTGAAAACCGGCCAGCATCCGCGCGTGACCACCGAGGCGAACATCGCGAACTTCACGCGGCAGATTAAATCGCTCGGCTTCAGCTACGACTGGTCGCGCGAAGTGGCGACCACCGACCCGGAATACTTCCGCTGGACGCAGTGGATTTTTCTGAAACTCTACAACAGCTACTTCGACACGGGAAAAAACTGTGCGCGCCCAATCTCGGAACTGATCGCAAATCGCAAACCGCAAATCGCAAATGAATCCGCCGAAAGCCTCCGCACATTTGTAGATTCAAAGCGCCTCGCCTACGTAAGCGAAGCGCCGGTGAACTGGTGTCCCGAACTCGGCACGGTGCTGGCCAACGAGGAGGTCATTGACGGCAAGAGCGAAGTCGGCGGTTTCCCGGTCATCCGCAGGCCGATGCGCCAATGGATGCTCCGCATCACCGCCTACGCCGAGAAGTTGCTGGTCGATCTTGATACGATTGACTGGAGCGATTCGCTGAAGGAGATGCAACGGAACTGGATTGGGCGCAGCGAAGGCGCGGAGGTGGATTTCCAAGTTGTGGGCCATGCCGCCAAGATCCGCGTGTTCACCACGCGGCCGGATACACTGTTCGGCGCGACCTATATGGTGCTTTCGCCCGAGCACAAGTTGGTCGAAGATATTTGCACATGGGATTATCCTGCAGGCACTCCGAAGGAATGGATTGTTGACGAGAAAATGGGCCCTGCGATTGCGGCGGACTTTTTCAAATTGTGGTTAGACCTATATCAAGGAAAGAAGGCTGCCGTAGCGGCGAGAACAGCAGTTGAAGCCTATCGCGGATTCGCAGCAACCAAGAGCGACTTGGAACGAACTGAATTAGCAAAGGAAAAGACCGGTGTATTCACTGGCGCTTACGCTATCAATCCCGTCAACGGTGAAAAGATTCCCATTTGGATCGCCGACTACGTGCTCGCGAGCTACGGCACCGGCGCGATTATGGCTGTGCCAGCGCACGACGAGCGGGACTTTGAGTTCGCGAAAAAGTTTAACCTAGAAATCAAACCCGTGGTCGCTTCACCATTGCCGCGAGTGAGGGATTTCGGCTCGCCGCCTGATTCAATGATCAGTGTAGTTGCTGATGGAAAGGCAACGCCCGCTTTCGTGTGGTTCGATTGCTTCGTCGGCGAGGGCTTCTCGGTCAATTCCGTGAACACGGAAGTTTCCCTCAACGGTCTCCCGACCGCAGAAGCCAAAAATAAAATCACCGCCTGGCTCGAAGCGAAGGGCCTCGGCAAAAAAACCATCAACTACAAGCTGCGCGACTGGCTCTTCAGCCGGCAGCGGTATTGGGGCGAGCCGTTCCCCATCGTATGGAAGCGCGATGCCGGCGGGAATCTTTTCCACGAGGCGCTGCCCGAAAGCGCATTGCCCCTGCTCCCGCCCGCGCTCGACGATTACAAGCCCACCGCTGACGGCCAGCCCCCGCTCGCCCGCGCGAAGGACTGGCTCACGCTGCCCGACAGCTCCACGCGCGAGACGAACACCATGCCGCAATGGGCCGGCTCGTGCTGGTATTATCTCCGTTATCTCGATGCGAAGAACGCGCAGTCGTTCGTCGGCAAGGAGGCGGAGAATTATTGGATGGGCACCGCAGGTCGAGAGTCGAGGGGCGAGAGCCGAGGGCCAGACTCTGCGCCAGCCTCGACCCTCGACCCTCGACTCTCGACTCCCGGCGTTGACCTCTACGTCGGCGGCACCGAGCACGCCGTCCTTCACCTGCTCTACGCGCGCTTTTGGCACAAGGTGCTGTTCGACCTCGGCCATGTCTCGACGCCGGAGCCGTTTTTCAAGCTCGTCAACCAAGGCCTTATCCTTGGCGAGGACGGCCAGAAGATGTCGAAGTCGCGCGGCAATGTGGTGAACCCTGACGACATTCTTGCCGAGTTCGGTGCGGACGCCTTCCGCCTCTACGAGATGTTCATGGGGCCGCTACAGGACACGAAGCCTTGGAACACCAAAGGCGTCGAGGGCGTGTATCGCTTCCTTGGTCGTGTGTGGCGGCTCTTCGTTGATGAAAAATCCGAGACGGCATTTGAACAGGCCGAGACCACCACGGAGGCGCAGCGGCACGGAGAATTGCTCGACTTGATTGTGATGGACGGTGCGATCCAGGAAATCACCGCCACGCCCGCGCAGCTCAAGACGCTGCACGCGTGCATCAAGAAAGTCACCGAAGACCTCGACGGGATGCGCTTCAACACCGCCATCTCGGCGATGATGGTGTTCGTGAACGAAGCCATGACATGGCAGTCCAAGCCGCTGCCGGTGATGAAGACGTTTCTCCAACTGCTCGCGCCCTTCGCGCCGCATCTGGCGGAGGAATTGTGGGCGCGGCTGCACGGCACCTTCGGCCAGACCGCGTCGTCGCTCGCCTACGCGCCGTGGCCGAAGTTCGATCCGGCGCTGCTGGTGGAGAACGAAATCGAAATTCCCGTGCAGGTGAACGGCAAACTGCGCGATGTGCTCCGTGTGCCCGCCGACGTGGACAACGTGACGCTCGAAGCCGCCGCGAAGTCTTCCGAAAAAGTGAAGCCGTTCCTCGACGGCAAGACGATCCGCAAGGTCGTGGTGGTGCCGAAGAAGCTGGTGAACATCGTGGCGTCGTGATTGTTCTCGATGATTCGTTTGGTAGTGGGACAGGCGTCCCGCCTGTCCGGTTGGGCATGCTTGCGGTTGCGTGGCCGGGCGGACGTTTGTGCGCGCCACTGGACAGGCAGGATGCCTGTCCCACTGCTTTGTCGCCGCGCCTTCCGTGAATAACTCTCCATTGTGGAACGACCCGGCTCAACTTACATTCCGCGCATGGTGCGATTGACCCGGCAGGAACAGTTGGTGCTGGCGATGGTAGTTTTTCTCCTGCTCACGGGCTGGGCGGTGAAAATTTACCGCACGGCGAAACCATCCGCGGCGTCGAACCCATCGGCCGAGTCCGCACGATAAATCATGCAACCGTCGCTCAACGTTGACGAAGTCCTCGAAAAGATTGTCGCCAAAGACCCGCGCTACACGCGCGAGGCCTACTTCTTTGTGCGCGAGGCGCTCGACTACACCCAGAAGATTGCTCTCAAGAGCACCAAGGGCGAGTTCCGCCACGTGACCGGGCAGGAGCTGCTCGGCGGCATCCGCCAGTTTGCGTTGGAGCAGTTCGGCCCGATGACGCTGACGGTGCTGGACGAGTGGGGCGTGCGCCGCTGCGAGGATTTTGGCGAACTGGTCTTCAACATGGTGGACAACAGCCTGCTCGGCAAAACCGAGACGGACAGCCGCGAGGATTTCAAGGGCGGGTATGATTTTGAGGAGGCGTTTCGCAGGCCGTTTCTTCCCAAGTCCAGATTGCGCGTTGCCGAGCCGGACGCCAAGCCTGCCAGTTCCTGACCGTCCGTTTTGCATTTCATGAAGCGAGTCGAAACAAACTCCCCCGCCTCCGTTGTCTCTCCTACCGGCTGCAATGGCGATCAAGTCATCCCGTCTTTGCCTCCCGCGACCAGGGTGACGACGCTGGAAAACGGCCTCATCATCATCGTGCGCGAGGATCACAGTGCGCCGGTTGTCTCGGCGCAGGCGTGGGCGCAGACCGGCAGCATCCACGAGGGCGCGTGGCTCGGCGCGGGGCTTTCGCACGTTCTGGAGCATATGCTCTTCAAGGGCACGACGACGCGGCCCGCGAGCCGCATTGACCAGGAAGTGCAGGAGGCCGGCGGCTACATGAACGCCTACACGAGCTTCGACCGCACGGTGTATCACATTGACGTGCCGAACACCGGTGCGCGCACGGCGGTGGACATCCTCTGCGACATCATGCAGCACGCCACGCTGCCCGCCGATGAACTGGCGAAGGAACTCGACGTCATCCGCCGCGAGATGGACATGGGCCACGACGATCCGCATCGTCGCGCGGGCAAGCGGCTCTTTGAAGTGGCCTACACCAAAAGCCCGTATCGCTTTCCCATCATCGGACTGCCGGATATTTTCAACCAGCTCACGCCCGACAACATCACCGGCTACTACCGCGCGCGGTATGCGCCGAACAATTTGTTCTTCGTCGTCGCGGGCGACGTGAAGACCGATGAAGTCGTCGCGCAAATAAAACAAGCCTTCGTCAATGCGAAGGCCCGCCCGCAGCCGCCGGGAGTTTTGCCGCAGGAACCGCAGCAGATGGCCGTGCGCGAAGTCATCGAGGAGGCGCCCATCGAGCTGGGGCATTTTCATTTGAGCTGGCACATCCCGGAGTTGCGCCATCCCGATGTGCCGGTGCTCGACGTGCTGGCGACGCTGCTTGGCAGCGGGCGCAGTTCACGATTGTTCCAGCAAGTGCGCGAGAAGCTCGCGCTCGCCCACTCGGCAGACGCGTGGACTTACAACCCCGGCAGTGCCGGCCTCTTCGGCATGAGCGCGGTGGTGGACGCGGACAAATTCGCCGCCGCGCGCGATGCGATGCTGGCGGAAATCGAACGCATGAAACGCGAGCCGGTGAGCGCGGCGGAACTCGCCAAGGCGGTGAAGCAGTTCACCGCTGGCACGCTGGCCAGCCGCAAGACGATGCAGGGGCAGGCGGCGGATCTGGGCGGGTGCTGGCTGGCCGCGACCGATTTGAATTTTTCGCAGCGCTATCTCGCGGCAGTGCGGCGCATCACGCCGGAGGACTTGCAGCGCGTCGCCCGTGAATACCTCACGCCGGAAAACCAGACGCTCTACGCGCTGCTGCCGGAGGGCACGGTGCCGAAGAATGTGCTGGCCACGGATCAAGCCTCCGACCACGCGATTCACATATTTGAACTGCCGAACGGCCTGCGCCTGCTGGTGAAAGAAGATCATCGTTTGCCGTTCGTTGAGTTCCGCATGGTGTTCAAGGGTGGCCTGCTGGCCGAGTCCGCCGAGAACAACGGCATCACTCTCCTGCTCGCGAAATTGATGCTGAAAGGCACGCGCACCCGCAATGCCGAGCAGATTGCGACGGAGATCGAGAGCGCGGGCGGGAGCATCGACACCTATGCCGGCAACAACAGCTTCGGCGTCTACACCGAGGTGTTGAGCAGCGATTTCGCCACCGGCCTTGGCCTCACGGCGGACGTGATTTTGAATCCGACCTTTCCCGCCGAGGCGCTGGAACGCGAGCGGGAGGTTCAAATCGCGCAGCTTGCGTCGCAGCGCGACCAGATTTTGCAGAGTGGCATTGTTGCCATGCGTCGCGCGCTGTTCGGCGAGCGCGGCTACGGACGCGACTCCTACGGCACCGAGGAAAGCCTCGCGAAAATTCAGCCCGCGCATCTGCATGAATTCCATGCGCGCCTCGCCACGCCGGACAACTGCGTGTTCGCCATCTACGGCGACGTGAACACCGCCGACATCCGGGCTGTGGTGGAGAAAACCTTCGGCAACTGGCCGCGCGCCAAAGCACCGGTGGACGCCAGCCTCGATCTCACCCCATCGCAACTCGCCGGCATCCGGCGCGTCGCGGAGATTCGCGACAAGAAGCAGGCCGTGCTGCTCCTCGGCTATGCCGGCGTGCGGCTGGATGACAGCGATCGGTTTGCGCTGGAGTTGATTCAGGAGGCGTGCAGCGACCTCGGCTCGCGGCTCTTTCTCCGTATCCGCGAGAAGCTTGGATTGGCCTACTACGTCGGCGCGCGACTCATGCTCGGCCTCGCGCCCGGCAGCTTTTATTTCTACGCCGGCACCGCGCCGGAAACGCTCGCGCAGGTCGAGGCGGAGATGCTCAAGGAGGCCGAACTGCTCCGCACCGAAGGCTTGAGCGCAGAGGAATTGAGCCGCGCCAAGGCCAAGCTGATCGGGCAGAAGAAAATCTCCCGCCAGGACATTGGCAGCCTCGCCAGCGCCACCGCGCTCGACGAACTTTACGGACTCGGCTTCGCAAACGGCGACACCGAGGATGCGCGCTACCACGCCGTGACGCTGGAGGAAATCAAGGCGGTTGCACAAAAATACCTGCGGTCCGACGCACTGGTCATCGCCACGGTGAAACCGTAGAACAGGCGTCGCGCCTGTCTGTGATTTTAGAGAGCGGCGAGAACTAGCCGCACTCCACACGCTGCAAAATCCTTGGCCGCCGTGCGGGATTGGTGTTTATTGGCTCGCACTTGTTTGTTCATGAAAATCAACCTTGCCTACGGACGCGGCCATCTGCCCGTCGAGTTTCCCGAGGGCCGCACCACGGTCATCGAGCCGGCGCACAATCCCGGCCTGCCGGATGAAAAGGCCGCCGTGCTCGCGGCGCTCGATCAGCCCATCGGCGCGCGCCCATTGCGTGAGGTGGTCAAGCCCACCGACCGCGTGTGCATTACCTTCACCGACATCACGCGCGCCACGCCGAACGACCGCATTCTTCCATGGCTGCTGGAGCGCCTCGCGCACGTCCCGCGCGAAAACATCACGCTGCTCAACCAGCTCGGCACGCACCGGCCCAACACGCCCGCCGAACTGGAGAAGATGCTCGGCGCGGAGTTGCTGAAAAACTACCGCGTCGTGAACCACGACTGCGAAGACCCCGCCGCGCTCGTGCAGCTCGGCACGACGCGCGACGGCACGCCCGCGCTGGTCAACAAAATCGCCGTCGAGGCGGACATCCGCATTCCCACCGGGTTCATCGAGCCGCATTTCTTCGCCGGGTTCAGCGGCGGGCCGAAGGGGCTGGTGCCGGGCGTCGCGGGGTTGAAGACGGTGATGAGCAACCACGGCGCGAAAAACATCGGCGACCCGCGCGCCGTCTTCGGCGTCAACGACGGCAACCCGCTCTGGGAGGAACTGCGCGACCTCGCGCTGCGCTGCGGGCCGAGTTTTTTGCTCAATGTCACGCTCAACGAGCAGCGGCAGATCACCGGCGTGTTCGCGGGCGATTTGCTCGCGGCGCACAAGGTGGGCACAGAGTTCGTCCGTAAATCCGCGATGCAGAGGGTGGCCTCGCCATTCGACGTGGTGGTGACGACGAACAGCGGCTATCCGCTCGACATGAACCTCTATCAGGGCGTGAAGGGCATGAGCGCGGGCGCGCGCATCCTCAAGTCGGGCGGCACGCTGATTCTCGCGTGCGAGTGCAGCGAGGGCGTCCCGGCGGGCAGCCCGCTGGACAAACTGCTCCGCAGCGCGTCCAGCCCGGAGGAAATCCTGGGGATGCTCGCCACGCCCGGCTTCGTGAAGCCGGAACAGTGGCAGGCGCAAATCCAGGCGCTCATCCAGCGCCGGGCGAAAGTGCTCGTCCACAGTTCGCTTTCGGATGAAGTCCTCCGCGCCGCACATCTCGCGCCCTGCCGCGACATCGCCGTGACCGTGAAGGCCGAACTGGAAAAACTCGGCCCCGCCGCGCGCGTGGCCGTGCTGCCGCAGGGGCCGCTGACGATTCCGTATCTGGCGTGATTCCGCCATGAGCGACGCCCGCATTCGCCCCGCCACAGAGGAGGATTTGCCGGCCATCGTGCGGCTGGCCGGCGTCATCTGGCGTGCGCATTATCCCGGCATCATTTCCCCGACGCAGATTGAATTCATGCTGGCGCGGATGTATGCGCTCGACACGCTGCGGGAGGAGATTCACGCCAAGAGCATCCGTTACGAATGCCTGTTCGTCGGTGAAGAATCCGTCGGCTTCGCGTCCTACGGGCCGGCGGAGAAGCCGGGGGTTTTCAAGCTGCACAAGCTTTACCTTCTGCCTGCGTGCCACGGGCGCGGACTGGGCAGCCGGCTGTTGCGGCATTGCGAGGACGCGGCGCGCACGCTCGGCGCGCGGCGGCTGATTCTCTCGGTCAACAAACGCAACACCAAGGCCATCGCCGCGTATCAGCGCAACGGCTACACCGTCGCGGAATCCGTGTGCGTGGACATCGGCGGCGGCTTCGTGATGGATGACTTTGTGATGACGAAGGAACTGGTGCCGTAGGCGGGCAACTCAAGCCGGGAATGGCCCACGAAACACGCGAAGCACGCGAAAAATCAATCTGCCCTTTCGCGTTTTTCGCGTGGTTCGCTGGAAAAATCGGATTTGACGGCGTGCCGCAAGATGCGCCCAAGCTGGTGAACTTTCCGAGAGCGCACTTGTCTTTTTCCGTCCCAGTCGTAAGCTTGCCCCATGAAGAAAGAAGTCGTGCCCGTCCAGATTCGCGGCATCCTCCCGGCCAACAGCGGGAGCGCCATCTTTGTGGGCAACGACGACAAGGTGTTCGTCATCTCCGTCGAGCACAACATGGCCGCCGTCATCAGCATGTTCCTGCGTGACACGCCGAAGGAGCGCCCGCTCACGCACGATTTGATGGCGAATGTGTTCAAAGGTTTCGGCATCACGGTCGAGCGCGTGCTCATCACGGAGCTGCGGAACTCGACCTACTTCGCGCGCCTGCTGCTCCAGCAGCAGAACGAGCTGGGCAAGAAAATCGTCGAGATTGACGCGCGCCCCAGCGACTGCCTCGCGCTGGCGGCGGCATTCAAGCGGCCCATCTTTGTCGCCTCCGCGCTCTTCGAGCAGGTCGAGGACATGACCGAGGTTCTCCAGCGCATCAACGAGGGCGGCGCGGAGGCGGAAGGCGGAGAGAAGGAGTAAAATCCGATGGCAGCCACTGGCTCCAACTCCGGGGCTTCGGTCCACCTTGTCTGCGGCGATGATGAATTTGCCGTCAAGCAGCGCGCCCGCGAACTGTATCAGCGCTGGTGCCAGGAGGCGGGCGGCATGGATCACGAAATCGTGGACGCCGCCGCCGGGAACAGTGGCGAGGCGCTGCGGGCGCTCGCCAAACTGCGCGAGGCGTTGCAGACGCTGCCGTTCTTCGGCGGCGCGAAGGTGGTGTGGTTTCAGAACTGCAACTTCCTCGGCGAGGAGCGCACCGCCGAGGCCGGGGCCGTCACCGAGACGCTCGGCGAAATCGCGCAGGAGTTGAAAAGCTTCCGCTGGGACAACGTCCGCCTCCTCATCAGCGCGGGCAAGGCAGACAAGCGGAAAACCTTTTTCAAGACGCTGGAGAAAATCGGTGAAGTCGAACTTTACGCCGCGCTCTCGCTCGAAACCAAGGACTGGGCGGGCAAGGCCGAGAACGCCGCGCTCAAGCAACTGCGCGCCCTTCAGAAAGCCATTTCCACCGAGGCGCTCGCCCGGCTTGTCAACTACGTCGGCCCGAACCTGCGCCAGCTCGCCAGCGAGGTGGACAAGCTCGCCGCCTACGTTGGCACCCGCGCGGAAATCGAGACCGTCGACGTGGACGCCATCGTCACGCGCAACAAGCTGGCGAAGGCCTTCGCGCTCGGCGACGCCGTGGGCGACCGCGATTTGCCGCGCGCCCTCCGCACGCTCGACGAGGAGCTGTGGGAAATCCGCGCGAAGATTGACAAGGACAAGTCGGAAATCGGCCTGCTCTACGGGCTGATTTCCAAGGTGCGCGCCATGGTGTTCCTCAAGGAGATGCTCGCCGCCGGCTGGCTCAAGGCGAACTTCAGCTTCGAGGGCTACGGCGCCTACGACAAGTTCAAGGCGCAACTGGAGCGCGTCCCCGCCGACGCGATGCCGGCGGACAAGCGGTTCAACCCGCTCGCGATGAACGCCTACGTGCTCTTCAAGGCGCTGCCGCAGGCGCAGCGTTACAGCCGTGACGAACTCGTCCGTGCGATGGAGCTGCTGCTCGACGCCAACTGCCGGCTCGTCGGCCTCGGCAGCGCGGGCGAGGCGCGGCTCATCTTGCAGCAGACGCTGACGCAAATCATCCGCCGCGACGACATGGAGAAGAAACTCGCCGCCTGACCACCACCGAGAGAAGTCATGAACGGCACTTCCAACAATTCCGCCGCCCGCCTGCAAGTCTGCGTGCGGGAGGACGCGGTGTGGGTGAAGATTTCCGGGCGCGCGAACTTCACCGTCAGCGTGGACTTCAAGGCGCTCATCAACGGCCTCCGTGCGCAGGGCCGCCGGCGCTTCGTGCTCGACCTCACCGACTGCCTGCTGATGGACAGCACGTTCCTCGGCGTCCTCGCGCGCATCAGCCTCGACATGGCGGAGACCGAGCAGCCCGGCGAGCCGCGCTCCATCGAGCTGCTTAACCCCAGCGAGCGCGTGTCCGACATGCTCGACAACCTCGGCGTGCTTTCACTGTTCGGCGTCTTGCGTTGTTCGCCGGATGCCGGAGTGAAACTTGAGGAAGTGGCGTTGACCAAAGGCCAGGTTTCCAAGGCAGAGAACTCCCGCAACTGCCTCGAAGCCCACCGCGCCCTGATGGAGGTCTGCGCCGAGAACAAAGCCCGCTTCAAGGATGTCACCAAGTTTCTGGAAGAAGACTTGAAAAAGAATTCCGAGTGAAACCGCCTCGGTGTTTCTCCGTGTGCTCCGTGTTTTCCGTGGTTCATGCCGCTTCTCCTTGCCAGTGATTCTCGGCCCACTACACTCCGCGCGCCGATGCTGAATCTTGGTTCGCTCAATCCTCAACAACGCCACGCGGTGGAGACGCACAACGGGCCAGTGCTCATCCTCGCGGGCGCGGGCACGGGCAAGACGCGCGTCATCACGTTCCGCATCGCACACATGGTGCAGCGCGGCATCGCGCCGGAAAACATCCTCGCCGTCACCTTCACCAACAAGGCTGCGCGAGAGATGCTCGAACGCGTCAACGCCCTGCTCCCCCGAGACCCCAGACGCCAGACCCAAGACCCCGACAAGAAGCCCTCCCGCCCCACCGTCTCCACCTTTCACTCCCTCTGCGTCCGCATACTCCGGCAGCACATCGAGCTGCTCGGCTACAAGAAGAACTTCGTCATCTACGACGAGTCCGAGCAGCTCGGCGCGATCAAGAAGATCCTCGCGAACGTCTCCGCGAAGGGTGAACAGACCGATCCGCGCGCGGTGCTCACACTGTTGAGCAAGTTCAAGAACGGCGGCGCAGCGGCCGAGGCGGCGTTCAAAGACCCCAATGTCTCCGCGCTCGCCGAGCACGTCCGCAAGAAATACGAGTCCGCGCTGAAGGCTTGCAACGCGGTGGACTTCGACGACCTCATCCTGCTCACGCTGCGCCTCTTCAACGAGCATCCCGAGGCGCTCGACGCCTGCCGCGCGCGCTTCCGCTACGTGATGGTGGACGAGTATCAGGACACCAACGCCGCGCAGTTCCAGCTCGTCCACGCGCTCACGCTCAAGCACCGCAACCTCTGCGTCGTCGGCGACGACGACCAGTCCATCTACGGCTGGCGCGGCGCGGAAGTCGCCAACTTGCTCGATCTCGAAAAGCACTACCCCGAGGTGAAGGTCGTGAAGCTGGAGCAGAACTACCGCTCGACGAACACCATTCTCCAGGCCGCCAACGCGGTCATCAAGAACAACGCCCGCCGTCGTGGGAAGAACCTCTGGTCGCAGAACGGCCAAGGCACGAAGATTCAGCTCCACGCCTTCGACACCGACGACACCGAGGCGCGCACGGTGGCCGAGACCATCGAGTTCAAGCGCATGACGCAGCGCGTGCCGTGGGGCGACCAGGCGATTCTCTTCCGCACGAACCTCCAGTCGCGACCCATCGAGATGGAGCTGCGGAAGGCCGGCATCCGCTACCACCTCATCGGCGGGCAGAGCTTCTTTGACCGCCGCGAGGTGCGCGACTTCCTCGCCTACGTGAAGACGTTCCTGAACCCGCACGACGACGTGAGCCTGCTGCGCATCGCGAACGTCCCGGCGCGTGGCCTGAGCGACGTGACGATGGAGCGGTTGCTCGGCGCGAGCCAGGAGCGGCATTGCTCGGTCTTCACCGCGATGCGCCACACGGATGTGCAGAACAGTTTTCAGGGCCGCGCCCGCGAGGCGATTCAGGAGTTCATCGGCTTCGTGGAGGAGACTCGTGCGAAGCTCGCCGATGAAGCGCTCGCCTCGAAACCCGACGCGCTCCAGCAGTGGTCGGAGAAGTTCCTCAACGAGACCGGTTACTACAACGAACTCCGCCGCAGCGAGAAGAACCAGGAGAACGCCGAGAACCGCATCCGCAGCCTGCGCGACCTGCTTGCCACGATGGACCGCGACGGCGTGGGCAAGCCGATGTCCGACCGGCTCGACGGGTTTCTGGAGAACATCACGCTCGACTCCGAACGCGAGGAGGAGAAGGAGGCCGGCGACGCCGTGACGCTCATCACGATGCACTCGTGCAAGGGCCTCGAGTATCCGCACGTGTATGTCGTGGGCTTGGAGGACGGCCTGCTGCCGCACTCGCGCTCGAAGGTCGAGGGCACGATGGACGAGGAGCGGCGGCTCTTCTACGTGGCCATCACGCGCGCGAAGCGGGAGCTGATGATTTCGCACTGCGGCGGGCGGAAGAAATATGGGCAGGTGATGCCCTGCCATCCGTCGCCCTTCCTCAAGGAACTGCCCGAAGAACTGGTGGAGGACGGCGATGCGAAGTCCAAGCAACCGGTGAAGATCGAGTCGGGAAAAAATCTTTTCGCCGCCATGCGCGCGGCGCTGGACTGAGGCGCAGAGAGAGCGCGAAGCGCGGCGCTTTGTGCTCGAAATCCGCACATTGACGGAGTGCGCGGCCTGCTCCCCACCCCGTCCCGCGAGAGCCGCCGGGCAGTGCGATCCGCCAGTTCGCCCGCATCGGAGCAACCAGAGCAGACATAAACGATCGGCCTGGTTTCTTTTGGCATTGTCGTTCAGCCGGATTTGCGGAACTCCGCGCGCCAGGAGCCGTCGGGCAACTGCTCGGCGCGGTGGGAGAAGCCCTGGCTGCCGAGTTTGGCGTAGAGCGGAATCGACTCGAAGGGCTGCCCCGGTGCCAATGCCGCCACCGCGTCGTCAATCACCTGGCACGGTGCCTGTCCGGCGGCGAAGATGGGCCGGGTGTCGAGCAGGCGCGGCGACATGGGGCGGGCTTCGTGTTCAGTTGAAACAGCATTCATAACTCGCCCTCAACTCCACGGCGGGCGCCGCCTTGACGGCCATCTGCTGCTAGCAGCCTGTCGGGCTTGGGAGGCGAAAGTTTTTGAAAACAGATTGAACAGGAGAGCGCGGGAAGAACCCAACCCTGCATGGTGGCACGTTTCCCCCGCCCCCCGTAAATCAATCTCCTTTCGAAACCTCTGCAAAGCGCCGCAGCGGCGGTCTGTGACTGCCGTCAATGTCCGAATTTCCGAAAGGTTCGTCGGTCACAGACCGCCGCTACAGATTTCTTGTGGTGCTTTGCAGAGATCCTCCTTCATCAAAATCGGGCCGGGAATCAGGCGTGATCATGGGGTTTTAATTTGCTGTTCTCTTTCGCCGGGAAATCCGGCAGCTTTGCGGCGACACAATCCAGAGCGCGCATGAAGTCCAATCTCCAGCCCGAACGCCCGGCGGCGAAACGCGGGCGCTTCTACCTTTGGATTGGGGTGGCGCTGGCGCAACTGGCGGTCTTCGCGCTGCTACCGATTGACCCCGACCCCGACCGCCGCTTTCCGCACGACTGCCGGGGGCGGCTCGCGCTCGTGGACGAAGCCGTCACGCAGTGGAGCACCAACCACAACCGCGGCTCCCTCGACGTGCCGGACGAGCAGGCGCTCCGCGCGTATCTGCGCTGGCCGTGGATGCTGCACTGCCCGCAGGGCGGGCGCTACACGCTCGGCTCGCTTGATCTGGCGACGACGTGCGACATGCACGGCCACGCGACGCTCTATTCTTCGGCTTCACCGGCCAAGGCCGGGTCGTGGCTGGAGGAATTCAGCAACAGCCTCAAAAGCAAGTTCGACACGGGAAAAATTCCCGAAGGCCAGGCCGTCTGCGTGGCCAGCCTGAAAGTGCTCGATTCCGCCACGCAACGCTGGGCGTTCGAGGCCAGAAAGGTCGGCACCAACCAAATCGTTCCCGCCGAACTGGTCGTCCTCCTCCGCAGCAACGCGCTGCCGCACTGTCCCGCCGGCGGGAAATATCTTCTCCGCACCATTGCCGAACCGCCGGGATGCACCGTGCGCGGGCATGGGATTTGATTGGGAGCGAGCATGAAAAAGCTGCACGGCAAAACCCTCGTCCTCATCGGCGGCACCGGCGGGCTGGGGCTGTCGGCGGCGCGGGCGTTCGTCGCCGAAGGCGCGCGGGTCGTCCTCGTCGGGCGTGACAGAACGAAAACAGCGGCAGCGCAGCGTGAACTCGGCAAGGCGTGTGCCGCGCTCGTGGGTGACGCCGGCAAACCGCGGACGGCGGAGAAGGCAATCGCCACCGCGTTCAAAAAGTTTGGCGGCTTTCACGGGCTTTATCACATCGCCGGCGGCAGCGGACGACGGCATGGCGACGGGCCGTTGCACGAAGTGACCGACGAGGGGTGGAGCTACACGCTGAACGAAAATCTCACCGCGATGTTCTACTCGAACCGCGCGGCGGCGCGGCAGTTTCTCAAGCAGGGCAGGGGAGGCAGCGTGCTGAACATGGGCAGCGTGCTCGGTTTCTCGCCGTCGCCGATTTTTTTCAGCACGCACGCCTACGCGACGGCCAAGGCGGCGATCATCGGGCTGACCAAATCGGCGGCGGCCTTTTACGCGCCGCACGACATCCGCTTCAACGTGCTTGCGCCCGCGCTGGTCGCCACGCCGATGAGCGCGCGGGCGCAGGATGACGACGCGATTTTGAAATTCATCAAAACCAAGCAGCCGCTCGACGGCGGGCGCATCGGCGTGCCGGAGGATTGCGACGCGGCGGCGGTGTTTTTCATGAGCGACGCGGCGCGGTTCGTCACCGGCCAGGTGCTCGCGGTGGACGGCGGCTGGAGCGTGAGCGAGGGGCAGCATGATTAGCGAAACTCGGTTCAAGGTTCAGAGTTCGATGTTCAGGGTTTCGCGCGGCTGACGTTGAACCATGAACTCCGAACTCGGAACATTGAACTTCGTGCTGGGCATTGATCTCGGCGGCACGAGCATCAAGGCGGTGGCGGTGACGCCGGCGGGTGAATTGCTCGCACAGCAAAATGTCTCCTTCGTGGATCAGGACATGGAGTGGGCGGTGAAGACGCGCGCGGTTGCTCAACAACTTCAAGCAAGTTGCGGTGGCGACGCCTCACGCCTCGGCCTTTCCGCGCCGGGACTGGCGGCAGCGGACGGGCGCGGCATCGCGTTCATGCCGGGACGGCTGTTCGGTCTCGAAGGTTTGGACTGGACGGATTATCTCGGCGCGACGCAGCCGGTGCGCGTGCTGAACGACGCGTACGCGGCGCTGCTCGGTGAAGTCTGGCTGGGCGCGGCGCGCGGGTTGAAAAACGTCTGCCTGCTCACGCTCGGCACCGGCGTGGGCGGCGCGGCGATGGTGGACGGGCACTTGCTGCGCGGCGCGATGGGCCGCGCGGGGCATCTCGGCCACACGGTTGTGGACTGGCTCGGCCCGCGCGACACGTGCAACGCGCCCGGCTCGCTGGAGCTGTTCATCGGCAACAAGACCATTCACGAGCGCACCGGCGGGCGGTTCGCCACGACGCACGCGCTGGTCGCCGCCGTCGAGAGTGGCGACAAGGAAGCGGAGACGATGTGGTTGAAGTCCGTGCGGGCGCTGGCCTGCGCCGTGGCGTCGTTCGTGAACATCCTCGACCCCGAGGCCGTGATTCTCGGCGGCGGCATCGCCCGCGCCGGGCGGATGCTGTTCGAGCCGCTGCGGGAATTTTTGGACGAAGTGGAGTGGCGGCCCGGCGGACGGAAGGTGCAACTGCTCCCGGCGCAGCTCGGCGAAATGGCGGGCGCGTTCGGCGCGGCGGCCCATGCGTTGGAAAAATTTGATTAAACTGTCCGGCAATTTTGTTTTGAGACCTCTGCAAAAGTCATCGTTCCGGCGGAGCGCCGAGCATTGCTCGGCAGGAAACCCTGGAAACCCGGGCCGGGCGATGCTCGGCGCTCCGCTGGTCGGCGGGTTTTTTCGAGGTCTCGTTTGGCTCTGCCCGTTCGCCCTGCTGGCGGTGGCGAACGCGGACGCGGTTCCCACCAACGCGCCGCTGCCGGCGGTGGACGGCGTGCTCCAGCGCATCGTCGCGCGCATGGGCAGGGAGCCGGTGAATGATCAGGCGTTCCTCGGCCATTACGCCTTCACCCGCACCAAGCGCACGGACACGCTCGACGGCAAGGGCAAGCTGCAAAAGCGCGATGACCGGGAGATCAAATACATTCCGCCGGTGGCGGTGAAGCCGCGGCACATTGAGGATTTTGGCGAGACGGGCCGTCCGGCGGAGGCCGCGAAAGATCTCGTGGCCGAAGGCCGTGGCCGCGCGCTGGAAAAGAGGGACTTTCAACTCAACCAGGAGCTGCTGCAGAAGTTCACGTTCAAGGTGACGGGCCGCGAAATCCAGAGCGGACGTCCGACGCTGGTGCTGGAATTCCAGCCGCGCGGCGGCAAGCTGCCGGAGAAGAATTTCAAGGACAAGTTCGTCAACAAGGCCGCGGGCCGCGTGTGGGTGGACGAGGCCGAGGCGGTGGTGGCGAAGGTGGCGCTGCGCTTGAGCGAGGAGGTGTCGGTGATCGGCGGCCTGGTCGGCAACGTGAAGCAGGGCCGCTACGGCTTCGAGCGCGCGCGCACGGAGGAGGGGTTCTGGTTCACCCGGACGGTGGACTGGCGGATCGAGGGGCGGCAGTTTTTCAGCAAGAAGGTGATGGAATACCACGAGGAAAAAAAAGACGTGCGCCGGGTGGAGCGGCATTGACCGGCGGGAAACGTAAAACCGCGCTCGACAAGCGGGGCGCGGTTGTGGCAGAAGTATTTTCATCATGGCCGCAACCATTACCCCCGGCGAAGAGGCGCAGTTGATGCAGACGATTGAGATGTTTGAAGTCATCACTCAATCGCAGCCGCAGGACTATCAATCCCTCGAAATCCTCAAGGAAGCCTACTCGAAGCTCAACCGCGAGAAGGATGTCGTCAACACCGCCAAGCGCATCGCCGAGGCCTACGTGCAGCTCGGCCAGCTCTCCTCGGCGATCATGGAGTATGAGACGATCCTCCAGCGCTTCCCGAACGATCCCGACGTCAAGAAGGCGCTCGAGGACATCGAGAACCGCGCGACGAATTTCGCCGCGCCCGGAGCAGCGGCGGAGGACACTTCGTTCCTGAACAAAAAGGCCGCCGAGCCGGCCAAAATCGCGATGCCCGGCGCGCCCGCCGCGCCCGCGACTCCCGGCAAGCCCGCCGTCGCCGGCGACGACGGGCGCGAGGTGATGAGAAAGATTTTCGTCGAGGCGAAGCTCATCACGGAAAACGACTTTAATCTCTACTGGCCCACGCCGCCCACCGGCGATCCCGGCGGCGTCATCGAGCCGTTCATGCAGGTGGTGGCCGACAAGGCCGGGCTGGCCATTGAAAAATCCCTCAAGATCGTGCTCGAAAAATCGCGGCTCGGCTATATGCCGCTGGAGAAATACGACGTGGACATGGATCTGGCCCGTTCCTTTCCCCGGCAGACGTGCCAGCGCTGGTGCGTCGCGCCCTTCGACCGCATGAGCAAGTCGGTGCTCGTCGCCACCACCAATCCCTTCAACAAGCAGGCCGCCGCCGAACTGCAGGAGCGCACCAACCAGCGCCTCCTCTGGTATCTCACCAGCCCGGCGGACCTCGTGAAGGTCATCAAGAAAATCCACCGTTAATCGAGACGATTTATGGCCGCCAAATCATTCGGAGAACGCATCGCTGACGCCTTGGTCGAGGATGGTCTCCTCACCGCCAAGCAGGTCGAGGAGCTTCTGGAACTCCAGAAGAAGGAGGGCATCCGCCTGCTCAAGCTGCTCATTGACAAATCCTACGTCACCGACATGGATCTGGCCGTGTGCATGGGCCGCGTGCTCAACACGCCGCCGGTGAACCTCGCGCGCATCGGCATCCCCGCCGACGTCGCCGGCCTGGTGCCGCGGGATCTGTGCACCAACCACAAGGTGCTCCCCGTCTCGCGCCTCGAAGGGAAGCTTTATCTGGCGATGGCTGATCCCTTGAACGTCCTCGCGATCGACGACGTCAAGCGCGTTTCCAAGCTGGAAGTCCTCCCGATGATCGCCACCGAGAAGGCGATTCTCGACAAGGTGAACAACTTGGAGGTCAAGAGCGCCAGCATGGAGGACATCATCAAGGAGTCCGAAGCCGAGGAGGCCGAGGACGCCGAACTGGTGGCCGACACCCAGGACAACACCAGCGCCGAGGCCATGGCCGCCGCCGGCGAGGAGGCCCCCGTCATCAAGCTCGCCAACCTCATCCTCGTTCAGGCCATCAAGGACAAGGCCAGCGACATCCACATCGAGCCGTTCGAGAAGGAAGTGAAGCTCCGCTACCGCGTGGACGGCGCGCTGATGCACTATCCGCCGCCGACCAAGGCCATGCAGATGCCGCTCACTTCGCGTCTGAAAATCATGGCCTCGCTCGACATCTCCGAGCGCCGCCTGCCGCAGGACGGCCGCATGAGAATGAAGGTCGGCGGGCGCGACATTGACCTGCGCGTCTCCTTCCTCCCGACCGTCAACGGCGAGAAATGCGTGCTCCGCGTCCTCGACAAATCCAACCTCACCGCGAGCATGGACAAGCTGGGCCTCGACAAGGACAGCTACAAGCGCCTCAAGACCGCCGTGGACGCACCGCACGGCCTGATCCTCGTCACCGGCCCCACCGGCTCCGGCAAAACGACGACGCTCTACTCGTGCCTCAACGAGCTGAACAACCCCGACTACAACATCGTCACCTGCGAAGACCCCGTCGAGTTCCAGATTCCCGGCATCAACCAGGTGCCGATCAACAAGGGCATCGGCATGACCTTTGCCGCCGCGCTCCGCTCCATCCTGCGCCAGGATCCGGACATCATCAAGATCGGGGAAATCCGCGACGAGGAGACCTGCGAGATCGCCGTCGAGGCCGCGCTCACCGGCCACCAGGTCTTGAGCACCATGCACTGCAACGACGCCCCCGGCGCCGTCACCCGCATGGACGACATGGGCATTGCGCCGTTCCTCATCTCCTCCTCGATCATCCTCGCCTGCGCCCAGCGCCTCATGCGCCGCGTGTGCAACACCTGCAAGGAGCCGATGACCTATCCGCCCAAGATGTTCGAGGATTTGGGCCTTGACCCGAAAATGTTCGAGGGCGTCCCACTCGTCAAGGGGCGTGGCTGTGACCGCTGCAAAAACACCGGCTACGCGGGCCGCTGCGCCATCATCGAGATCATGACCGTGAGCGACGAGATTCGGAAAGCCATTCTCAAGCGCGCCAGCGGCATGGAAATCGCCAAGGTCGCCGTCAGCGAAGGCATGAAAAACCTGCGCGAAGTCGCGCTCATGAAATGCCGCGAAGGCGTCTCCACGCTCGAACAGGTGCTCGTGCTCACCTCCGCGCATTGATATTCGCGCCGAGACGGAGCGGGGCCGCTCATTTCCGCGCGCCGAGCCATGCTCACACTCGAAGAAGCCCTTCAGCGCGTCCTCGCCGCCGTGCCCCCGCCGGCGCGCGAAACAGTGTCCTTGAGCGAAGCCGCCGAGCGCGCCCTTGCAGAAGCCATTTCCTCTCCCGTTGATCTCCCGCCGTTCGACAACTCCGCGATGGACGGCTACGCCGTGCGCGCGGAAGACACCGCCCCGGCCACCGTCGAAAAACCCGCCGTGCTGCAGATCGCGGGCCGCATCGCCGCCGGGGAACCTCCGCGCTGCCGCGTCGAGCCGGGCACGTGCACGCGGCTTTTCACCGGCTCGGTGCTGCCGCCCGGCGCGGACGCCGTGGTGATGCAGGAGGACACGGCGGCTGATCCAAGTGACGCCGCGATTGTGCGCGTCACCGACGCGGTCAAGCCGTGGGAGAACGTCCGTTTTCGCGGCGAGGACATCAAGCGCGGCGAGGTGATTCTCGAAACCGGCGCGCCCCTCGGCGCGGCGCAGCTTGCGCTCCTCGCCGCCACGGGCATCGGCAATTTGCAGGTTGCCCGCCGTCCCGTGGTCGGCGTCATGGCCACCGGCAGCGAACTGCGCGAAGCCGGCGCGGCGCTTGCGGAAGGACAGATTTACGAGAGCAACCGC
Source organism: Verrucomicrobiota bacterium (assembly GCA_016235585.1). Taxonomy (GTDB): domain Bacteria; phylum Verrucomicrobiota; class Verrucomicrobiia; order Limisphaerales; family JACRJY01; genus JACRJY01. Next base: position 4,234 of record JACRJY010000037.1, on the reverse strand, counting down.
GTGACCATTGCCACGCTGGCCCGGCAGGCCGGCGCGGTGGTGAAAATTTTCCCGCTCGTCGCGGATTCACTCGCCGGGACTCGCGCCGCGCTGGAGCAGATTTTTTCTGAATGCGACTGCGTGGTTTCCACCGGTGGCGTCTCCGTGGGCGAGCACGACTATGTGAAAGACGCGTTCGCCGCGCTCGGCGGGGAAATCGGCCTCTGGCGCGTCGCCATCAAGCCCGGCAAACCGTTTGTATTCGGACGCATCAGGTCTGCCTCCCTCTCCCCCGGCGGAGGAACAGGCCGGGGTGAGGGGGCGGACGATGTCTCAAAACTTTTCTTCGGCCTGCCGGGCAACCCGGTCTCGGCGTTCGTCACCTTCCTCGTGCTCGTCCGGCCCGCGCTGCGGCGCTGGCAGGGCGCGGCGGAGATTTCCCTCCCGTCGCATCCCGGCACGCTCGCCGAGCCGCTCGCCAACCGAGGCGACCGCCGGCATTTCGTCCGCGTTGAAGTGGATGACGCGGGCCGCGTCCGCCCGGCGGGCGTGCAGGCCTCGCACCGGCTCGCCTCGCTGGCCCGCGCCACCGGCCTCGTGGAGGTGCCGCCGGAAACCGTCCTTCCGTCCGGGGCCGCCGTGCGCGTGTTGCGGTGGGAATGTTGGCCGTGATTTTTTCCAAGCGTGACAACTCGCGGCGCGGCGGCACACTGCGCGCGGAATGTTCGCCGCGCTGCTGACCACGATTCTGTTTTCGCTCTCCGCCGTCACCGCCACGCGCACGGCGCGAATGATGGGTGGCACGGAGGCAAATTTCTGGCGGCTCTGCATCGCCACGGTGTTCCTCGCCATTTACGCGCATGGCTTCGGTGCGGGGCTCTCTGGTGATGCTTTTTACCTGTTCATCTTGAGCGGCTGCATCGGCTTCGGCCTGGGCGACGTGACGCTGTTCCAGGCGCTGCCGCGCCTTGGCTCACGGCTGACCATCATGCTGGTGCATTGCCTGGCCGCGCCGTTTGCGGCGGTCGTGGAATGGCTGTGGCTGGGCACGCAGCTTTCGCTCGCGGAAATTCTCTGCGGGGCGGTCATCCTGGGCGGCGTGGCGCTCGCGCTTGCGCCGGGGGAAAATCCGCACATTGAGCCGCGCAAATTTTCCACGGGAATTTTCTTCGGCGTGCTGGCGGCCATCGGGCAGGGCGGGGGCGTGGTGTTGAGCCGCAAGGCCTACGCCGTCGCCGCGGCGGCGGGGCAGGACATTGACGGCATCAGCGCGGCCTACCAGCGCATCCTTGGCGGCGTCGCCATCGCGGGGCTGTGCCTGCTGTTTGTGAAAAAGGATTTCCTCCTCGGCAACGGATCGGACGGCGGCGCGGACATCTCCACCAAGAACAAATGGCGCGACGCCGGGCCGTGGCTGGTCATCAACGCGCTGGCCGGGCCGACGCTTGGCGTGAGCTGCTACCAGTGGGCGCTGAAGGTCGCGCCCGCCGGCGTGGTGCTGCCGATTGTCGCGCTCGCGCCGCTGGTGGTGATGCCGTTCGCGCGCTTCATGGAGCGCGAGAAGCCGTCGGCCCGCTCCCTCCTTGGCGGGGCCGTGGCCGTGCTGGGCGCGATTGCGCTGGCGCTGGCGGCGGGGCGGGGGCGGTGAGATTCGGGATTAAAACTCCCGCGCCGCGCCGATGGAGAGGGTGAAGCCGTCGGTGAAAAAAATCTGCGCGGAACGCGCGGAACCAGCGTGAAAGAGCGAGTCCATCCACAGGTGGCGCACTTCGATCAGGCCCTGCCATTTCTCCGTGAGGTCGTAGGTGGCGCGCAGCGCCGAGTAGAGGCCATACCAGGTGTGGGTGTCGCGGTCGTTGCCGTTCAGGCTGACGGTGCTCACGCCGGAGCCCGCCGCCGGGGTCAGAGTGTCGGAGAAATTGAACCGGCTGAAACCGATTCCCAGCGTGAGGCCGGCCAGCGCGTCCACGCTCAAGCGCGGGGTCAGCCGGTAGCCGAGTGAGGGGCCAATCCGCACCTGAAAGGCGTCGAGGGTCAGCTTGCGCGATCCGCCCAACGTGCCCGCCACGTTCAGAGTGGTGCGCGTGGGCGTGCTGCCGATCCACTGCGGGAACGGGACAAGAGTGGGATCAAAGACGCCTTCCACGCCCGCGCGGCCAGTGGCATCCACGGTGCCGGTGTTGTAGGTGTCCTGGGTGACGTTCAGCGTGGTCGGCACGCTGCCGCGCTGCACCCAGCTGAAGTGGCTCCACGAAACGGCGGCCTCCGCCGACAGGTGCCAGCGCTTTTGCGCCTTGAGCTCCTTGCGGACAAAAAACTCGATGCCGGGAATGGCGTGATGGGCCTGGCCGTCGCCGAAGCTGCCGCCCTGGCTGAAGTTGACGCTGTTGAAGGTCACGGAGCCGGGGATGCCGAGGCCGTTGTTCGGGGCCACGGCCTGCGAGGCGTTGTCATAACGGTAGAAGCTGGTGCGGGGAAAGGTGTCGCTCAACCCGCCCACGGTCGGGTTGCCGAGGGAATTGACGCGCAAATAGCCGTCGTCGTAGAAGCGATCCTGATAGGGATCGGTCGCCGTGCCCACGGTGCCCGGATTGCCGGTGCTCTGCCCGGAGAAGGACGCGCGCACGCGCGCCAGCGCCGGGATTTGGAAGCCGAACCAGCGCGGCTTTTTCTCCGCGCGGTCGCCCTCCGCCGCATTCGCCGCCAGCCCCAAGGCTCCGGCCAGCACACAAACAAGGTATGGTTTCATTCAATGTTAATTAAAGGCGCGCCGTTCCCCGGAGATTTCCCGGTTACGGAGTGGTGATGAGTTCAAACACCGTGTAGAAGCGCGACGAGGTTCCGCCGCTGGTCGGCGGCGTCGAACTGGTCGTCGGGAACCCGTCGTCCATCCAGTGCATGATGCTGCCGTTGCCCTGGATGGGCACCGAGGAGGTCCGCCACGTCAGCAGATCATCCGTGTAGCGGACGTAATAGGTGCGCCCGAGCTGGGTCGGGAAGAAGATATACCACTTGGTGCGCCCGTCCGGCGTGTAGCCGAAGATGGGCTGCACCGTGCCGGTGACCGGGCGCAGTTGCGAGAGCAGCGGCGGCTCCACGGCCGAGTTGGGCGAGGCGAGGAGCGTGAGCTTCAGCCCCGGCGTGAACGGCGCGTAGGTGCGGTTGAAATACTCGAGCGTCACCACGGTGGCGGCCCCGGCGGCGAGGGACTGGTTGAACTGCACGTAAGGCCCGTAGGTGGCGTCGTTCGTCGCCATGGCGTTGTAGAACGTGATGGCGGCGGGCAGGTTCGTGGCAAAGAGGCGGAAGGCCTTGATCTCAAACGGCGTCACGTTGACCACCTGCACCTTTTGCTCGTAGAGGCCGGTCTGCGGGTTGAACAGCGGCGTGCCAAACGGGATGCCGTTCGTGCCGAAGGTGCTGTTGTAATAGGAATCGCCATCCACGCGCGTGAGCACCGGCTCGTAAATCCGCATCCAGAGGATGTTCGTCTCGGTGGAGACGATCACGCCGCTCAAGTTCGTGTAGGTCACGACGTTGGTGATCTCGGTGTAATAGACCGCGCCGTTCTGCCCGTCCACCGGGATGATCTCCAGGATGAACGTCGTGTCGTTGCTCAAGACGGTCGGTGTCGCCCGCACGTAGGTCGGATCATAGATCACCTGGATGCTCTTGATCGCCACGTTGGTCGGGGTGAAGCCCTGGTTCGGGTCGTTGATCTCGATGATGCCGCCAAGCACCGCGACCTGCACGCGGATTTCCACGGCGTTCGTGTCGAAGTCCGTGCGCCCGCCCTCGTCCACCGCCGTCATCGTCAGGTAATCCAGGCCGAAATAGTCGGCGCGCGGCGTGTAGGTCAGCCCCTGCAGCGCGAGGTTCAGGCTGTCCTTCGGCCCGGAGAGCACCAGCGTGTTCGTGCCGGCGACGCCGTTCGAGAAGGTGATGAAGTTCGTCACCGCCGGGGAAAGGTTCGTCACCTGCAGCGTGCCCTTCGTCACGCTCAAGGTGATCGTCAGGTTCGTGCTGTCCGGGTCGTCCACCGCGAGGAGGTTGGTGTTCGCGCTCATGAACACCACCTGGTTCACGCCCAGCAGGCTCAAGTTCGGCTGGTAGCGGACCACGTTCTGCGGATCGTCCGGGAAGCCGTTCACCGGCGGCGCATAGACCGTGATGCTCGCCACCGCCGTGGCCGTGCCACCCTGGCCGTCGCTCACCTGATACGTGAACGTCACCGTCCCGTAGAAATTCGTCGCGG
>JACRJY010000036.1 GCA_016235585.1 Verrucomicrobiota bacterium | reverse complement strand
GGGTGCGCCGCCGGCACGACGCTTTCGGGGGAAATCAGGCAGACCAGTTCGGGTTGGGATTTGATGATGCCACGCATCCTTCTCTGACCAGCCACAGCCACATTCACTCAAAACTTTTTTGAGTTTTTCAAAAGCCTGCTAATCCGTGGCCAAAACCGTCCCGCCGGGGCGCGCAGCCATCCCTCGCCTTGCTCCGCGGTCAAATTCATTCCTTCTCCTTCGCCGGAGCTTTCGCCGGTGGTGTTTTCCCGTCCCCATCCGGCGTGAAGATGTCCTTGAGCGTCTTGATCGGGTGCAGCGGCAGCAGGAAGAGTTTGGGCACGTAGAGCGGATCGGTCTTCGGCTGGGCGAGCGTGCCGGCGACCTTGTATTCAAAAATCTTCGTCAGCGGCATCGTGGCCAGGCTGAGGAGGCGCCCCAGCAGCCACATGTCGCGGAACATTTCCGCCGTCACCGTGGCGTTCACGCGCGTGTCGAAGTCCACGGAGCCGTCGTAGTGCAGCCGCACGGGCGCGGCGCGGATTTCGAGGTCGGCGGTGTGGATGACGCTGTTGGTGATGATGAACGTCCCGGCGGCCTCGCTCGCGCGGCTGCTGCCGAGGCCGGGCGCAAAGGCGTTGAGCACCGGCGTGAAGAGGCCGAACATCGGAAAGTCCCACAGCAGGCCGTTGGTCATCGTGATGGTGCCGAACCCCTGCCAGCTTTTCCAGTCGTCCGTGCGCGCGGCGGTGATGGTGAGCGCGCCGGAGAAATTCCCCTCCAGCTTGTTCGTCGCGCTCGAGATGTCGGCCATGAGTCCGTTCAAATTTCCGTTCGTCACGGTCATGCTGAAGCCGAAATCCGCGCCGCGCCGAGGGCTGAAGTCGAACAGCGCGTTGCCAAGCACGTCACCGCCGTAAAAATCACCGCGCACGCCTTCGAGGTGCAGCTTGTTCGTCACCCAATGCACCGCGCCGCTGATCTGCGGCAGGTTGAACTGGAGCGCGCTGAACGGCCCGCCCTCGACCTCGAAGTGCAGGTCGGTCGTCTCCACATCTTGGAACGGCAGCCGCCCGTTGAGCCGCACGCGCGGCGGCTGGTGAAAATGATACGGCTCAATGGCCGCCGTCGCCACCGGGCCGATGATGCGCGTGACGAGGAGCGGATCGGCGGTGCTCCACACGTTGGTGATGTAAATCTGCTCCGCGTCCAGGTCGAGATCCACCTGCGGCGCGGTGAGGAGCCGTTCGCCCCATCCGGCGGCGAGGTCGCGGACGCGCAGCCACTGGTTCGTGAGCGCCACCTGGCACGTGAAGTTGCTCACGCCCTCGCCGCGCACGATGAAGTTCGTCAGCGCCAGCCGCGCGTTGAAGCCCGTCCGCTCGCGCGAATACCACCGGCCCCAGATGTCGCCCTCGATCTGCGGCGGGCGGGTGAGTTGCAGGAAGCCCAGCACCCGCTGCGCCGCCGGTTCGAGCAGCGGCTTGACGACGTTCGGATCAATCCCGCTGCGGATGCCCCAGTGATAGTCGCGCGTCGGGATGTCCTCGAAATAATCCAGCACCGCCACGCCCTCGGGCCGCCGCACCGTGAGGTTCGGCAGCCGCCATGTGCTGTTCGACAGGACAAAATCCGACTGTGCCGCGCTGGCTGGCACACTGCGGTAGGCGCACGCGTCCGCGTCGAAATGGCCGCTCATCAAGAGCGTGCCGAGCAGCTCCCGTTGCCAGTCGGGCGAACGATCCCGCGCCTTCCATGGCGGCAGCAGCAGGCTGATGTCTGCGCGGGCGCGCGGCGGTTTTTCCCACTCGAACTGGTTGAAGAAGCGCTGGGTGTTCGTGCTCATCAGCGGCACGAGGGGCTTCATGTCAAAGCTCATCTCCGCCGTGCCGGAAAGCTGCCGGGTCGCCAGGTTCAACTGGCCGTCCGCGTCGAACCGTCCGCCGTAAAGCTCCGCCGAAATTTTCTCGACGAACATTTCCGGCGGACGCCACGCGCCCGCGCCGGAGATTTTTCCCGCGTGCAGATTCGTCGCCGCCGGTTCGAGCACCTCGATGTTCCAATCAATCTGAAACGGCTCCAGCGCGCTCCACCACTCGCGGCTCGCGCCCGGCGGACGTTGAAAGCTGGTTCCGCGATTCACGACTTCGCCGGAAAGTTTCACCGCCTGCGCCGAGGCCCAGCGCGTCACCGGCTGTTCCAGCGAGCAATCGCCATCCGCCTTGGTGATGGAAAACTTCCGCAGTTCGCCAAGCGCGTGGACATTCGCCTGCGCTTGAGTGACGGAGCCCCACTGGCCTTGCAGCAACGTGGCGGTGAGATTCATCCGCGCGTCCCAATCAGTGCCCGCGCCCGTCGCAGTGATGCGTGCCTGCGCTTCCGCCGCCGCACCCCACTCGCTTTGCAGCGTGGTGGCGGTGAGGTTGAGGCTTGTCTCCCACGCGGCGTGCGCGCTGGTTTGAACCAGCGCGAAGCCGGCGCAGCGCGCGCGCGCCGCCGCAGCCCAGCGGGTGCGGGCGTCGTCCGCCGCGAGCTCGCCGGTGACGCGCCACGCGGCGGCGTTGGTGGCGGACTGCCGGAGCTGCAACGCCAGCCGGGCTTCGGCGGCCTGCGCCCATTCGGTCTTCGGCTGCTGCAAAGTGAACTTCAACTCCGCGCTCACCGGCGCGTTGCTGCCGGCGGGACGCAGAACGTGGCCCGTCAGCGCGCCGCGCGCGCACTCGCCCCACGGCGTGCGGGTGCGGGCCGAGGTCAGTTCAAAATTTCCCTCCACCGCGCCGCCCGGGGCGGCGTCCGCACCGAGCCGCAGCGTGAGTTCCGGCGGCTCGGCAAACTGAATGCGCTCCAGCACCGCAACGAAATCCCGCAGCCGCTCCTCCGCCGTGACGCCCGGCGCGGCAGGCGCGGTGGGAGGCACGGTCACAGGTTTTCGCTCGCGGAATTTCGAGGCGTTGGTGATGACGCCGCCCAGGCGCAGCCTGATCCCCTGGCACACGCCGGTGAACTGGTTCAACTCCCACTGGTCATCCGGCAGGAAGCGCAGTTCGGTCGTGATGTTTTCCAGTTTGAAATCGCGCGGCGGCTGGTTCGTCACGCGCAGCGGCCAGGTGAAATTCCCATCGCGCAGCAGCACGGAGGTGACTTTGAACTGGAAATTTTTCAGCGAGTCATGATCCAGCCGCACCTCGGCCTCGGCGATGGCGAATTGCGGCCCGCCCGCCCGGCCCGCGCGGCCCAGGCTGATGCGCTCGCCGACGATGCCGTGAAACCACCGCCAGCGCAGCCGCTCGAACTCCACGTCCACGCCGCGCACGCGCAGCTCGGCGACGATGCCCTGCTTGGCGAAGTCCGGCAGGCCGAACTGCGTCAGGTAGATGACCGCGACCACGAGCGCGAGCAGCAGGAGCCAGACGAGGATGCGGCACCAGCGGAACGTGACGCGGCACTTGTGCCAGAAACTCGTTTTGGGCCGCGGCGGCATGGCGCAAAATTCAGGGCACCGGGATGGACAGATACGGCGAGACGAACTCCTCGAACAGCTTCACGGGAAATTCAAAGAGGATTTTCTGCCCGTCCAGCGTGGTCGCGGCGAACATGTTGAAGTTCGGCCCGCGCCGGCCAAACGCCACCGTGAGCGTCTCGGTCCTTTCCGCGCGCTTCACTTCGAGAGTGAGGTCATGCGCCGTCTCCGTGACGCCATAGCGTGCGAGACTGTCCTCGCCGCGCGCCGTCCAGGCGGCGGCGCGCAGTTCGCCGAGCCGGTGGACCGTCTCCTCGACGGCGGCGGGGTTGATGGTGCCGGGGCCGTTGAGCGACCAGGAGATTTCGCCGCTGCGGACAATGCGCCGCGTCTGGCCGTGCTGACGGATGACGACCGCGAGCACGTTGGTCTCGTCAAAGCTCCACACGCGCCGGTCGCGCAACTGGAACGCCGCCGCCGGCAGCCGCTGGCTGTCGCCCAGCGCCACGGCATAGACGGGGATTTCATCGCCGCGCCGCGCAAAGATTTTGTCCGGGGAGGGAATTTTTCCAAAGCTGATCTGGGCGAGCGCCGCGTTCGTGGCCGCGCCGGCGGCATTCGTGACGGTGATGTTCAGCGTGAACTGCCGCGCCGGCTTGTCCAGGCCGAACTCGGTGAAGTCCGTGACCACGTCCTTCACGAACTCGACGGCCTCCAGCTCACCAAGGCCGATGAGCAGGCTTCGCACAAGCGCGGGATCGGCGGACAGATCGAACGGCGGCGCGACGCGCCACGCGCCATTCGTCGCGCGCCGGAGCGTGAAATTTTCCTCGCCACGCACTTCGATGGCATCCACGGCGTTCGGGTTGAACGCCAGCAGGCGGCGGTCGCGGAAACTCGTGTGCGGCGCGCGGAAGGCGTCGAGCAGTTCGCGCGGCACGAGCACGATGTTCGTGTGGCTCAAGCGCCGGGCGAAGACGAGCGCGGGATTGTTCGTCGGGCTTTTGCCGAACTGCACCACGAGCGCGTCGTTCGTGCCCTGGCCGAAGACCAGTTCCGCCTCGGGCTTTTGCAGGCCGAACGGTTCGAGGTCGGCCTGTGGATTGTCGGTGACGAACTGCTGCACCTCCCATTTCTGCGCGAGTTCGAGTAGGTGGTTCAGCTTCGGATTGTCCGCGCGCGTCTCCATCGGGTAGGTCAGCCGCCAGAGCCGGTTCGTGGCGTCGCGCTGCACGACAAAGCCCGGCGGGCGCGGGCGGACTTCGAGGCGGTCGAAGGCGAGGCCGTCGAGGTTCAACAATTCCTTCGCCCGCCAGTCGTCGGCGCTCCGGGGAAACAGGTCGAGCAGCGCCGCGTCGGCAACGATGATTTCCTTCGCGTCACCGAGCTGCGCGTAAAACTGGCTGCCCGCGGGCGTGCGGCTGCCGACGTTCAACTGAAAATGTTGCGTGCCCTGTTGCAACGCCAGCCGCGCGCGCGGCGGCTGCAGGCCGAAGTCCGCGAGGCCGCCCGGCTGCTTCTTCACCTCGCGCATGGGGATGCGCGTGTGCGGTCGCAGCCGCTGGCCGCCGAGCAGGAGGCTCTCGATGGCGGTGCCTTGCGCGGGATACGCGACCGGCGCGGCGAGCGTCCAATGGCCGTTCACCCGCTCGGCGCGCACGGTCTGGTTGGACACGGTGATTTCCACGCGCGTGACCGACGGCACCTTCAAGTCCGGGAACAACGCGGTGGACGCGACGGGCTGGTGGTCGTCAAGGCCGTCCCACTCGAACACCATGATGTAGGTGAACAGCCCCGCCGCCAGCGCCAGCAGCTGCCATGTGTTTTTCGAGTTCAAGCGCGGGATTTTTAGCAGGCGGTGGAACAACCTGCCAACCTTTTGAACGGGCAAATGAGGAAACGCCTGCTGTCTATGGCCGCGACATCTTGAACGTGCCGTGGTCGGCCTTCGATTTGTAGGTGGCGGAGAAGTTTGTGCCGTTCACGGCACCTTGATACTCGTAGACGCCGCCGCCCAGCCAGCCGAGGTCGGAGGTGCCCGTCAGTTGATACGTGACGCCGCTTTTCTTCGCGTCAAAATAAACCGTGTAGCTGGCGCGGAAGATTTTCCAGAACGTCGCCCAATACTGGAACTGATACTTGTCGCCCTCAATCCGCGTGACGATGCAGCGGAGTTTGCCGGTGTGGCCGTTCGCGCCGCTTAACCAAGTGCCCTCCCAACGGCCTTCGAGGGCGTCCGGCGCGGGAGCGGGGGCCGCGCGCTGCTTCCAGTCGCGGTGAAACGACGAGCAGCCGGCGGTGAAAAACAGCAGCGCCAATGACAGCACCGCCGGCAGTATTTTGAATCTGTGGTTCAGAGTCCTCGGAGTTCTTTGACGCAGGGCGGG
>JACRJY010000035.1 GCA_016235585.1 Verrucomicrobiota bacterium | reverse complement strand
TGGCGCGCGGGGAGCCGCGTCCGGCCTCGGTGCTCAAGGCGGGCGTGGGCCGGCGGTTGGATGCGACGCTCAAGCATCTCATCGCGTTGCGCGCGGCGGGACTGGTGGTCACGCGGCCCGACCCGGCGGATGGCCGGCGGATGCTTTACTCGCTGTCCCCCACCGTGCCTGTGGTGAAGACGGACAAAGGCGCGGTGATTGATTTCGGCTGCTGCGTGGTGCGGCTGTAGAATGGCCGGGGCAGGTTTAGCCACGAATGAAACGCGGATTGAACACGGAGGGAATGGTTTGAATTGGGAGCGCGGCGGTGCGCGATGCGCCAGCCGCAGTGGGGCGAATGTGGCTGCGGCTGGCCTGCGGCACAGTCGCGCTCCGCGCAATCGCCACTATCGGAACTTCTTTTGACAATCGGGGCCGATCTCTTACTGTCGAAGCGTTCCATTGGGAAACATGGCTGAAGTTGGAAAGATCGAGGCGTTATGAACTCAATTCAGCGGCTTCACACTCCGCACTCCGCGCGCACGGTGCGCGGTGCCTAGGTTTATGCGTGGGGCAATTCCAAGAATGTTTCTTGCCGCCTTCGCCGCGCTATTCATTAGCGGGTGGACGGCACTGACACCGCGGGCTTGCGCCGCCGATGGCGCACCCGTGTGGACCAACTTTTACAATGGGCCGGGCAACGGCGATGACAACGCCTACGTCATCGCGGTGGACAGTGCGGGCAATGTGGTCATCACGGGGTATTCCGACGGCGGCGCGAGCAGCTACGACTATGCCACCATCAAGTATCTGTCCGACGGCACACCTGTCTGGACCAATCGTTACAACGGGCCTAGCAATACCTATGACTTTGCCTACGCCATTGCGGTGGACAGTGCAGGCAACGTGTTCGTCACGGGGTCTTCCGACGGCGGCATGGGCTTCAACAACTACGCCACCATCAAGTATCTTTCCGGCGGCACGCCCGTCTGGACCAATCGATACAACGGGCCGGGCAACAGCTATGACGAAGCCCGCGCCATCGCGGTGGATAGCGCGGGCAATGTGTTCGTCACAGGCTATTCACCCGGCAGCGCGAGCAACTACGACTACGCCACCATCAAGTATCTATCTGACGGCACGCCCATCTGGACCAATCGTTACAACGGGCCGGGCAACACCTATGACTATGCCTACGCCATCGCACTGGACAGCGCGGGCAATGTGGTCGTCACGGGGTATTCCTACGGTGTCGAGAGCGGATCCGATTACATCACTATCAAGTATCTGTCCGGCGGCGCGCCCATCTGGACCAATCGTTATAGCGGGCCGAGCAACAGCACTGATATTGCTCGCGCCATCGCGGTGGACAGCGCGGGCAATGTGGTCGTCACGGGGTATTCCGACGACGGCACGAGCGACTACGACTACGTCACCATCAAGTATCTGTCAGACGGCACGCCCATCTGGACCAATCGTTGCAACGGGCCGGGCAACAGTAACCATGACGAAGCCCCCGCCATTTTGGTGGACAGTGCGGACAACGTGTTCGTCGCGGGGTTTTCCCCTGGCGACTTGGGCTTCGACGACTACTCCACCTTCAAGTATCTGCCCGACGGCAGACCCGCCTGGACCAATCGTTACAACGGACTGGGCAACGGCCATGACAGGGCCCGTGCTATCGCAGTGGACAGCGCTGGCAACGTGTTTGTCACGGGGCAGTCTTTGGGTTTTAGCTACTACGACTACGCCACAATAAAGTATCTGTCCGACGGCACGCCCGTCTGGACTAATCGCCACAGCTGGCCGGGCACCAGTTATGACGACGCTCGCGCCATCGCAGTGGATAGCGAGGGCAACGTGTTCGTCACGGGACAGTCCTATGGCGACGGGGGCTTCAACAGCTACGCGACCATCAAATATTCCGGTCCCACCAGTCCGCCGGTGCTCGTCACTTCCCCCGGCAGTGATGGGAACAGCTTCCGTTTCTTCTTCGACACGCTGCTGGGCCGGAACTACACGGTCGAATACAAGGATTCATTGCTCACCACCAACTGGCAGGTGCTGCAAACCCTGCCCGGCATCCACGCCGCGCGGACGGTGACGAACACCGCGCCCGGCGTTCCCGCCCGGTTCTTCCGCGTGCGGGAGCAGTGACGGGAAACATTTCACCGGTTAACAGGTAGGGCGGGCAGTCCTCTGCCCGCCGCGAACGTGGAGGAACGGCGCGCACGGAGTGACGCGCCCTACCAAAAAAAGAACTCCCCCGTTTCCTCCGTGTTCAATCCGTGGCTGGCAGCCCGTTCAATTCCTCGCGTGAGAGTTGCTTCCCGACAGACATTCCTTCATCGTTCCGAAGGATGAAACACTTCGACTACCTCGTCCTTGGCAGCGGCATCGCGGGCCTGTCCTTCGCACTCAAGGCCGCCGCGCACGGGCGCGTGGCCATCGTGACGAAGAAGAACCGTGCGGAGTCGAACACCAACTACGCCCAGGGCGGCATCGCCGCCGTGACCTCGAAGGAGGACTCGTTCGAGATGCACGTGCGCGACACGTTGGAGGCCGGCGCGGGCCTGTGCCGCGAGGAGGTGGTGCGGACAATTGTGCAGGACGGCCCAGCACGCATCGCGGAGCTGATCGAGTTCGGCATGAAGTTCACCGAGCGCGAGACCGTGGCCGGGCGCGAGCTGGATCTGACCAAGGAGGGCGGGCACTCCAAGCGGCGCATCCTTCACGCGAAGGACGTGACCGGGCGCGAGATAGAGCGCGCCCTGCTCGCCGCCATCGCCGCGCAGCCGAACATCCAAATTTTCGAGAATTATTTCACGATTGATTTGATCACGACGCAGAAGCTCGGCCTCGTCGGGCCGAACCACTGTGTCGGCGCCTACGTTCTCGACAAAAAAGCCGGGCAGGTGCGGACGTTCTCCGCGAAGTCCGTGCTGCTCGCCACGGGCGGCTGCGGCAAGGTTTATCTCTACACGACGAATCCCGACATCGCGACGGGCGACGGCGTGGCGATGGCGTATCGCGCGGGCGCGCCCATCGCGAACATGGAGTTCGTCCAGTTCCACCCCACGTGCCTGTATCATCCGAAGGCGAAGTCGTTCCTCATCACCGAGGCGCTGCGCGGCGAGGGCGCGGTGCTCAAGACGATGGACGGCGCGGAGTTCATGGAGAAATATCATCCGCTCAAGTCGCTCGCGCCGCGCGACGTGGTGGCCCGCGCCATTGACAGCGAGATGAAGCGCAGCGGCGCGGATCACGTGCTGCTCGACATCACGCACAAGCCGGCGCGCTTCATCATCGATCATTTCCCGAACATCCACGCGACGTGCCTGCGCCACGGCATTGACATCACGGTGGAGCCGATTCCCGTGGTGCCGGCGGCGCATTACCAGTGCGGCGGCGTGGTGACGACGGTGGACGGCGAGACGGAAATTGCCGGGCTTTACGCCGTCGGCGAAGTGGCCTGCACCGGCCTGCACGGCGCGAATCGGCTCGCAAGCAATTCGCTTCTGGAAGCGCTCGTCTGCGCGCATCGTGCGGCGGAGAAAATTCTCAACAGCAAAACCGAACCCACCGCCGTGGAAATTCCCGCGTGGCAGTCGGGCCACGCGACGAACCCCGACGAACTCGTCGTCATCTCGCACAACTGGGATGAACTCCGCCGCCTCATGTGGGATTACGTCGGCATCGTCCGCACAAACAAGCGCCTGCAACGCGCTCGGACGCGCATCGCGATGTTGCAGGAGGAAATTCGCCAGTATTACTGGGACTTCGTGGTGACGAGCGACCTGCTCGAACTCCGTAACATCGCCACCGTGGCGGGGCTAATTGTGGACTGCGCGCTGGAGCGCCCCGAAAGCCGCGGGCTGCACTACAACCTCGACTACCCCACGCCTGATCCGCAGTGGGCGCAGCGCGACACGGTGGTGCGCCGCAGTTCCTGACCGGGCGCGTCCACTTTTCGCCTTTGTCAACGTGGCGCGGATGTGCTTCATTTTCCCCGCATGACTCAATGGATTGAAAAATACCTCACGGCCCAGAAGGCCGCGCTCGACTCCATCCCCGCCGCCGGGGTGGCGCAGTTGATTGAAACCCTGCGGCAGGCGCTCAAGGAGGACCGGCAGATTTTCGTCTTCGGCAACGGCGGCAGCGCCGCCAACGCCTCGCACTTCGCCACCGACCTCGGCAAGGGCGCGTCCGACAAGCTCGGCAGGCGCTTCCGCGTGCTCTCGCTCAACGACAACGTGAGCTGGATGACCGCCATCGGCAACGACTACGCCTACGAGGACATCTTCGTGCGGCAGTTGGAGAATTACGGGCGCAAGGGCGACGTGGCGCTTTCCTTGAGCGTCAGCGGCAACTCGCCCAACTGCGTGAAGGCGCTGGAATGGGCGAAGAAAAACGGCCTCCGCACCATCGCCCTCGTCGGCGGCAAGCGCGGGCGCATGGCGGAAATCGCCGACCAGGTCGTCGTCGTCAACGACACGCACTACGGCCGCGCCGAGGACGGCCAGATGGGCATCTGCCACCTCCTCTGCTACGCGTTCATGGAGAACCCGGAGCTGGGGAAATAAACTGAGACCTCTGCAAAAGCCGGCATTCCGGCGGAGCGCCGAGCATTGCTCGGCAAGAAACCCTCGAAACCGGGCCAAGCGATGCTCGGCGCTCCGGTGATTCAAGGGTTTCGCATCGCGCTTTTCTATTCAAGCCGTTCATTTTGGTTTCCATCATCACTTCGCCGCAGCAGTCCATTTGCCCTGGCAAAAATTTCCCCCGGCACGCCGAGCGCCTGTTTCAATTCCACATCACGATCCCACGGGTTTTCCAGCGCGCTGATGTCACGCATCTGCCGCTGCGTGAGGTGGAGCGGATAAAACCACGGCGAGACGAGCGCAGTGTTGATGAGCGGGAAATCGGAGCCGTAAAGCAGGCGGCCCCGCCATTCGGGGCGCGTGAGGGCTTCCCGCAGATGGCCGGGCTTGTTGATCTGCGTGAGCGAGGAAATTTCAGAAAATAAATTCGTGTATTGCGCCATCATCGGCGCGAGGCGGTCGGTGTCGCGCTGGCCGCCGTTCGCGCCGGTCGAGGCAATGTGCGCGACAATGACAGTGACGCCGAGTTTGAGCGGCAGATGCAGCCGCTGCGGGTCGCACAACTCGTCGCGCGCGTGGGTGAAGCTGCGCTCCTGCCCGGCGTGCGTGAGCAGCGGCAGTTTCAACTCGACGAGTTTCTTGTAAAACGGCGTGAGGCGTTCGTCCGCCGGATCAAACTGCATGATGCTGGGAATCCATTTTACCAGTTTTGCACCGTTCGCCTTGGCCCAGGCGAGCCGTTCCAGTGCGTCTTTCCGCAGCGGATTGATGCTCGCGCCGAAGAGCAGGTTCGTCGTCCTCGCCACTTCACGGGCGACGAATTCATTCGGCACATAGACCTCGGTGCGCGCGCGGTCGAGTTCGCCCTGCGCGTTCACCACTCCGTCGAGCGCGAGGATGATGGCCGCGCCGACGCGCCGGCTTTGCCCGAGCCGCTCCGAAATGCGCTTGATGATGAGCGCGTCGCCCTGCTGCTCCACCTCCGTGCGGCTGGTCCAAAAGCTCTTGAGGTAGATGCTGAACTTGTAGCTGTCCCGCATCTTCGGCGAGACAAAACACCCGCTGTCGCCCGCACCGATGCCCGCCGTGTGGCAATGGATGTCCAGCAGCTTCGCCTCCGGCAGCGGCTCCGGCGCGCGATACGGGCCGGTGAAGAAAAAACTGCGTGCAACGACGGCGGCAAGTGCGAGCAGCACCAGTGCAACGCCGGATTTCAAGAGCCAGCGTCGGGCGCGCTTGGGCGCGGCTTGGCCGGGGTTCGGCGTGGCGTTCATCGGGCGAGAGTTGAAGCCACTTCTCGGCACCTTGTCGAGCGCTTGTTCAAAACCTTGCGTTCACCGCAGCCCTCCCCTTAAATCCCCGCGTGCCGACCAAAGTCATCGCCGTGGCGAACCAGAAGGGTGGCGTGGGCAAGACCACCACGACCGTCAATCTGGCCGCGTGCCTCGCCGCCGTGGGCAAGCGCGTGCTGCTCGTGGACGTGGATCCGCAGGCCAACGCCACCAGCGGCGTGGGCGTGGAGAAAATCGAGGGCGCGAGCGCGTATCACGCGCTGCTCGGCGAGGGCGCGCTGATGGACAAGGTGGTGCCGACGCCGTTCGACCGGCTGCACCTTGTTCCCAGCGAAGTGGATTTGTGCGGCGTGGAAATCGAGCTGGCCCGCGCGGAAAATCATTTGCAGCGCCTGCGCCTGGCGTTGCAGCCGGTGATCGAGTCGGGAAAGTTCGAGGTCATCTTTGTGGACTGCCCGCCGTCGCTGGGCATTCTCACGTTGAACACGTTTGCGGCGGCGGATTTTCTCATCGTGCCGTTGCAGTGCGAGTATTACGCGCTGGAGGGCGTGACGATGATCAACCGGCTGCTCGGCCAGCTCCGCGACGGCGGCGTGAACCCGCGCCTCGAACTGCTCGGCGTGGTGATGACGATGTTCGACAGCCGCACCAAGCTCGCCAACCAGGTCGTGGACGAGGTGCGGCAGCATTTCGGCGAGCTGGTGTTCGAGACGACCATCCCGCGCACGACGCGCCTGGCCGAGGCGCCGAGCCACGGCAAGCCGATCATCCACTACGACAAATACAGCGCGGGCGCGGCGGCGTATGAAGTGCTGACGCAGGAACTGCTCGCGCGGCTGAAGCTTTGATTCCGCCCGCGCGGCCCGTTTCCAGCGCGAATTTCCCGAAACCAACCAACGTCTGAATCCACCATGAAGAAAACCAATCGCATGAACTCGCAGTTGAATTTGATCGCCGCTTGTCTGCTGGCGGCAGGCGCGGTGTCCGCTTCGGCGGCGGACTGGCCGCAATATCGTGGGCCGAACCTCGACGGCATTTCCAAGGAAACGGCCATTGCTACCAAGTGGCCAGCCGGCGGCCCGAAGGTGGTTTGGAAAACGACGACGCAAAACGGTTTCAGCTCGTTCACCGTGGCGGGCGGTCGGGCCTACACCATCGTCACGCGCGAAGTGCAGGGCGCGCCGCAGGAAGTGGTCGTGGCGTTCGACGCGAACACCGGCAAGGAGCTGTGGTTCCAGGCCATCGGCATCGCGAAGTATGACGGCGGCGGCGATTCCGGCGCGCCCGACAACAAAGGCGGCGATGGCGCGCGCTCCACGCCCACGGTGGACGGCGGCAAGGTCTACGCCATCTCGGCGAACCTCGGCCTCGCGTGCTTCGACGCTGCGTCGGGCAAGAAGCTCTGGGGGCGCGACATTCTGAAGGATCACGGCGGCGAGATGATTCGCTGGAAAAACGCCGCGTCGCCGGTGATTGACGGCAACCTGATTTTCATGGCGGGCGGCGGCCCGAAGCAGGCGCTGCTCGGGATTGACAAGCTCACCGGCAGGACGGTGTGGAAGGCGCACGACGACAAGATGACGCATTCCACGCCGACGGTCGCGACGATCCTCGGCACGCGGCAGGTGATTTTCTTCACGCAGACCGGCCTCGTCGCCGTTGCGCCCGCGAACGGCGGCGAGCTGTGGCGCTACAACTTTGAATACAAAACCTCCACCGCCATCTCGCCCGTCGTGTGCGGCGACATCGTGTATTGCTCGGCGGGCTACGGCGTCGGCGGCGGCGCGGCGAAGCTCGCCATCGTGAACAAGAAGTTTGTGGCGAAGGAGATTTACCGCATCCCCGGCGACAAGCAGATCGCCAACCACTGGAGCACGCCGGTGTTCAAGGACGGCTATCTTTACGGGATGTTCCAGTTCAAGGAATACGGCGCCGGCCCGCTGAAGTGCGTCGAGGCCGCGACGGGCAAGGTCGTGTGGGAGAAGCCCGGCTTCGGCCCCGGCAACATCACCATGGTCGGCGGGAAGATTCTTGCCTTGAGCGACGCGGGCGAAATTGTTTTGGCGGAGGCCACGCCCAAGGCCTACCAGGAAATCTCCCGCGCCAAGGTGCTCACCGGCAAATGCTGGTCCACCCCCATCGTGAGCGACGGCCGCATCTACGCCCGCAGCACCAAGGAGGCCGTGTGCCTCGACGTGTCCGTGAAGGCGGCGGCACGGTGAGAGTTTTAATCTTCGGATTTTTGCTTGAGCGGTGCGGAGGCGTTTGGCTTAATCGCCGTCCCTCGCGCAAGCCGGGGCGGTAGGATACCCAAGTGGCCAACGGGGGCAGACTGTAAATCTGCTGGCTTACGCCTTCGCTGGTTCGAATCCAGCTCCTACCACCATTTTCAGGAAGTTCGAGGGGAGAAGTCCGAAGGGCGAGGGAATTTCCGCGCCGGATTTGCCGGAATGCGAAAGCCATTTTTTCCCCGCGCCAGAACTCATTTGCCGTCCGTCTTCTGCTTCATCCGCGACTCCATTACGCTGATGAATTGTTTGCAGCGGGCCTTGTCCTTCTCCTCTTTGGCCAGGCCGAGCGCCTCCTTGGCGAGCTTCAAGCCTTCGTCCTGCTTGCCGGCCTCGAAGCGGGCGATGGCGCGGATGCCGACGGTCTGGTGCGTGCGTCCGCTGGCCTTGTCCGCCAGATCCAGCGCCTCCTCGGCGAGGGCGAAGTCACGGTTTTTGTTCCGGGTGTTGGCGGCGATGCCAAAGGCGAAGTTGCACAATGCATCCACGTCCTTGCCCGCGGCGGCGAGAATCTGGCGGCCGAGTTCCTTCGCCTTGGGGTCGCCGGCGGCGGAGAGCGTGCTGAATTCGCTCAACCGCGCACGGGTCTCGTCCTTTTTCGCGGCATCGCTCAAGTCGTATTTGCCGGCGACGATTTTGGCGAGGGTCTCCTCCAGTTCCGCCATCGGATGGCCAAACCACAACACCTTGCCCTCCTTGCCCACGATGAACGCGGTGGGGATGCCGCCCTGCCCGTAGGCCTGCATATAGCCGGTGTTGGACTTGCGGTCGTCGTCGCACGCCACGATGTAGTCCATCTCCTTGCCCATCTTGGTGACAAACGGCTTGACGGTCGCCGCGTCCTCGTCGCTGATGCCGACGAAGACGACGCCCTTGTCCTTGAATTTCTTCTGCAGCTCCGTGAGGTGCGGGATGCTGGTGCGGCACGGCGGGCACCAAGTCGCCCAGAATTCGACGACGTAAATGTTCTTGCCGTCCTTCACGTCCACGGCCTTGCCCTGCACCCACTCCTTGATGGCCAGCGGCGCGGCGGGATCGCCGAGCTTGGCGGCGGGGAGGTTGAGGCTGGCGGCGACAATGAGGGCGGCGGCGAGAGAAACAGGATGAAGCTTCATAAGTTTGGGGTGATCGGGGTCGTTGGGCCGAAACTCCGCCTTTTCACCGGGGCAGGCAAGCTCGAATTGACGGCAGCAAAAACCGTCGGGCCTACTTGCTCCCCGGAATGACGGCGGGCATGGCCGCCAAATCCGCCGGGAGGTTGTCTGGCGAGAACGTTTCCACGTTCACGCCCACAAGGCTGACGAACGGCACGCCCAGCTTCACCGTGCCGTTGGAGCGGTCCACGATGACGCCGACGCCGACGACATTGCCCTGATGCGCGCGCACGATGTCCATCGTTTCCACGACGCGGCCGCCCTTGGTGACGACGTCCTCGATGACGAGGATTTTTTCGCCGGGCGCGATTTTGAAGCCCCGGCGCAGCGCGAGCTTGCCCACTTCCTTTTCCGCAAAAATGAAGCGCAGGCCGAGCTGGCGCGCGACTTCCTGGCCGATGACGAGGCCGCCCATCGCGGGCGCGATGACCGTCACCGCGCCAAGGCCGCGCACCTTGTCGGCGAGCGCCTGGCCCATCCGCTCCACGACGGGCATGTGCTGGAGGGCGATGGCGCACTGGAAACAGCGGCGGCTCCGCAGCCCGCTGTGCAGGATGAAATGGCCTTCGAGCA
>JACRJY010000010.1 GCA_016235585.1 Verrucomicrobiota bacterium | reverse complement strand
TCTTCCTTGAGCCTAGCGACACGATGCTTGCGAATGGTGTATCGAACTGGCGTTGGTTTGCGGGCTTGGGTTGCGCGTTTGGAGGCCATAACAAGTTTCGCTGTTACGCATTGGTATACACTTCTGCCCCCTTGCTCACAAACTCTTTGCTCTTTTCTTCCATCCCCTTTTTCAACGCTTCTTCCTCGGCGATGCCTTGCTCTGCCGCGTATTTCCGCACGTCCTCCGTTATCTTCATGCTGCAAAAATGTGGCCCGCACATGGAACAGAAATGAGCGGTCTTCGCTCCTTCTTGGGGCAACGTCTCGTCGTGAAATTCTCTGGCCGTTACCGGATCAAGGGACAGGTTAAACTGGTCTTCCCATCTGAACTCGAATCTGGCTTTCGATAGCGCGTTGTCGCGGTATTGCGCGCCGGGATGTCCCTTTGCCAAATCCGCCGCGTGCGCGGCGATTTTGTAGGCAATCACGCCATCCTTAACGTCTTTTTTATTGGGCAATCCCAAGTGCTCTTTCGGGGTCACGTAACAAAGCATCGCGCAGCCATACCAGCCAATCATCGCTGCGCCGATGCCGCTGGTGATGTGGTCGTAGCCGGGCGCGATGTCGGTGGTGAGCGGTCCGAGCGTGTAGAACGGCGCTTCGCCGCACCACTCGAGTTGCTTGACCATGTTTTCCTCGATCATGTGCATGGGCACGTGGCCCGGACCTTCGTTCATCACTTGCTCGCGTTTGGCCCACGCGCGCGTGGTGAGTTCGCCCTGCACTTTGAGTTCGCCGAATTGCGCGTCGTCGGTGGCTTCGGCAATCGAGCCGGGTCGCAGGCCGTCGCCGATGCTGAACGCGACGTCGTAGGCGGCCATGATGTCGCAAATGTCGTCCCAGTGGGTGTAGAGGAAATTCTCCTGATGATGCGAGAGACACCATTTGGCCATGATGCTGCCGCCGCGCGAGACGATGCCGGTCATGCGGTTCGCCGTGAGCGGCACGAAGCGCAGCAACACGCCGGCGTGAATGGTGAAATAATCCACGCCTTGCTCGGCCTGTTCGATGAGCGTGTCGCGGAAGAGTTCCCAGGTGAGGTCTTCGGCTTTGCCGTTCACTTTTTCGAGCGCCTGATAGATGGGCACTGTGCCGATGGGCACGGGGGAGTTGCGGAGAATCCATTCGCGCGTGGCGTGGATGTTCTTGCCGGTGGAGAGGTCCATGACGGTGTCCGCGCCCCACTTGGTGGCCCAGCGCATTTTCTCAACTTCCTCCTCGATGCTCGATGCGACGGCGCTGTTACCGATGTTGGCGTTGATCTTCACGAGGAAGTTGCGCCCGATGATCATCGGCTCGGATTCGGGGTGATTGATGTTGTTCGGGATGATGGCGCGGCCGGCGGCGACTTCGGAGCGGACGAACTCGGGGGTGATCTCGGCCGGGATGCGTTGGGGGAAACGGCGGAAGACGGACGGGGTGAACGAGGATGGAGGATTGAGGATGGAGGATTGAGCAGAGCCGGCGTGTTGTTTGTCGAGTTGATTGCGCACGTTGTCCTTCGCGAGATCAGCGATGCGGGCGCGCCCCATGTTCTCGCGGATGGCGATAAACTCCATCTCCGGCGTGATAATGCCCTGCTTCGCATACCAGAGCTGCGTGACGGGATGGCCTTTGCTCGCGCGAAGCGGGCGACGGCGTTGGCCAAGCAGACCAGGAAACTCCACCAAGCGATTCTTCTCGGCCTTGCTGGCGAACTCCGCATGCTTGCCGGAAAGATAACCATTATCCATAGGCTTCACTTCGCGGCCTTCGTATTCCGCCACGTCGCCGCGCGCTTGAATCCACTTTGCGCGCAAAGCGGGCAGACCTTGCTCGGAAGTGCCGGTGAACGCCGGGTCGCCCCACGGCCCGGAGCAGTCATAGACGCGCACCGGTTCGTTCACCTCCACCGCGCCCGTGTAAGATTTGGTCGGCGACACTTCGATCTCGCGCATTGGCACGCGGACATCTTTGTGCAACGTGCCCTGGACGTAGGTTTTTTTGCTGGCGGGCAGTTGTTCGCTGCTGTGCGGCTCGAAGGAAGTGTTTGGGTCAGCGATCATGGCATTTGCTTTTGTTGCGTAAAACCGTTCAACAAACCTGACGGCGGGGCGAAGAAGTAAACCGAGTTCCCTTCGCCGGCATTACCCGTGTCAGGTTCAATGGGTCTTCGTCACTCCCGCGACGAACTCTCAGCCTTTGCCCGGCGCACTGACGCCGGACGGGTTGGCTCCCCGTGATGCGGAGCAAAGTAGAACCCGCCGTCCGCGCGGTCAAGCCAGCGTGCAGGTTGATCGTGCTTGCCTGGCGGGCACGATCCCGGCGTGCGTCGTTGGTCTGCGCGACGACCAAAAGAAAAGCCGTTCCGCATCGCACGGAACGGCGTTGTTCAGCCTGGCTGGATTGATCAGGTCCGCCTAGGCTTCAAAGGAATTGCCACAGCCGCAGCTCTGCTTGGCGTTGGGGTTCGTGATTTTGAACCCGCCGCCGATCAGCTCGTCCTTGAAATCAATCACCGCACCCGCGAGATATTTCGCGCTGAACGGATCCACCAGCACCGGCACGCCGCTGAACTCGGCGCTCACGTCGTCCGCGCGGCGCTCGTCGAAGGTCATGCCGTATTGCATCCCGGAGCAGCCGCCGGACTCGACATAGACGCGCAGCAGCTTGCCGACGTTTTCGTCCTGGGACTGGAGGTGGCGCACCTGGTGCGCGGCGCTTTCGGTGAGGGTGACGACGGATTCGGGTTGGAGAACTTCATTCATGACTGATTCGCTTCTGGTCGGAAGCTACGCGGGCGCGCCGGGCGTGTCAATGGAACGTCCGGCAATAATTATTCCCCGCCGGGCATTGACGCCGGGTTCCGCCGGCCTTACTGCTGGGGCGCGCCGCCACGCAATTTATTTACCGATTGAAGACGAACAAACCTGCGCCCGCCCCAGCGCCGCCGCTCGACGGCGAGGCGGCGGCGTTTCTCGCCCATCTGGACGCCGAGCGCGGGGTGTCCGTCTATACGCTGCGCAATTACCGCCAGGCGCTGGAGGAATTTTCCCGCTGGCATCGGGACGAGCGCGGCGGCGCACCGAAATGGACGGCGCTGCAACGCGATGATTTCCGCAGCTACCTGCGCTTCCTTGGCCGGAATAACTTGGGCCGCGCGGCGATCCAGCTCCGTTTCAGTGCGCTGCGGACGTTTTACAAATTCCTCATCCGCCGCGGCCTTATCGAGCACACGCCGATCAAGGGGATGGCGCTGCCGAGGCTGGCGAAGCGGCTGCCGAAGTTCCTCACCGTCCGGCAGATGGTGGACTTGCTCGCCGCGCCGCTGAAGCCGCTGGCCGCGCTCAAAAGCCGCGAAAGCGACGGCCAGCGCGGGCCGGGCCGCCCCGTCTCGGCCAGCCTGTGCCTGCGCGACGTGGCGATTCTGGAGACGATTTATTCCTGCGGCCTGCGCGTGGGCGAGATGACCGGGCTGCGCGCCGAGGACATTGACTGGGCGCAACGGCTGGTGCGCGTGCGCGGCAAGGGCAAAAAGGAGCGGCTCGTGCCCATCGGCGAACCGGCGTTGCAGGCGGTGGAAAACTACTGGCGCACGCTGCCCCGGCCCCCGGCGGGCCGGACGCCGGTGTTCCTCTCCCACAAAAAAAAGCCGACGCCGGTGGGCAGCGTCATGCTCGCCCGGCGGCTGAAGACCTACCTCGCCGCCGCCGGGCTTGACCCCAAGCTCACGCCGCACAAGCTGCGGCACAGCTACGCCACGCACCTGCTGGACGCGGGCGCGGACTTGCGGAGCGTGCAGGAATTGCTCGGCCACGCCCATCTGGTCACGACGCAGGTCTACACCCACCTGACGACGGAGCGGCTCAAACGGGCTTATGATGAGGCGCATCCCCGGGCCTGAACTCCGGCGGACCGGGAGGGATTCATCGGGTTTTTCCGTAGATGTTGGCGGGCATACTTTGCTTGCGAAATGGCCGGAAACGTGTTCCACTGCTCCAGTCCATTGAATGCCGCCCGCAAAACCGGCATGGAAGTGGTTGATTGACGGTGAGTCCGAAGGGCCAGCACGCCCGACAACTAACATGAGTTTCCGAACATTTTTTACCGTTTGTGCGCCGGTGCTTGCCCTGCTGGCGGGCGGCCTTCCGGCCCCGGCGCAGCAGCTCAACCAGGCGTGGGCCGCCCGTTACAACAACGGCCCGGTCGTCCCCACCGCCGACACCGGCGCCAGGGTTCTTGCCGACGGCGCGGGCAACACCTTTGTGGTCGGCTCCTCCGGCGGCGGCACCGCCACCAACATCGTCGTCGTCAAATACAACAATCTCGGCACGCCGCAGTGGACGAACCGCTACTTCGGCCCCGTCCGCGGCGTGAACGTGGCGGTGACGGCCACGCTGGACAACAACACGAACCTCATCGTGGCCGGATACTCGCAGGGCGCGGGCACCGCGCTGGACATGGTCACCCTCAAATTCAGTCCCGCCGGCACGCTGCAGTGGGCGAACCGCTACGACGGCCCGGCGAACGGCGACGATCAGGCGCGCGGCGTCGCGCTGGACGGCTCAGGCAACGTGTTCGTCGGCGGCTTTTCCCAAGGCATCGGCACGTCCTACGATTATGCCGTCATCATGTATTCCCCCTCGGGCACCACGAACTGGGTCAACCGTTACAACGGCCCCGCCGGCAGTTCCGATCAACTGACCGCCCTCGCGGCGGACAGCGCGGGTGCCGTCATCGTTACCGGCCAATCCACGGGATCAGGTTCGGGCTTCGATTACGCGACAATCAAATACACCAACGGCGTGGCACAATGGACCAACCGCTACACCAGCCCCGGCAACCGTTCCGACACGCCCACGGCCCTCTTTGTGAACAGCGCGGGCACGGTGTATGTGACGGGCGGTTCGTTTCTCACCAACAGCGGGGCGGGCAGCGTTGATTATCTGACGATTCAATACAACAGCACCGGCACGCTGGTCTGGAGCAACCGCTACAACGGCACCGCCAACAGCACTGACACGCCCTACGCCGTGGCGGCGGACGCCTCCGGCAATGTCTTCGTCGCCGGCGCGTCCCAAAGCTCCGGCGCCTCCTACGACATGGCCACGGTCAAATACGATGTCAACGGCGTGGCGCAGTGGACCAACCGTTATGACAGCGCCATCCATGGCAGCGACCAGGCCCGCGCGCTGGCCATTGGCGGCTCCGGCGACGCCTACGTGGCGGGCTATTCGGAAAACAGCTTCGGCGGGAGCGACTACACCCTTCTCCGCATCACTTCCGCCACGGGTGCCAATGTCTTTGCCCAAACCTACGACGGCCCGGCGGGCAGCAGCGATGACACCGCCTCCTCCGTCGCGCTTGATGCGCTGGGCAACATCTACGTGACCGGCACCTCGACTGGCGTCGGCACCGGCGGGGACATCGCCACGCTCAAATACGACGCCGGCGGATCTCAACAGTGGGTGGCCCGGTTCAACGACGCCGCCAACGGTTCGGACGAGGCCGTCGCCACCGCCACCGACAGCGAGGGCAACATCTACGTCGCTGGCAAGTCCGTCGGGGCCGCCACGGGGCTGGACTTCGTGGTGATCAAGCACAGCGCCGCCGGGCTGCCCGTGTGGACCAACCGCTACAACGGCCCCGGCAACGGCGACGACGTCGCGGTGGCCATGGCGGTGAACGCGGCGGGCAGCGTCTTCCTCGCCGGTTCGTCCGAGGGCAGCATCGTGACCCTCAAATACGCGCTCGACGGCACGCCGCTCTGGACGAACTTCTACGCCGGCCCGCTCGCCAGCAGCGCGCCGGCGGCCCTGACGCTGGACGCGGCGGGCAATATTCTCGTCACCGGCGGTTCGCTCAACGCCAGCGGCAACCGGGACTACCTCACCCTGAAAATCTCCACCACGAACGGCACCGCGCTGTGGACCAACCGCTACGACGGCCCCGGCGCGAATTTCGACGAGGCCACCGCCCTCGCGCTGGATGCCGGGGGCAACGCCCTCATCACCGGCAACTCGATCAGCGCGGCGGGCGACGCGGATTTCGCCACGATCAAAATCAACGGGGCCACCGGCAACAACCTCTGGGTCGCCCGTTACAACGGCCCCGTCAGTGACTACGATCTCGCCACCGCGATCGCCGTGGACGCCAGCGGCAACGTCCTCGTCGCCGGCGCCTCCTTCGGGGCGGGCTTCAACAACGACTACGCCGTGCTGAAATACAGCTCCAACGGCTCGCCGCAGTGGACGAACCGCTTCGACGGCCCGGTGAACCTGGACGACGAGCCGCGCGCCGTGGCCGTGGACACCGGCGGCAACGTGTATGTGACCGGCTATTCCTTCGGCTCCGACCCGCTGAACATCTCCGACCCCAACGGCAGCGTGAAGGACTTTGCGACGATCAAATACTCCTCCGCCGGCGTCGCCCTCTGGACAAACCGGTTCAACGGCCCCGCCACCAACAAGAACGACGAGGCCGCCGCCCTCGCGGTGGACGCCGCCGGTAATGTCTACGTCACCGGCCCCTCGGTTGGCCCCGGCACGGTCGAGGACTACGCGACCGTGATGTATAACAGCTCCGGCGCGGCGCTCTCCACCAACCGCTACAACGGCCCGGCCAGCCTCACGGACTGGCCCGTCGCCCTCCGGCTGCGCGGGCGCTACAACGTCTTCATCACCGGCCGCTCGGTGGGCGTGACGGGCGACACGGATTTCGCCACCGTGCTCTATTACCAGACCAATGTTGCGAACGCCGCGCCCACCGCCGCCGCGCAGTCCGTGGGCACGATTGAGGACGTGCCGCTGAACATCACCCTGGCCGGCACCGACGCGAACGGCGATCCGCTCCACTACATCATCATCAGCGCGCCGACCAACGGCACGCTCACTACGCTTGCGCCGAACGTCGTTTATGTGCCGGATCCCGGCTACTACGGCCCGGACAGCTTCACCTTCCGCACCAGCGACGGCCTGCTGAACTCCACCAGCGCCACCGTGAGCATCACCGTGAGCAACGTCAACAGCCCGCCCGTGCTCGGCCCGTTTGTGGATCTGTCCTTCGTCGGCGTCACCAGCCCGCAGGTGGTGCCCTTCACCATTTCGCATCCCGCCAACGAGAGTTCCCAGATCATCACCGTCACCGCGACCTCCAGCAACCCCGGCCTGATTCCTTCGCCGCTGGGCGTGACCTACGCCAGCGGGAATGCCTCCGGCACCATCAACTTCACTCCCGTCGCCAACGCCATCGGCTCCGCCGTCATCACCGTCACCGCCTCGGACAACGGCGGCACCGCCATCGGCGGCGCGGACCGCACGGTGCAGACCTTCGTCGTCAACGCCTTCCGCCCGCTCGTCAACCTCCCGCGCGACGGCTTCCCCGTGGCGAACAACACGGTCAACGCGCTGCTGGAAACCAATGGCATCCTTTACATGGGGGGGGCCTTCACCGAGCTGGGCACGAACACCGGGCGGGCCGCCGCCTTCCGCACCACCGACGGCGCGCCGGTGGCCGGCTTCCCCGTCATCGAGCGCGCGGTGCAGTCCGTCGTTTCCGATGGCGCGGGCGGCTGGTATGTGGGCGGGGATTTCATCACCGTCGGCGGGCTGCCGCGCAGCCGGCTGGCGCGCATTCTTGCCAGCGGGGCGCTGGACACGAATTTCATCGCCAACGTGGACAGCACCGTCTCGACGATTTTCCTGTCCGGCACGAACCTGTTCATCGGCGGCAGCTTCGCGCGCGTCACGAACGTGACGGCGGCGGGCGTGCCCGTTGCGACCAACAGCCGCGTGCGCTTCGCCGTGCTGGACAAGGACACCGGCGAGCCGCGCGACCTCGCCTCCAACCCGCAGTTCAACCAGCCGGTGCTCGCCATCCAGCCGTTCACCAACGACGTGGTGTTCGTGGGCGGCCTCTTCTCCAACATCATCAACGTCACCGCCGGCTCGATAACGAACACCAACCAGCGCATCAACCTCGCGGCCATCAGCCTCACCAACGGCCTGCCCACGGCGTTTCTGGCCGATTGCAACCAGACCACCAACGGCGCCTCCACCAACGCCGTGCGCGCCCTGGGCCTGCTCGGCACCAACCTCTACGTGGGCGGCGACTTCGCGTATATCACCAACAATTTCAATTTCATCTCCAACACCATCGTCCCGCCCACCAACGGGGTGAACGGGGTGGAGCAGCGCACCAGCATGGCCCGGCTCGACGCCTTGTCCGGCACAGTCATCACCAACTTCCGCGCCAGCTTCGGCGGCGGGCGCGTCCGCGCCATCGTCGCCAGCGGTTCCAACGTCTACGCCGGCGGCGAGTTCCTGTTCGTGACCAACCGCCTGCCGCCCGCCGGCGTGGCGACCAACCGCAACCGCCTGGCCGCGCTGAACTTCAGCAACGGCGTCCTGCGCGCCTGGGATCCCAGCGTGAACGGCACCGTGCGTTCCATGGCGCTCTTCGGCAACAACATGTTCGTGGGCGGCGACTTCACCACGGTCAACACCAACCTCGTTTCCCGCCGGCGCTTCGCGGCCTTTGGCACCAACGTGAACCTGGTCGGCACCAACATCACCGTCTCGCCGATCAACCCGAACATGGGCGACATCGTCAACGCCGTGGCGGTGGCGGGCAACGTCGCCTTCATCGGCGGCAACTTCACCTTCTACGGCGGCACCCTCCGCTCCCGCGCGGCGGCGGTGGATCTGTCCACCTTTGAAATCCTGCCGTGGCGGCCCGACCCGGACAACACCGTGCTGGCCTTGACCATGGTGCAGACGAACCTGGTGCTGGGCGGCTCGTTCCTCAACACGCGCTTCGGCGCCGCCCGCCGCCTTGCGGTGGTGGACACCATTGACGGCGCGTTCCGTCCCGGCTTCACCAACGGCAACTGCGACAACACTGTCAATGCGCTCGCGTCCGCCGGGAACCGGCTGTTCGTGGGCGGCACTTTCACGATCATCACCAACCGGACCGGCGGCTTTGAAAACTCGATCTTCCGGCTGGCGGCGATGGATTTCGACCGGGACGGCGGGCTGGCACCGGGCTTCTCGGCGGACGTGCTGGGCGCCAGTGTCGCCGCGCTCGCCGTGGCGGGCGGCACGCTCTATGTCGGCGGCGACTACACCAACATCGCCAGCGTGGCCCGCACCCGCCTCGCGGCGGTGGACACGGGCAGCGGCAATGTGCTGCCCGAGTTCGTTTGCAACGTCGGCCCGGTGGGAACCACCGTTTCCGCGCTGCTGCCGCGCGGCACCAACCTCTACGTGGGCGGCACGTTCACCCAGGGCACGAACGCGGGGTTTGTCACGTTCAACCGCAACCGCCTCATGGCCGTGAACCCGGCCAGCGGCGGCGTCTTCACCTGGAACCCCAGCGTGAACAACGGTGCGGTCAGCACCATCGCGGCCATCGCCACCAACATCTACGTGGGCGGCTCCTTCAGCGGCGCGGCGTCCATCGGCACCACCAACACCGCGACCCGCAACCGCATCGCGGAGATCAGCATCTCGACCGCCCTGGCCACGCCGTGGAACCCGGACTATGACAGCACGGTGAACGCCCTGACGGCCGACGAGGGCCGGCTCTTTGTCGGCGGCGCGTATGCCTTCAATGCCAGCACGGCGGGTTCCAACATCCGGCTGCGCCCGTTCCTGTCGGCGTTTGACTCGACCGGCTCGACCAACAACGTCGCGCCCATCTTCAACTTCATCTCCAACTTCAGCCTGCTGGAGGATGCCGCCGCCACGAACCTCGCGGTCACCGGCATCAGCGCCGGGCCGACCAATGAGTTCAGCCAGACGCTCACCCTCTTGGCCAGTTCCAGCAACCCCGCGCTCATCCCCAACCCCGTGGTGACCTACGCCAGCCCCGGCTCCACCGGCTCCCTCCTCATCGCGCCCGTCGCCAACGCCAGCGGCCTGGCCACCATCACCGTGACCCTTCAGGACAGCGGTGGCACCGCCAGCGGCGGCGTGGACACCACGGTCAACAATTTCGTCGTCAACGTCCTTTCCGTGAACGACACGCCGACCTTGACGCCGCTGGCCGGCCTGACGTTGAACGAGGATCCCGGCTTCCAGACCATCAACCTCGCGGGCATCACCAGCGGCACGGCCAATGAAAGCTCCCAGACCCTCACCGTCACCGCCACGAGCACCAACCCCGCCTTCATCACCGCGCTGACGGTGAATTACAACAGCCCGGCCACCGCGGGCACGCTCACCTTCACCCCCGCCGTCAACGCCAGCGGGGTGGACACCATCACCGTCGTCGTCAGCGACAACGGCGGCACCGCCAATGGTGCCGTTAACGCCCTGACCAACACCTTCCTCATCACCGTCAACGCCGTGAACGATGCGCCGAACCTCAACTTCATCGCCAACCGCACCACGAACCAGAACAGCGGCCCCATCACCGTCAACCTCACCGGCCTCAATCCCGGCCCGCTCGAGACCAACCAGACCATCACCAGCGTGACCGCCACCTCCAGCAACCCCGGCCTGGTGCCCAATCCCATCGCCGTCACCTATTCCGGCGGCACCACCGGCCTGCTGACGTTCGCGCCCGTCACGAACGCCAGCGGCACCACCACCATTTCCGTCGTCGTCATGGACAATGGCGGCACCGCCAACGGCGGGCGCAACGCCACAACGAACACGTTCACGGTCGCCTTCGTGCCGGTCAACCTCGCGCCCACGCTCAACGCCCTCACCAGCGTGACTCTCAACGAGGAGGCTCTCCAGCAAACCGTCAACCTCGCCGGCATCGGCCCCGGCTCCGCCGGTGAAACCGGCCAGGGCCTGACGGTCACCGCCTTCTCCGGCAACACGAACGTCATCCCCAACCCGTCCGTGGCCTACACCAGCCCGAACGCCACCGGCACCATTGCTTTCACGCCGCTCACCAACGCCAACGGCACCGTGACCATTTCCGTCATCGTCACCGACACCGGCGGCACCGCCAACGGCGGCGTCAACGCCGTCACCAACACCTTCACCGTCACCCTCACTCCGATCAACGACCCGCCGCTGCTCACCGCCGTCGCCAGCCTCACCGTCGCCGAGGACGCGGGATTGCAGACCATCGCCCTCGCCGGCCTCGCCCCCGGCCCGACGAACGAAAGCGCGCAGACGCTCACCCTCACCGCCACCTCCAGCAGCACCGCGCTCATCCCGAACCCGTCCGTGATTTACACCAACGGCAACGCCACCGGCGCGCTCAACTTCACCTCCGCCACCAACGCCACCGGCACCGCCACCATCACACTCGTCGTGACCGACAACGGCGGCACGGCCAATGGTGGTGTCAACGCCACGACGAACACCTTCACCCTCACCGTCAGCCCGATCAACGATCCGCCCGCGCTCGCGGCCATCGCCAATGTCACCGTCAACGAGGATGCCGCGCCGCAGACGGTGAACCTCGCCGGCCTCGCCGCCGGCCCGGCGAACGAGGCGGGCCAGACCTTCTCCGTGACGGCCATCACCTCGAGCGACACCAGTCTCGTCGTGATCACCGCGACCAACCACGCGGTCTCCGCCACGACCGGCTCGCTCATTTTCCGTCCCGTGACGAACGCCTTCGGCACCGCGACCATTTCCGTCGTCGTCACCGACAACGGCGGCACGGCGGGCGGCGGCGTGGACGCCGTGACGAACACGTTTGCCGTGATCGTGAACGCGGTGAACGACGCGCCCGCGCTCGGCGCCATCATCAAAGTCGCCGTCAACGAGGAAGCCGCCCAGCAAACCGTGAACGTCACCGGCATCAACGCCGGCCCGGCCAGCGAGTCCGGTCAGACGCTCACGCTGGCGGCGGTTTCGAGCGACCCGGCCATCGTCCCGAACCCGGCGGCGGTCTACACGGGCGGCAGTGCCACCGGCTCCTTGACCTTCACCCCGGTCGCCAGC
Source organism: Verrucomicrobiota bacterium (assembly GCA_016235585.1). GTDB lineage: Bacteria > Verrucomicrobiota > Verrucomicrobiia > Limisphaerales > JACRJY01 > JACRJY01. The sequence goes on along the minus strand of JACRJY010000010.1, from coordinate 927 downwards.
GCGAACGGCACCGTGACCGTCACCGTGACCGTCAGCGACAACGGCGGCACGGCCAATGGCGGCGTCAGCGCGGTCACGAACACCTTCACCATCACGGTGAACGCGGTGAACGACGCGCCCACCCTCGCCGCCCTCGGCAACCTCACCGTGGCGCAGGACGCGCCGGCGCAGACCGTGAACCTCGCGGGCATCAGCGCCGGGCCGGCGAATGAAAATTCACAGACGCTCACCGTCACGGCGGCGTCGAGCGCCCCGGCGATCATTCCCGTGCCGGCCACCGGCTACACCAACGGCAACGCCATCGGCGTGCTGACCTTCACGCCCGCGCCCGGCACGAACGGCACCGTGACCCTGTCCGTGGTCGTCACTGACAGCGGCGGCACGGCCAATGGCGGCGTGAATTCCGTGACCAACACCTTCACCGTGCTCGTGCAGGCCGCCGGGAACTACAGCCTGGTCATCAACCGCGGCGGCGGCTGGGTGAGCGTCGCGTGGCCGACCAACGCCACCGGCTTCGTGCTGCAGTCCTCGGACACCTTCTCGCTGTGGAGCAACGTCGGCGGCACGCCGGTCGTCGTCAGCAACCAGAACGTGCTGACCAACTCCTCGCTGACCGCCACGAACCTCTTCTACCGCCTGCGCAAGCCGTGAGGCCGGGATTTTTAGCCACAGATGAAACACAGATGAAACACGGATTCGGAAAATCAATGTCCTGGTTTTTATCTGTGTTCCATCGGTGTTTCATCTGTGGCTAAAAACGTTCCGGTTCCTCGCCAGATTCCCCTTGTCCCGCGCGCCGTGTGCCGCGATAACTTTCCGGCCCGATGAACATTCTCGATGAACTGCGCTGGCGCGGACTGCTGGCCGACTGCACCGACACCGACGCTCTCGCGAAACGCCTCGCCACCGGCCCGGTGACGCTCTACT
>JACRJY010000032.1 GCA_016235585.1 Verrucomicrobiota bacterium | reverse complement strand
AGTAAAAGTGGCAACAACGGTCCAGATGAACCGGACCGCGCGAAAAAACTCCGACGGCGGGCCACGCCAGAACGTCGGCATCTCAAAAAAACTCCGGCCAGCCAGTGTTCGCCAAAATCCGCCGATTTTTCAAAGGCCTGTTAGAATCAATTTCAGGAAAACTGGGCATAAGTCGTTCAGGCAGGTTGCTTTTTGCAAGTGCTTCTTTGATTTCGTTCTTGGAATAAAGCAGAGGATTATCACGGAGGGTTATCAGTAGACGTTCCAAACTCCAACTGGTCTTGTCATAGATTCGACAGAGGCGAAAAACTGCTGAATCTATATGAGCCCAATAGGTAAATGTCCAAAGTTCGTTCGACTTACGAATCTCTGTCTTATGCCGTGGAATTACTTGTCGCAAACCTGAAGCGATCCGTAAGTGTGTGCCGCTCCAGAACAGCTCTTCAAAGAGTGATTCCACCCATTTTGATATTTCTCCTTTTTGGGGTCTTTTATTCATGCCTCTCTTTCGTTATGGATATGGATTGGACTCTCGCCCTTCCGTGCGAATGGGCTTCTTCGTCATGCGATTGATTTACTAGTTCCACGTAGCGCGGCATGAATACCGTGTCCCTCCGATCTCTGAATTCCATTTCACACCACCGTCAGCGGCCCGTCGAACACCGTCAGGCTGATGACTTCGCCCTTGGCCGCGTGTGGCCCGTGCCGCTCGCCCTTCGGCGCGAAGAAGAGCGTGCCCGGCGCGTGGGTGACGCCCGACTCCTCCCATTCGCCGGAGAGCACGTAGGCCCACTCGTTGGCCAGCGGGTGCGTGTGCGCCGGCACCGTGGTGCCCGCCTCGAACTTGCGGAGCACCACCACGCCGCCGGTGGCCTCGTGCTTGTGGAGGATTTTCAGTTCGACGCCGGCATACGGGCCGGGCTGCCACGGTTTGTCCTTTGCGAGGGCGAGATATTGAAACATGGCGCAATCCAAACGCGCGCCGTTGAAAATGCAAGCCGCCGTTTGCCGAAATCACCCGCCCACGTAGAGGGCATAGACCTTGGCCTCGCCGGATGCGGGGAAGCTCACCTTCACGGCAAGCTTGCGATCCGGCGGCAACTTCGCCGAACGCGACTTGGGCCACACCACTTCCTGCCGCGTGCCGGAGGCGGAGAGCTTCGCCGCGTCCGCGCCGGCGAAGCCGCGCACGGGGCGGTCGGACTCATCAAGCAGTTCCACCGTGAGCGGCGCGGCGGGCGACACGCCCTCCACGTTGACAAAAAATTTCGCGGCGCGCTTTGCCTCGAAGGTCGCGGTGACGAAGTGCGCGGGCGAATTCGCCACCTTGCACGCAAGATAGCCGAAACCGTCGCGGCGCAGCGTGGCGAGGCCGATGTCCATGTTTTGCAGCTTCGCGCCGGTGTCCCAGTGCGAATACCACAGCATCGTTTTCTCGCCGACGTTGGCGAAGGCGTGGCCTTGCAGCAGCGCGATGTTGTCCCACTCGCCCGCCGCGCCGCGCGCGATGACCTTGTGGTCGGGCACCGGCTCGCGGAAATGGATGCCGTCGTTGCTGACGATCAGGCCGAGGTCAATGTGCGTGCCGAGCAGGTGCGACGAGCCTTTCGGCTTTTCCTTCGGGCCGTCCTGCCACTGGCCGTAGAGGCCCACGAGCACGTTGCCACGGTTCCAGATGCCCGCGCCCATGTGCGTCTGCTGCCCGGCGAGCGGCGTCACGGTCAACTGGCCGGGGCGCGCGAACGACAGTGCCTTCGCCTTCGACCAATGCTCAAAGTCCGCAGAACGATACGCGAGCATCACGCGCCCGATGTCGCTGCCGTCCATCCGCCACGTCCACGGCGAGATGAGCTGGCCGGTCGCATAATAAAAATTACCGAAGCGATACAGGCCCGACACCTCGAAGCGCTCGCCGCCCGCGTTCATCGGGCGGTCACCGACCACTTTCCAGCGCAGGCCATCGGGACTCGTCGCGCAGATGAACGCGCCCCAGCGCCGCTCGTTCGGGCCGATGCCGCTGCGGCCGCCGCGCACGTCGTCAAACGGCGGGTGCGCGATGTAGGCGCACTTGAAACGCTTCTGCGGATCGCGCTCGTCCGGGTCGTGCATCACCGTGAGAAAATCATTCACCTTCGCCAGTGACGGCACCTCGGACTCGATGAGGCAGGTGTTGTTTTTCCTGCTGCCGTTGAACTCCACGAGGCCGAGGTCGGGCTTGATCCAGTTCACACCGTCGGTGCTTTCGGCGTAACACATGGGCCGCCACCAGCCGGGGGCCTGGCCGCTTTTCAACTCCGTCTCGAACATTCCGAGATACCACATGCGGAACTTCCCGCCGAGGTGCAGCACGCTGCCGTAGAGAATCGCGTGCCCGTGGTCCGGCGTGCCCGGCGGCCCGCGCCGCACCACGGGATTGGCCGGATGCTTCTCCGCGCGCACGGGCGTGAGTTGCACGTTGTCGCGCCACGGAATCGCGTGGTCATCGAAGGAAAAGAACACCACCTCGTCCGCCTCCGGCCCGCCGGCGACCGACACGCGCGCGGAGGAACGCGACGGCAACGCGGCAAACAACGGAACCGACAGCAACGGAGTGACGGCGGCCGCACCGAGAAGCGAGGATATTAGAAATGCGCGACGGGAGGGCGGGCGCGGGTGTTGCATGGGGAAAATCCTGCTCGAAAAACCGGTTGAAGGAAAGCCTGTTCCTCCCTCTCCGTCTCGGCTCCCTTCTCCGCCTCGGATGAGGAGAAGAAGTCGAGGTGAAGAGAATTTTGTAACCCGGTGGTTGAACGGCGGGTCTTTCCTCCGGTAATCTTTTGCCATGAAAACCACCATTGCCTTCTGCCTCGCTCTCATGCTCGGCCTCGCTGCGTCCGCCAATGAGGCGGGCGTCCGCATCCGCTTCGGCCTCACCGACACCGGAAATACGAAATGGGACGGCACCGTGTCCGTCGCGCCCGGCCAGGTCGCCAGCATCAGCGGCTGGCGCTTCCAGCAGGCGGACAAGGTGGAGGGCACGATTGGCTGGAAGGCCGAGACGCGCCCGCTCACCGTCCGCCGCTCGAACGCGCAGAAGCAGGCGGCAAAAAAGGCCGCGCAGCAGGGAGGGAAGAAGAAAAAGGGCAAGGCCGCCGCCGCCGATGGCGCGCCGATGGCGGACAACGGCGTGATTTTGCACCTCGCGGACGTGACCGAGGACTCGGTCGTGACGGTGAAGACGGCGAAGGGCAATTTCACTTTCGCGATGCGCGACATTCCCTACGGCAAGGTCATCGAGAAGCTTGAGGGCGCGGTGGACATCGAGCGCACCGCCGCCACGGCCAAGCTCACCTCGCAGCGCACCGACGATGATTTTCCCTCCGTCACCGTCGCCAAGGACGGCACGACTTACGTGACTTACGTGAGCTACACGCCCGGCCTTGACCGCGACGAGCGCGCCCGGACTTGGAGGGACGGAGAGGAGCCGAAGGATTTCGCATTTCTCGCCACGCCGCCGGGCGGCGACCAGCTCTGGCTGCGCGTGCAGTCGGGCGGCAAGTGGGGCGAACCGGTCGCCGTCACGCCGGGCAAAGGCGACCTCTACAAGACCGCCAGCGCGCTCGACGGCGCGGGCCGGCTGTGGATTGTGTGGAGCGAAAACAAGGCGTGGCAGAACGCGAAAGCCGCGCCGAACTTCGAGATTTGGGCGCGCTCGTTCAAGGACGGAAAGCTTTCCGCGCCGGTCAACGTTTCGCAAAACGCCGGCAACGACGTGAGTGCCGTGGCCGCCACCGACGCGAAAGGCCGCGTGTGGGTGGCGTGGCAGGGCGTGCGCGACGGCGTGTTCCGCATTCTCGCGAAGCACCAGGCCGGCAGCGGCTGGTCGGAAGAAATCCGTGTGAGCACGCAGCAGGGCAGTTGCTGGACGCCCGCCATTGCGACGGCGAAGGATGGCCGCGTCGCCGTTGCCTACGACACTTACGACAAGGGGGATTACGACGTGTGGGT
>JACRJY010000033.1 GCA_016235585.1 Verrucomicrobiota bacterium | reverse complement strand
TCGACCTACGGCACGGTCTCGCTGCTCTTCTGGTATCCCGGGCTGATCCCCGACCTCGCGACGCTGCGCGACCGCGCGACCAGCAAGGTGCGGAAATTCCTCTACGGCTTTTTTGCGCTGGGCTGGCGCGGCTCGAACCGCCACTGGAGCAACTACGAGAAGGCCTACCTGCTTTTGGCCGGCCTCTCGACGCCGCTGGTGCTCTCCGTCCACTCCATCGTCTCCTTTGACTTCGCCGTGTCGCAGGTGCCGGGCTGGCACACGACGATTTTCCCGCCCTATTTCGTCGCGGGCGCGATCTTCTCCGGCTTCGGCATGGTGCTGACGCTGATGATTCCGCTGCGGACGCTCTGCGGGCTGCAGGATTTGATCACGCACCGGCACATCGAATTGATGGGCAAGGTCATCCTCGCGACCGGCTCCATCGTGGGCTACGCCTACGGGATGGAGTTCTTCATCGCGTGGTATGGCGGCAACCCCTACGAGCTGGCGGCGTTCCAAAACCGCGCGTTCGGCCCGTATTGGTGGGCCTACTGGAGCATGATCACCTGCAACGTCGTCACGCCGCACCTCTTCTGGTCGAAGAAAATCCGCACGAACATCCTCGCGGTGTTCATCATCTCGATCTTCGTGAACATCGGGATGTGGTTCGAGCGCTTCGTCATCATCGCCACCTCGCTGCACCGCGACTACCTGCCGTCGGCCTGGGGTTATTTCACGCCGACGTGGGTGGATGTCTGCACGTTCATCGGCAGCTTCGGCCTGTTCTGCACGCTGTTCCTGCTGTTCATGCGGTTCCTGCCCGTGATCGCCATCTCGGAGGTCAAGGGCGTGACGCCGCAGGCCGACCCGCATCATCCGCTGGGCGGCGCGAAAGGAGAGCATTGATGAAATTCCGAATGTCGAATTCCGAATGTCGAAGGGGCGTCCGTTGCGCCACTGGGCGGAAAACATTTCTCCCTCTCCCCTGGGGAGAGGGCCGGGGTGAGGGGGAAGCGCGTGTGAGTTTCAACGGCGCTTTCATTTCACCGAACGGAGGGTTTTGCTCATGAGCGCAACTTCCACCCCCTTCGGCCTCATCGCCGAGTTCGACAAGCCCGCTGACGCCATGCACGCGGCGGAGAAAATCCGCGACGCGGGCTTCACCCGCTGGGACGTGCACACGCCGTTCCCCGTGCATGGCATGGACGCCGCGATGGGCATCAAGAACTCGCCCGTGGGCTACTTCACCTTCCTCGGCGGGCTCACCGGCTACACGTCGGGCATGATCATGATCTGGTGGATGAACGCCTTCGACTACACCCTCGCCGTCGGCGGCAAGCCGATGTTCAGCCCGTTCTTCGCGTTCCCGGTGTCCTACGAGCTGACGATTCTCTTCGCGTCGTTCGCCACGCTGTTCGGGATGTTCACACTGAACCGCCTGCCGCGCCTGCACCATCCGCTGCTCAAGAACCGCCGGTTCACCAGCGGCGCGTCGCACGACAAGTTCATCGTCGTCGTCGAGACGGGCGATCCGAAGTTTTCCGAAACCGAAACCCGCAAGCTGCTGGAGATCGCCGGCAGCCAGCACATCGAAATGGTGGAGGAATAAAGATGCGCTACTTCCTGCTCGGCTTTGTCCTCTTGGTCGCCATCGTCGCCTCGGTGGCGGGCAAGCGCGGCGACCTTTCCCGCAAGCCGCCCATCGAGATTTTCGACGACATGGACCGCCAGCAAAAGCTCCGCCCGCAGGAGCCGAACGCCTTCTTCGGCGATGGCGTCAGCTCGCGCGGCTACGTCCCCGGCACGGTGGCGCGCGGCGCGGCCTACGAGGACAACGTGGTGAACACCGGGCGCGTCCCCGGCACGACCAATTTCGTGGAGAACCTCCCCGTGACCGTGACCTCCGAACTGATGGCGCGCGGGCAGCAGCGCTATCAAATCAGTTGCACGCCCTGCCACGGCGCGGCGGGCGACGGCAACGGCATCACCAAGAAAATCGGCGCGATGGCCGTCGTGGCGAACCTTCACGACCCGCGCATCGTGAAACTCGCCGACGGCGAGCTGTTCAGCATCATCTCCCACGGCAAGGGACTGATGCAGGGCTACGCCGCGAATGTTTCCATCAACGACCGCTGGGCCATCACGGCCTACGTGCGGGCGCTGCAACGCAGCCACCTCGCCACGGTGGACGAGACGCCGGCGGAACTGCGCGCGGCGCTGAAGAAGTAACGTTATGAATTTGCACGCGAAATTTTCCCGCACCGCCCGGTGGCTGGCCGCCGTGGCTGGGCTGCTGCTGCTCGGCGCGGTTTCCCCGGCGATGGCTTCCGAGGCGGCGGCGCACACGAAGCCCTCCCTCGTGCAGCAGTTCGGCTATTCGTATCTGACGGCGTTCATGTTTTTCTTGAGCCTGGGCTTGGGCGCGATGTTTCTCGTGCTGCTGCACCATTTGTTTGACGCGATGTGGTCGGTGCCGATCCGGCGGTTTGTCGAGCATCTGTCCTGCCTGCTGTTCCCGACGCTGCTCATCATGTTCATCCCGATTCTTGCGCTCGCGCCGCAGCTTTTTCCGTGGATGAACCTCGACCCGCACCACGACCACGCGCTGCACGTGAAGCAGGCGCTGTTCAACAAGAACGCGTTTTACATCGTGTCCATTTCGCTGTTCTTCATCTGGGGCTGGCTCGCGCACGGGCTGCGCCGCCACTCGCTGGCGCAGGACAAGACCGGCGCGGCGGCGCACACGGTGGCGATGCGGCGGTATGCGGCGGGCGGCATCTTCATCTTCGCCTTCTCGCTCACGCTCGCGGCGATTTACTGGATGAAGTCGCTCCAGCACCAGTTCTTCTCCACGATGTATGGCGTGGTGTATTTCGCCGGCAGCGTGTGGATGACGCTCGGCACGGTCTATGTCATCACCATCTGGCTGCGGAACAAAGGCCCGCTGCGTGACGTGGTCAAGCCGCGCACCTTCCACGACATCGGCGTGCTGTTCTTTGCGTTCACGGTGTTCTACGCCTACATCCACTTCTCGCAATACTTCCTCATCTGGAACGCCGCCGTGCCGGAGGAGACCTTCTGGTATGTGCTGCGCGAGCAGGGTTCATGGAAGCAGGTGGGCTTCCTCATCATCTTCGGCCACTTCGTGCTGCCGTTCCTCGCGCTGCTGCGGATTGACGCGAAGATGAACACCGGCTTCGTGACCATCCTCGCCGCGTGGGCGTGGCTGATGCACTACATGGACATGCAATACAACATCATGCCCGTCGCGTATCCCGACGGCGTGCACATCAGCATTTTTGACCCGGTCTGCCTCGCGGTCATCGGCGGCGTTCTCTACTGGCGGTTCAAGGCGGACTTCTTCAAGCACCCGCCGTATCCGCAGAAAGACCCGCGCATCGCGGAAACCATGGGCGTGTATGTGCCGTCTGCGGCCGCTCCCAACGCCGGACATGGAGGTGCCCATTGAACCACGATTCCTGCAACACGAACGAAGAGACCTGCTGTGGCTCGAAGTGCGCGGGTCGCGCCGCGTATTTCTTCGGCATCCTTGGCGCGCTGCTCCTCATGGCGGCGCTCGTCGCGGCGATGATTCGCTACACCACGCCGCCGCCGCTGGGCGCGGATCGCGGAGCGGAGCGGATGAAAAACCTCGTCGAACTCAACTCCGCCAACGCGCAGCTCCTCAACGCCGTGGACTGGCAGGACAAGCCGAAGCAGCTCGTGCGCCTGCCCATCGCGGCGGCCATGGAACTCACCGTGAAGGAATGGCAGAACCCGGCGGCGGCCCGCGCCAAACTGATCGAGCGCGCCGACAAGCTCGCCGCCCCGCCGCCCAAGGCTCCGGAAGTGAAAAGCGCCTTTGAGTGAGATTGTGGCAATGACCTTCGGCAAAATGCACACGGGCAGTCGCCTGTTCCAAGTTGAATCGTGCTTGGGCCACGAGTCGGCGCGCGTTTGGTGTCCACGCTTTAGCGTGTCCCCGGCCCGCGAACACCCTGAAGGGTGGACACCAAACTCCGCGCCCCTGTTTTGATGAGCGCGTCGCCCACATCGCCCCAGAATTCCCCCGCCGAGGCCGAGGCCTCGTGCCGGCTGCCGCTGCTGGTCTTCTTCGGCGGCGCGGCGTTCTGGCTCGTCGCGGCCTCGCTGCTCGGCCATCTCGCTTCGATCAAGCTGCATTCCCCGTCCTTTCTCTCGCACTGCGAACACCTCACCTACGGGCGGCTTTATCCCGCCGCGATGAACGCGCTGCTCTACGGCTTCGCCTCGTCGGCGGCGTTCGGCGTCGCGCTGTGGCTCGTGGCGCGGCTCGGCCGCGTCGCCGTGCCGCAGCCGTGGCTGGTGGCCTTCGCCGGAAAACTCTGGAACCTCGGCGTGCTCGCGGGCGTGGCGGGAATCATCGCCGGCGACAGCACGGGCTTTGAATGGCTGGAAATGCCGCGCTACGCCGCCGTGCCGCTGTTCTTCTCGTCGCTGTTCATCGCGCTGTGGACGCTGCTGGCGTTTCACCGCCGCGCGGAACGCGGTCTCGCCGTCTCGCAATGGTATCTCGTCGCCGCGCTGCTGTGGTTCCCGTGGATTTACTCGACGGCGACGATGCTGCTCGTCTGCCATCCCGTGCGCGGCGTGATGCAGGCCATCGTCGGCTGGTGGTTCACGAACAATCTCCAGACGCTCTGGCTCACGCCGATGGCGCTGGCGGCCATTTTCCATTTTCTCCCCACGCTGGCGGAGCGCCCGCTGCACAGCCGGTATCTCGCGCTGTTCGGCTTCTGGATGCTCGCGCTGTTCGGCGGCTGGGCGGGCATCCCCGCGAGCGCGCCGGTGCCGGCGTGGATTGTCAGCGTGAGCAACGCCGCCGCCGTGATGCTGTTTATTCCCGCGCTGGCCGTGGGCTTGAACATCGTCAACACGCTCCGTGGCGGGCCGAAAATCGTCGGATGCGCGGGCGGACCGTTTTGTTTCCTGCGCTTCGCCGTGATGAGCTACGTGGTCGCGGCGGTGGCGGGTGCGGTGGTTGCCGCGTCCGCGCCCGGCGCGGTGGCGCAGTTCACCTGGCTCAAGACCGCGCTGACGCACCTGAATCTCTACGGCTTCGTGGCGATGGCGCTGTTCGGCGCGATTTACGAAATCCTCCCGCGCGTGACCGGCGCGGACTTCTGCCGCAAATTCATGCGCGCCCATTTCTGGCTTGCGATCATCGGCACGGTCATCCACGTCGGCGCGCTGGCCATCGGCGGCTTGAAACAGGGCGCGCTGCTCGGCGATGCGGCGGTTCCCTTCCACAATGTCATCAAGACTTCGCTGCACTTCTTCCGTGTCGCCACGATTGGTGAACTGCTGATTCTCGTCGGCAACCTGCTCTTCGCGCTCAACGTCGTGGGACTGTTCGTGAAGTGCGCGAGGAAATGCTGCGGCGCGCAAATGTCCTGCTGCGCCGCCGAGCCGGCCACGACGGGAGGTGCGAAGTGAATTTCGGCCCGCTCATTTTCCTCGGCGTGTTTTTCACGATGGCCTGCTCGTGGTTCGGCATGATCGTCGTGCCGCAACTCCAGATTGGCGGCCAGCAGCCGGTGAAGCTGGAGGCCACCGGCCAGATGTATCCGCTGCCGCGCGCCGGGCTGGCGCAGCAGGGCGCGGCGGTCTATCGCGCCAACGGCTGCGCCGCGTGCCACAGCCAGCAGGTGCGGCAGGGGCCGCCAGTCTTCGACGTGAAGCTCAATGACCTCGGCACCAACGCCGCGCAGGTCGCCGACATCGCCCGCAAAATCAACCACGCCGCCGGCGCGCCGCTGCCCGGAAAAAACATCTGGCGCACGCCGGTGAAAAAGGATGCGGACGCCGCCGCCAAGCGCCTGACCGACGCGGGCGCGAAGGCCGCCGTCGTGATCGTCCCCACCGGCGCGGACATCGAGCGCGGCTGGGGCGCGCGAGTCTCCGTCGCGCAGGATTACCTCTACGACCAGCCGCTGATGCTCGGCTCCCGCCGCATCGGCCCCGACCTCGCGAACATCGGCGCGCGCAAGCCCGGCGCGGACTGGCAGCTCTGGCACCTCTACAACCCGCGCCTGATTACCGACGGCTCGTTCATGCCGGCGTATCGCTTCCTGTTCAATGAAGTCCCGCGCCGCAAGGATGCTCCGCCCGCGCTGGGCGCGCTGGACAAGACGCTGGTTGCCAAAACTTTCCCCGAACCCGCCGGTGAAACCGTCACCGACATCGTGCCCACCGCCGAGGCCGTCGCACTCGTGGCGTATCTCGCGAGCCTGAACCCCGACGCCCCGCTCTTCGAGGCGCCCGCGCCCGTGCCCCCGCCGCCCGCCGCGCCGGCTACGAACACCCCCGCCGCCGTCAAGCCATGAACGCCGAACCGCAAGCCAGCGCCCCGCTCGCCGAAGCCGCCCCCAAGGTTGGCTTCGCCGCCGTGCCGATCTGGCTGATCATCCTCACCGCGCTGCTGGGCTATCGCGGCTGCATGTATGTGGATCAGTTCGGCGGCGGGTTCGATCCGAAGGTCTACACGCCCTACGCCTCCTTCAAGCAGCTCGATGATTTGCAGACGAAAGATGCCAATGCGGAAATGATCCAGCGCGGCAAGCGCCGTTACAACGAAACCTGCGGCCAGTGCCATCAGGCGGGCGGCCTGGGCACGCCGTGGCAGTTCCCGCCGCTGGCCGGCTCGGAATGGGTGACCGCCCCGGATCCGGCGCGCCTCATCCGCATCAGCCTGCACGCCGTGCAGGGGCCGATCACCGTCAACGGGCAGCAGTGGGATCTCATCATGTCGCTCAACGCCATCACGCTGGGCATCTCCGACGACGACCTCGCGGCCATCCTCACCTACATCCGCCAGGACTGGGGCAACAAGGCCCCCGCCGTGACGCCAGCGCAGATCGCCGCCGTCAAGAAGGAGACCGGCGACCGCGCCACACCGTGGACGGCGGAGGAATTGAAGGCGGTTCCCCTCAAGTAGAACTCCACTTCCGCCGGGGAGCGCGGGCTTTAGCCGAATCCATGCAGTTGAAACGGGGAGCGCGACCGTCCCGGTCGCCCCCGTCGGCGTCCCGCCGACGGGTTTGGGGCGAACCCACCGCCCACCAAACGGTGCGTCTGACTGGCGCGGGGAAGTTTTCGGCGGGACGCCGAAAACCGCGGACGAGACGCCACGCGCTCCCCATTCCACTGCATGGGTTCGGTTTAGCCCGCTTCGCCGGCGAAAATGCACGGACGTTGAAGCGGCATGAATGCCGCGCTCCTCAAAATGAGCCACTGCCGGGCATCGCCGGAAATTGACTCCGTCCGCCGCCCCGCGCTAGCTTCCGCGCCATGAAGCTGCATCAACTTCGGGGCGTGGCCGCGCTGCTGGCGTTGCTGCTGAAGGCCGGCTTCCTCGGAGGCGCGCCCGCCACCTTCACCGTCGCCACTTACAATGTGGAGAATTACCTCGATGCGCCAAGTGGCACGCGCAAGCCCAAGCCGCCCGAGGCGCGGGCCAAGGTGCGCGAGTTCATCCGGCAGTTGAACCCCGACGTGCTCGCGCTTCAGGAAATGGGCGCGACCAGCGCCCTGCTCGAACTGCGCGCGGGCCTGAAAAAAGACGGGGTGGACTTCCCGCACTGGGAGCACGTCGCCGGCCACGACACGAACATTCACCTGGCGGTTTTGAGCAAGTATCCCTTCACCGCCCGCCGCCCGCACACGAATGAAAGTTTCCTTCTCGATGGCCGCCGCTTCCACGTCAGCCGGGGTTTTGCCGAGGTGGAAATCCAAGTCACGACGAATTATTCGTTCACGCTCATCACGGCGCACTTGAAATCCAAGCGGCCCGTGCCGGAGGCCGATCAGGCCGACTTGCGCGAGAAGGAGGCGGTGGTGCTGCGGGAAATCATTGACGCGCGGTTGAAGGCGAATCCGAACATCAACCTCGTCGTCGCCGGAGATCTCAACGACCTGCGCGACTCCAAAGCTGTCCGCATGGTGATCGGGCGTGGCAAAACTGCGCTCACGGACACGCGCCCCGCCGAGCCGGGCGGCACGGATTCGCCCAAGCCCGTCTCCGGCTACGCGCCGCGCGACGTGACGTGGACGTATCACTACGGCAAGGAGGATGCCTACACGCGCATTGACTACATCCTCTTGAGCCGAGGCATGGCGCGGGAATGGATTCCTGCGCAGAGCCGCATCTTCACCGCACCGGACTGGGGGCACGCGTCGGATCACCGTCCGCTCGTCGTGACGTTCACGGCGGAGGATAAGTAGGGCAGGCTTCCAGCCTGCCCAACCGGCGTAGCCGGCGCAGGGCTTCAACGTGTTCGTCGGGCAGGCAAGATGCCTGTCCTACTTTGCCAGCCGCCGCAGTTCCGTCTTGAGGATTTTTCCCGTCGCGTTGCGCGGCAACGCGGCGAGGAAATGCACTTTGCGCGGCACCTTGTAGTCGGCGAGCTTCTCGCGGAGGAAATGCAGCAACGCCTTTTCGTCCACCGCCATGCCATCCTTGGGCACGAGAAAAGCAACCGGGTGCTCGCCCTTGCGCGCGTCCGGGATGCCCACGACCGCCGCCTCCTTCACGCCGGGAAACTGGTAGATGACCTCCTCGACCTGGCGCGGATACACGTTGATGCCGTTGACGAGCAGCATGTCCTTCTTGCGGTCGGTGATGAAATAAAACCCGTCGGCGTCGCGGTGGCCGATGTCGCCAGTGTAGAGCCAGCCGTCGCGGATGGTCTTCGCCGTCTCCTCCGGTTGGTTCCAGTAGCCACGCATCACATTGCCGCCGCGGATGCAGATTTCGCCCGTCGCCCCGTCGAACAGCGCCACGCCGGACTCGTCGCGGATGCTCAACTCCACGTCGGGAATGGGCCTGCCGACCGAGCCTTCCTTCCACGGGCCGTGCAGCGGGTTGAAGGTCGCCACCGGGCTGCTCTCCGTCGGGCCGTAGCCCTCGCGCATCTGGATGGGATATATCGCCAGAAACTCGCGCAGCACCTCGACCGGCAGCGGCGCGCCGCCGCTCACGCACAGCCGCACCGGCAGCGGCGGCGGTGCATGCAGTTGCGTCAATGCGCGGAACAGTTGCGGCACCGCCGGCAGCAGCGTGCCACGGTGCCGGATGATTTCCTCCAGCACGCCCTTCATCGGATGCAGCGAGCGCACCAGCAGGATGCTCGCACCGCAGAGCATCGGCAGCAGCGTGCCGACGGTGAACATGAAGCTGTGGAACTGCGGCAGCAGCACGCCGAGGCGGTCGTGGTCGGTGAAGTCCAGCATCCGCACGCAACTGCTGACGTTGTGCAGGAAGTTGCCGTGCGTGAGCATCGCGCCCTTCGGCTGGCCCGTGGTGCCGGAGGTGTAAAGCAGCGCCGCGAGGTCGGACTCGGTCTGCGGTGCAGGCTCCGCAGGCGGTGCGGGCAGTGTGGAAATATTTTCCTTCAGGAAAAATTTCAAGCCGGGCTGAACCGCGCGAAGTTTGGTTTGCGCCTCCTCCATCGCGCGTTCGGTAATCACCACCGCCGCCCCGGAATCCTGGAGCAGATAGGTGATTTCATCCGGCTTGAGGAAATGATTGATCATTACCACCACGCCGCCCGCGAGCCAGGCGCCGAAGAGCGCGGGGACAAACTCCGGGCAGTTGTGCAGCCACACCGCCACGCGGTCGCCGGGCCGCACGCCGAAGTCGCGCCGCAGCGTCTGCGCCACGTGCCGCGCCTGCGCAAGCAATTGGCCGTAGGACAATTCGGCGTTACCGCAGCAGATGGCCGTGGCATCCAGACGCCGTTCGGCAACAGTGGCAAAGGCGGTGGCGAGATTCATGCCGTTCGTATAACGGCTGGCAGGCGCGAATCAAAGTGGATTTTGCGGGACAAACCCGGTTCCTTGCGAAATCCCTTTTGCTTCCGCGCCGAATCCATAATAGTGCCCGCCCGTGATCGTTGACTCACAACAACTCGCCGACTTTCTGCCCGCCCTCCGCGCCGCCGAATGGATCGCCCTCGACACCGAGGCGGACAGCCGCCACGCCTACCCGGAGAAGCTCTGCCTCGTGCAAATCTCCATCGCCGGCGCGGACGTGCTCATTGACCCGCTGGCCCGGCTCGACCTCGCGCCGCTCTGGGACACGCTGCGCACGCGCGAACTGATCCTGCACGGCAGCGACTACGATTTGCGCCTGCTCTCCAGCCAGCAGAACTTCAAGCCGCACGCCGTTTTCGACACGATGATCGCCGCGCGGCTCGCCGGCTGCGAAAAGTTCGGGCTGGGGGATTTGGTGCAGCAGTTCATTGGCGTCACTTTGGAGAAAGCCTCGCAAAAGGCCGACTGGGGCCGCCGTCCGCTGACCGAGAAGATGATCGCCTACGCGCGCAGCGACACGCGCCACCTCAAGCCGCTCGCCGATTTGCTGCGTCAGCAGCTCGTGGAAAAGGGCCGGCTCGGCTGGCTTGAAGAAACCTGCGTGCGCCTCGTGGCCGAGGCGACGGCCCCCGCCCCCCCCGATCCCGACGGCGAGTGGCGATTGAAGGGCAGCAACCGCCTGTCGCCGCCCGCGCTGGCCGTGCTGCGCGAGCTGTGGCACTGGCGCGAAAAGGAGGCCGTCGCCAACAACCGCCCGCCGTATTTCGTCATGGCCCACGAGGCGCTGATGGCCGTGGCCGAGCGCGCCGTGGCCGGGGTGGACTATGAGCCGCTGGTTCCGTTTCGGATGCCCGACCGGCGCAAGCAGCGCCTGCGTGAGTCGGTGCTGCGCGGCCTCGACGTGCTGGCGGCGGCGCAGCCCCAGCCCGTGCGCGGCGAGATTGTCAGCTGGCCGGGGGCGCAGAAGCGGCGGTTTGTGGCGCTCGAACACCGCCGCAACCGTGTGGCGGCGCAGTTGAAAATTGACCCCACGCTCATCGCCAGCAAGGCCACGCTCGGCGAACTCATCCGCGAGGAGGGCGGCAACGGGGAATTCCTGATGCGCTGGCAGCGGGAGCTGCTGTTCGGCTGAAGCCGAACTCGGAAGCAGCGGGGAGCGCACGCGCCCCGCGTGCAGTTTTCCGCGCCCTCGCGGAAAACCCGGGCGGCACGAAACCACGCGGATTTTTAAGAACCTCGATCCGCGCCACCGGTGCTGGATGCGAGGGCGCATCCAGCCACACCCGGGGGCGGGTGTGCTCCCCCTGATTTCGGAGCCGCCGTCATCCGCGCAACACGCAGCGCGCCGTGCACGTCTCGGCCACGACGATTTCGGTGAGCAACGGCAGGCGCGGCTTCAGCCCCCGCCAGATCCACGCGGCCACATTTTCACTCGTCGGGTTTTCGAGGCCGGGGATTTCATTCAGGTAATGATGGTCGAGCTGTTCCCACAGCGGCTGGAAGGCCGCCTTGATGTCCGCATAGTCCATCACCCAGCCGAGGCGCGGGTCGCATTCGCCGGCCACGACGATGTCCACCTTGAAGCTGTGGCCGTGCAGGCGGCGGCACTTGTGCGCGGCGGGCAGGTGCGGCAGCAGATGCGCGGCCTCGAATTGAAAGGTGCGGCGAAGTTCCATTTTCATAGGGAGTGTTTTCAAAAACAATCTTCGCTTTGCCTCTTATTAGCACCGGGCTTTAGCCCGGTGAACGGGACGAGCGTGCTTTCAGCCGCTTCAGCGGCTTTCCGCTGCGGCGCAAAAGCCGTTAAAACGGCTGGGCCTTTTGCGGAACGTCGGAACACCGGGCTAAAGCCCGGTGCTAATGAGAGGATGAACAGCGAGTCAGATTGCATTTTGAAAACACGCTCTTGTCATTGCTCCCAGTCCGTCCATGTCACCATATCTCCGAAGCTGGGGCGGCCATCGTGCCGCCACGCGAGCGGCGGGTTTTGCATCTCGCCGAGCGGGCAGACGCGCGTCACGCCCCAGCGCGCGAGTTCCCGGGCGAGTTCCCGCGCGAGATGCTCCGGCGCGGCGATGCCGACGGTGGAGGTTTTCCCCTGCACGGCGTCGGCTCCGTTGAGCGCGTCGGTCAAGTCCCGCACGCCCTTCACATAGATGAAGCGATTGAGGCAGGAGACCTGGAACAGCGGATCGGACTCGAAGACCACCGTCCACGCCGTCGAGTCCGGGCTGCACCAGTGCCGCGTGCTGTCCGGCGAGTGCGCGGCGCGCACCTCGTAGAGCGCGCGGCGCGCGGCGATGCCCGCGGCGGCCTCGGCGGAAAGCTGGCGGCGCGGCCCGGTGGCCTCGCGGTGCGCGAGTTCGGCGGCGAGCTGCTCGGCGAACTGCTCCGGGGCGACCGTGCCGCCCGCTTGCACGTAAAAAACGTGCGGCGAAAGGCAGCCGAGCTGATCCCACGCCACCACGTCGCTCGCCGCGCGGCTGATGATTTTCTTCGTGTTGTAGCCGTGGAGCGCCTCCTTCGACACAAAGCCGAAGCTGACCTTGTGACCGTGGCCGAGGAAGCGCGTCTTCGCGGGCAGGCGGCTTTGAATTTTCGCCAGCGTTTCATCCGTGCCGGTGGCGGTCACGCAGTCGGCCTCGGCGAAGAGCGGCGCTTCGAGCGCCTCGCTGCCGCCGGGCCACGCGGCGATTTCCAGGCACGCGCCGAGTTTCGGCTCGCTGTCGTAGAGCGAATGGGCAAAGAGGCGCGGCAGAAACGCGCCGCCACGCGGGCACTTGACGAACTGCGCCGAGCGCGTGAGCAGGCCGAGAACAATGCTCGTCAGCGTCGGGTTCGGCAGACTGCCGCCCGCGATGTGGACGAGCAGCTCCGGCCCGCGCGCGAGCGCGGCGCGGTGGTCGCGCGCCGCGCCGGAGTTGGCGGTGAATTCATCGAGCCGCTGCGCGTGGCCGAGTTCCTGCACGAGCAGGGCGTCGAGATTTTCCGCCGTGAGCTGCTTGAAGAAATCATCCAGTCCGTGCGCGAGGGTTTGCGCGGAGAAGCCCGTCTGCGCCGGGCCGTCCTTGAGCGCGAGCTGGCGGAACGGATAATCCTCCGCGAGCCAGTTCTCGGCGGTCGAGTGCAGCATCCGAATCAGGCCCGGCGTGGAGCGGCCGGCGAGATACTGCGCGCGGTTGCGCCGCAGGGTCTGGCAGGCCTCGGTGATCATCGCGGCGTTCAGCGGCGCGTCGTCCGGCAGGTCGGCGAGGAAGTAGTTGGGCAGGTTCATCGTGAGTGCCTCACGCCGCCATGAGCGAGCAGCCCCGCAACTCGGCCTGCGCCGCGCGGCCCAGCAGTTCAAAACCATCGCCGCGCCGCACGGCAAGGTCTTCCGTTTGGATCGCCAAGACGGAGCGGATGTTCGCCAGGTCGAACACGCGCACCAAACCCGTCTCTCCGTCCGCAACCTCCCGGCCCGTCTCCGGAGAAACCACGAGCGCCCGCGCCCACGGTGGGAATTGAAACCGCCGCGCCCCGCCGCGCCCGGCGACGGTGTCGTAGGCCTGCGAACCCAGCTCGCTCATGCCGTATTCGCAGACGATGTTCGCGCGCGGCACGCCAAGTTTTTCCGAGATGAGCCGGTGCAATTCTTCCTTCGGCAGTTCGCGCGCGCGGCCCTTGTAGCCGCCGGTCTCCAGCACGCGGGAGCCGGGCGGGAGCCGGATTGCCGCGCCCGCTGCTGAAAGTCCGTCGAGCAAGTGAACGAACAAAAAAGCCGTTCCCAGCACGAGCAATGGACGCGCTGCGCGCTGCGCGGAGTTCAGCGACTGCTTCGCTTGTTGGAAATCCAGTTCCCACGATTTGTCCGGCGCGAGCCGCCCGGCGAAACACGAGCCGGGCGCGCCCAACATTTTCCGCACTGCGCCGAACATATGGACGAGCGACGAGTTTGGTGCCGGCTCCGGCGGTGGCGTGAGGACGAGCATTTCCATCTGCGCCGCGTCCGGCAGCACGTGCGGCTGGAACCATGCCAGCAGCGCGGCCTCGTAGAGCGCGAGCGACTCCGCGTTGTGGAAGTGCCGGCTGGGCCGCTGCTCCGTGGTGCCGCTGGAGTGGAAGACGGTCGGGCGCTCGCCGGGCGGCAGGCTGGTCAGTTCCAGTTCCTTGAACGCGATGTTGGGCATGGCGGGAATGTCGCGCCACGATTTCACCGCGCCGGGAGTCTGGCCGCGATGCCGGCAAAAGTTCTGATAGGCGGTGTTGTGCGCGAACTGGAGGCGGAAGAGTTCCAACACCAGCCCGTCGAAGGATTTTTCCCGCGGCGGCAATTCGTGCCGGGTGGAATCACGGATGAAGCCGCGCAGGGCGGCGGCGAAGTCGGAGAATGTCGGGTCGTCGGTCATGCGGTTTTTATTGTGGCTGGTGTTCCGCTACAGCCGGGGCAGAGCAAACCGGTTTCCGTCCGCCCTGTCGAGGTTGTTTTCCCGCCATTTCCCCGCCAGTTGAGCGGGGGAACGGGAGTTCAGTCCTTCGCCGCCGCGTGCTCCCGCAGCACCTGCGCGACGATGGCCTCGACTTTGCTCAACTGAAAGGGCTTGGACAGATAGTGGTTGCCGATGGACGCGAGAAAGCTCTGCGTCTCCTCGGCCACCACGTCGCCGGTGAGGAAGATGATGCGCTGGGCGAGTTCGGGGCGTTTCGCGGCGACGGCCTTGTAAAACTGCTTGCCGTCCATCGTCGGCATGCGGATGTCGGAGAGGATGAGGTCAAATTCGCAGCGCTCGATGAGTTCGAGGGCGGGCGGCGCGGCGTGGCAGAGAGTGGTCTTGTAGCCGAGGATGCCGAGCATTTCACCGAGCAGTTCCGCGATGGATTTCTCGTCATCGAGGATGAGAATGCGGGCGGTGGGAGTGGTGGCGGGCGAGATTTCCGTAACAACCGACTTCTCCGGCTCTTCCACCGCCGTGAAGACCGCCGCGCCCGCCGTGGGAAACTCCAGCACGAAGCACGCGCCGCTGCCCGGCTCCTTCTGGTAGAAGACGCGCCCCTGGTGGTCGGCCATGATGCTGTGGACGATGGAGAGGCCCAGCCCGGTGCCGACGCCGACCTCCTTCGTGGTGAAGAACGGCTCGAAGATGCGCGGGACGAGATGCTCCGGGACGCCGGGGCCGTTGTCCTCGACGCGAATTTGGATGAGGCCGTTCTCGGCGCGGGTGCGGAGCGCGAGGCGGCGCGGGAACGGCGCCTCGGAGAGCGCCTGCAGGGCGTTGGTGACGAGGTTGACGAGCACCTGCTGGATTTGATCCTTGTCGCCCGCCACGGACGGGATTTCCGGCGCGAGATCGAGGATCATTTCCACGCTGGCCACGCGCGAGTCGAACCGCCGCATCTCCGCGACGTGCGTGGCGAGGGCGTTCACGTCCACCGGCGCGCGGTGGGCGGCCTGCTGGCGGGCGAAGGAGAGGAAGTTGCCGACGAGCTTGGCGGCGCGGTTGCTCTCCTGCGCGACCTTCTTCAAGTCCTCGCGCGTCTGTGGCTGCAGTTCGTGGCGGGCGAGGATGAGTTCGAGGTAGCCCTTGACGACGGTGAGCGGGTTGTTCAGCTCGTGCGCGATGCCGGAGATCATCCGGCCCAGGGCGGAGAGCTTTTCCGACTGCCGCAACTGCTGCTCCAGCCGCGCCTGCTCGGTGATTTCGCGGAAGAAAAATTGATACGCGGGCCGGCCGTCAAACTGGATCGGCGCGCCGTCTACCTCCACGCGCGCCGCGCTGCCGTCGGCGCGGGTGACGGTGAACGCAGGCTGTCCTTGGATGAGCGCGAACCACTCCGCGCCGGTCTTGGGCGGCGCATCGGGAATCTTGAACTGGCAGAACTGGGGCAGCGGCGGCGCATGAACCGCCCCGCCGCCCAGGCCGAGCAGCCGGCCAGCGGCCTTGTTGAGCTCGAGGATCCGCAGATCACCCGCCGCCGCGATGATGATGGCCTCGCTCGCCTGGTCGAACAGGCTGCGGTAGCGCTCCTCGGTGGACACGGCGCGCGCACGAAACATCTCCGTCTCCGTGCGATGGGTTTTGATCTGCTCGACGACACTTTCGTTGGCCCGCCGCGCCTCCTCCAGCACGAGGATGATCATGCTCACGGCGATGAAGAGCTGCAGCACGGCGGCGATGAAGTGTCCCGCCGAGATGAGTTGATCATCCTGTTGCAGGAAGGGATAGGCCGCCATGTAGACGCCCCACAGCAGAAAGCCCGCAAACAGCAGCGTGGAGCCGAGGAATTCGCGCCGCCGCCGCATCTTGAAGAAGCACCATGCGGTGATCCCGCTCGTGACGCCCATCAGGATGAACATCGGCCCCGCCGCGCGCAGTTCGCTCTCGATGTCGTAGGCGCCGACGTAGCCCCAGGTGAACAGGAACCCGATGTAAAGCCCCATCAGCAGCTGCGACGACTTCACCTGCAGGAACTGCGCCGCGCCCCACAGCAGGCACACCGAGGACGCCGCGATGCACCACTGCTTGAACAGCAGCACCAGCGGCGGCTCCGCGCGCTCATACATCGTGTAGCCGATGGTCAGCCACACCGCGTAGAACAGCCAGGCCGCCGTCCAGATCGTGAAATACCGCCGCTTGGTGTAGCGGTTGAGATAATGGAAGAGCGCGACCAGCACCCACACGCTCAACAGGGAGACGGCCAGCGCCGCCTTCAAGTGCTCGGCGGCAAAAACCAGATTAAAACCGGTCTCGCCATTCATGGCGTTTCCGGACAGTCCGGCACCCGTTGGAATTGATTTTTCAATGCTTTCCCCTTCCTAGCACGAACGGCGCGCTTTGTCTGGAATTTTTTTCGATCTCAACAGATTGACTCCGCGAAGGCCCGCGCTAACGTCGCCCGCATGAAGCTTGTTTCCCCACCCGCCCGGGGCCGGTTTGTCCTGCTCTGCATCGGCGCGCTTCTGCCTTGGTCAGTGCGCGCGGCGGATCCGCACGACCGCGGCCAGGCGCTCTTCCAGCAGCATTGCCTCCTCTGCCATCAGGCCGGCGGCCAGGGCGCGCCGGGAGTTTTTCCGCCGCTGGCGAAATCCGACTTCCTCATGGTGGACAAGAAACGCAGCATCCGCGTCCTGTGCGAGGGCTTGAACGGAAAAATCACCGTCAACGGCCGGGAATACAACGGCCAGATGCCGCCCTCGACGCTGAACGACGCCGAAGCCGCCGACGTGCTCACCTACATCCGCAATGCGTGGGGCAACTCCGGCGAACCCGTCACCGCCGACGAAGTGCGCGAGGAGCGCAGGAAGACGCGCTTCAAAACCTACGAGGAGCTTGTCCGCGCCAGCGCCTTCGCACCGCTGCCGATAGCGCCGGCGGGTTTCACGCTGCGTGACGTGGCGCATCTGCCGGAAAATCCCACACGCCTCGCGGGCGACGGCAAAAGCGACGTGCTCTACGTTCTCGCCGTCAACGGCAACGTCTGGCGCGTGGACACGAAGGCCGGCAGCTTCCGCCTGCTGCTGCGTGGCGAGCGCTACATTGACCCGTCGCTCGGACGCCCCACCTGCACCGGCATGATGCTTGACGGACAGAACCGTCTCTACATCGTCGTCAACCAGCGCAACGAAAAAGCCGCGCCCGTCACCGACGAGGTCACGATTTTCCGCACCACCGACGTGAGCGACGGCGACCCGTTCGATCCGCAACCGTGGCTGCGTGCGTCGTATCCGTGGGGCATCGGGCCGTTCAACCATTGCGTGAACCACCTCGCGCTCGGCCCGGACGGATTCATCTACGTGAACAGCGGCTCGCGCACCGACGGCGGCGAGCCGGGCAAAGACCCGAAGTATTCTCCCGAAGGCGAAACGCCGCTCACCGCCTGCCTGTGGCGGCTCGACCCGAAGGCCGCGAAGCCGGAAATCAAAGTCATCGCGCGCGGCTTGCGGAACGCGTTCGGCTTCTGCTGGGACAACGAAGGCCGCCTGCTCGCTACCGAAAACGGCCCGGACGCCGACATGCCGGAGGAGTTGAACGTCCTCGAAAAGGCCGCCACTACGGCTTCCCGTTCCAGTTCGCCGACTCGAATGAGAAGCCGTATCCGCACACGCCTGACACGCCGACGGGGCAACGGTTCACCCGGCCCGTGGCGAACCTCGGCCCGGACGGCGGTTTCGACGGCAAGCCGGTTCACACGTTTCATCCGCACTCATCGCCGGCGGGCATCGTGTTTCTCGGTGATGATTTTCCCGACGGCTGGCGCGGGACGTTTCTCATCACGCGCTTTGGCAACCTGCTGAAGAAACCGCGTGACGTGGGTTTCGATCTGCTCCAAGCGCGGCTGACGAAAAAATCCGACGGCACTTACGCCGCGACGATGAAGACGGCGATTGCGCCGCTGGCGCGGCCCATTGACATCATTCACGCCGGGCCGGGCCGGCTGTTCCTCGCCGAATACACGCGCCCGCTCGACCACCAGAGCGGCCTGCCGCAGATGCCGGGCAGGATTTTGGAATTAAAGGTGAAGAAATAATCGAACTACCTCGCAGTTTATGAAAGGAACGGATACTTGGTCATATCAGACGAAGAAATTCCACGACCGCCATGGACACCGGTGGCACTTTTTGTTTCATCACCGTTGGCTACCCGATAGAAAGCCGGGCGAGGATCCCTATGAACTCTTTTTTAGAAACGACGAGCGCACAGTGTTTGGTGTTCTCCGTTTTGAGCACAGCAAAGACAACCCCTATAGTAGCTTTGCCAAAGTGACTCGTAAGATTATGGACGATGAAATGTTTCGGGCAACTTTGTTGGACGAAGACACGAAGAAGGTTTGGAGAGGACGATAGTCACAGCGAATCATCGTTACCCCGAAGCGCTGCTCGCACGTTTTCTAATCGGCATACCATGATTTCCCATTCAATAACTCTCGCCTCTACGATGAAAACAACTCCGTGTTTCATCCGTGTTTCATCCGTGGCTAAATTTTAGGCCATGCGCGTCTGCGTCATCTTCAATCCCACCGCCAAGGGCGGCAAGGCGCGCCACTTCCGGCGGCATCTCGATGAGTTCGGCGCGGACGTTGCGCTCAAACCCACCGCGTCCCCCGGCCACGCGCGCAGGCTCGCAGCGGAGGCGGTGGGCGAGGGCTTTGACACCATCGTGGCCGCCGGCGGCGACGGCACGGTGAACGAAGTGCTCAACGGCCTTGCCGACGCGCCGGACGGCCTCCGGCGCGCGCGCCTCGGCGTGCTGCCGCTCGGCACGGTGAACGTCTTTGCCAAGGAACACGGCCTGCCAATAAAGCTCCGCGCCGCGTGGGAAACCATCGCGCGCGGTCGCGAGACGGCGATTGACCTGCCGCAGGCCGAGTTCACCGCTTCGGAAGGACGAGCTACGCGAGTCCCACTCATTCCAGACCACAAGGAGGAAACAGGGACTCGCGTAGCTCGTCCTTCCGAAACGTGGCAAATGCAACGCCGCTGCTTCGCCCAGCTCGCCGGGGCCGGCCTCGACGCGCGGGCGATTGAACTCGTGAGCTGGGAGTTGAAAAAGAAAGTCGGCCCGCTCGCCTACGTCATCGCCGGGGTGAAGGCCATGCGCGAGCCGCATCCCATGATTCACGTCACCGCGAATGGCCGCACTGTCAGCGGCGAATTCGTGCTGCTTGGCAATGGCCGGTTTTACGGCGGCAGGCTGCCCTTTTTCCCGAACGCGAACCCGCGCGACGGCCTGCTCGACGTGCTCGTGTTTGCGCGGATGACGTGGCCGGTCATCGCGCGCTACGGACTCGGCTTCCTCACCGGGCGC
>JACRJY010000003.1 GCA_016235585.1 Verrucomicrobiota bacterium | reverse complement strand
TTGCAGAGCTGCGGTCAATTCCCTTTTGGCGTGAACCCCTCCGGCAGCCACATACCCACCGGCAGCCAGGTTTCCTTGCCGTCGCGGTGATGGCAGACGACGACGCTGCCGGACTGGCCGATGGAGAAGGATTTCACCGGCGCGCCCGACTCGAAGTCCGCGTCGGGAATCTTGGCGAACTCGATGCCGTTCACAAAGTCACCCGCCTGCACGAAGAGCCGCCCGCAGGAAGCGTCGAACCACACGCGCTCGGCCACGAGTTCAGCCCAGGAAATGTCCACGTTCATTGAGTTCACCTATAAACTTTTCCAGTCCCGCTTGCAAACCTCGATTCCACTCCCGCTCCAGCCCGCGAACCGGCCCGTCCACGCGGTCATACACGCCCACCGGGCGATTGTCCCGGAACACATGGATGTGACGTCCGCCGTGATCCGCAGCGGTGAACTGGAAGATGTAACCTTCGTATTTGCGGCGCATGGCTTGCTCTGGTGCAGCCAGTTTAGCCACAGATGAAACACGGAGGGAACACGGATTTTTTGATCCGCGACGCGCCAGCGGAAATGTCGAACGGAACCTGCCTCTCACAGTTTCATCGCAAAGTGGTGGCACGTGATGTCCATCCGCTGCGCGAGGTAAAAGCGGTGCGCGCCGAAACGCTGCACGCCGGAGTCGAGGTGAAACTGGGCGCAGCCCTGCGCGCGGGCCTCGACCACCAGCCAGTCGAGCAATTGCTGTCCGAAACCCTGCGAGCGGGCGCGCTCGGCAGTGACGAGGTCGTCCACGTAGAGGAATTTGCCCCACGCCAGGTTTTCCAGAAGGCGGTAGCCCGCGACAGATTTCACTTCGCCGCCGGATTCGAGGAACGCAAGGAAAAATCCCTCGCGCTGCTGCCGTTGGACTTGCTGGAGAAAATTCTCGCGGCTCAAGTGCGGGCGCAACTCGGCCATGACGGGGTAGCAACGAAGAATTTCGGCTTCCGTCCGGGCGAGTGTGATTTCAGCCATGCGGCAAATCGCGGGCGGGCTGCCCGCGCTCCTTGGTCAGTCGAGCAACCGTTTGGTCAGGCCGTCGTAGGCGTCAATGCGGCGGTCGCGCAGGAAAGGCCAGTGCGTGCGCGTCACGTCCACTTTGCTCAAGTCCACCGGCACGAGAAGGGTTTCCTCTCTGTTCACGCTGGCCTTGGCGATGATCTGGCCGGAGGTGCCGGCGACGAAACTCTGGCCCCAAAACTCAATGCCATCGCCGCCGACAGGTTTTTCCAGACCGATGCGGTTGGCGACGGCGACGAAGCAGCCGTTGGCGACGGCGTGGGAGCGCTGGATGGTTTCCCACGCGCCGTGCTGGTTCACGCCATATTCGACCTTCTCGTTCGGATGCCAGCCGATGGCGGTCGGGTAGAAAAGAATCTGCGCGCCCTGCATCGCGGTGAGGCGCGCGGCTTCGGGATACCACTGATCCCAGCAGATGAGCACGCCGATCTTGCCGTAGCGCGTCTCCCACGCGCGAAAGCCGAGGTCGCCGGGCGTGAAGTAAAACTTCTCGTAGAAGAGCGGGTCGTCCGGGATGTGCATCTTGCGGTAGCAGCCCAGCAGCGAGCCGTCCGCGTCAATGATCGCGGCGGTGTTATGGTAAAGCCCGGCGGCGCGCTTCTCGAACAGCGAGGCGATGACGACGACCTTGTGCTTGCGCGCGAGCTTCTGGAACGCCTCCGTGCTCGGCCCCGGAATACGCTCGGCGAGCTTGAAGTTCTCGTGATCCTCGCTCTGGCAGAAATACTGCGAGCGGAAAAGTTCCTGCGTGCAGATGATCTGTGCGCCGGCCTTCGCCGCGCGCTCGGCAGCGGCGAGGGTTTTCTTGAGATTGGCTGCGGGGTCGGCGGAGCAACTGGTTTGCAGCAGTCCGAGGACGACGGTTTGCGGAGAGGCGGAGCGTTTCTTCATCGGGCAGCGCGGCGCTCAACGGCTCTTCGTCCGGTCGAAGATCATCGTGGCGTTTTTGTCGGCAGATTCCTGGCCCGGCTCGGAGTAGGCGAACAGGTCGCGGATGTAACGGCCGAGCGTCTCGTTCGTCGGGCCGTAGCCGACTTGATAAATATATTTCTCCAGTTGCAGCAGTAGTTCCGTGGCGTTGGAATACCGTTCGCCGAGATCACGCTTGAGCGAGCGCTGGAGGATTTCGTTGAGCAAGTCGTCCACGCGGCTGTCCAGGCTGCGAAAATCAGGAATCGGCATCGTCATCACCCGCTGGCGCGACTCCTCAAGCGTCTGGCCCTTGAACACGTTGTAGCCGAGCAGCAGGTGCGCGAGAACGATGCCAACGGAGAAAATGTCCGAGCGCGCGTCGGTCTTCTGGAAGTTCGCCTGCTCCGGGCTCATGTAGTCCGCTTTGCCGGCGACGACCTCGCCCTCCTGATCCTGCAAAAAGCCGCGCGCCTTGGCGATGCCGAAGTCCGTGAGCTTCACGTCGCCCTCGAAGGCGATCATCACGTTCTTCGGGCTTACATCGCGGTGGACGAGGCCGAGGTTCTTCCCGTCCTTGTCGCGCTTCGTATGCGCGTAGGCCAGCCCGCGGGCAACGCGGCTGGCGATGAAGACCGCCAGCTCCTTTGGCAGCTGCTTGCGCGTGGTGACGTGCTGCTGGTGGAACTGCTCGAGGTTCACGCCGCGAATCAGCTCCATGGAGATGAAGTAGATGCCGCGCGCCTCGCCGAGGTGGTAGGTCTGGACGATGTTCGTGTGAATCAGGTCGGCGACGAGCTTGGCCTCGCCGATGAAGTTTTCGATGAACATCCCCTGGTTGGCGAAGCTCTGGCGGATGACCTTGATGGCGATCCGCTTCACGAAGTCCCGCGCGCCGTGCTGCTCCGCCTCATAGACGACGCCCATCCCGCCCTCGAAAATCTTGCGGACGATTTCGTAACGGAATTCACTCTGGATGGTGAACAGGCTCGCCATGCGCCGATGTTGCGGAAGGGAATTATCAAGTCAAGCCTCGGTGTGCGCCCGGCGGACAGCGGAATAAGGCCGGTGAAAATTGATCATTTTTCCCTTGCACCGATCCGGTGATCGGTTTTTTATTGCCCGCAAGTCGCAAGACAATCACTCAATCAACAACAACAAACAAAGACACACTATGGCAAAAGCACTGTCCAAATCCCAAGTCGCCGCCGCGGTCGCCGAGAAGGCCGGCATCTCCAAGAAGGCCGCCGTCGCCATCCTCGAGAACATCGCCGAGCTCGCCTACAAGAACGCGAAGAACAGCTTCACGCTCCCCGGCCTCGGCAAGCTCGTCCTTGTGAACCGCAAGGCCCGCATCGGCCGCAACCCGGCCACCGGCGAGCAGATCAACATCCCCGCCAAGCGCGTCGTGAAGTTCCGCGTCGCCAAGGCCGCCAAGGACGCGATCCTCGGC
>JACRJY010000034.1 GCA_016235585.1 Verrucomicrobiota bacterium | reverse complement strand
CGCGAACTCCGAAGCAACGGGGAGCGCACGCGCCTCGCGTGCAGTTTTCCGCGCCCTCGCGGAAAACTCGCCTGACACGAAGTCGTGCGGAGTTTTCACGATCTTGGTTCACGCCACCGAGCTGGATGCGAGGGCGCATCCAGCCACACCCGAGGGCGGGTGTGCTCCCCAGCTTCGGAATTCGGATTGAAGCGCCGCATCGCCCGGTCTTTTTGCTTTTGGTCAAACGCGCTTCGTGGCAAAACTGCCGCACCATGTTGCCGCCATTCGCCAGAAATTTTCTATTGTTCGTTTTGCTGCTCACGCTTTCCGTCCGCGCCGCCGAACCATCCTGGCCCCAGTTCCGCGGGCCGGACGGCACGGGCGTCGCCGCCGGCGGCAAGGCACCGGTTCACTTCGGCCCCGCGACGAATCTCCTCTGGAAAGTTCCGCTGCCCGCCGGCCATTCCTCGCCGTGCATCGTCGGCAATCTCATCTTTCTCACCGGCGTCGAAAAGGGCCAGTTGTTCACGTTCTGCCTCGACCGCCGCGATGGCCACCTCCTCTGGCGGCGCGCGGCGGCGACGGAAAGCGTCGAGCCGGCGCACCGCACCGGCAGCCCGGCCGCACCCACGCCCGCCACGGACGGCGAGCGCGTGTATGTTTATTTCGGCTCGTTCGGCCTGCTTTGCTACGACCTTGATGGAAACGAGAAATGGTATCAGAAACTCCCGCCGCCGATTGTCGAGTTCGGCACCAGCACGTCGCCCATCCTCGCCGGGGATTTGCTGATTTTGAACTGCGACCAGGACATGAACTCCTACCTGCTCGCCGTGGACAAGCGCACCGGTGAAACAAAATGGCGCGTGGAACGCACGGGATTCTTTCGCGGCTTCGCCACGCCGTTCCTCTGGCGACACGACGGCGCGGAGGAAATCATTGTTCCCGGCAATGTCTGGCTCAAATCCTACAATCTCGCCGACGGCAAGGAGCGCTGGCGGGTGCAGGGCATGGCGCGTGTCTCCGGCGCATCGCCGACGGCGGGTGATGGACTGCTCTTCGTGGCGAGCTGGAACGTCGGCGGCGACGAGAGCGACCGCTTGACGATGCCGCCGTTCGACGAATATCTCGCCGCGAACGACAAGAACAAGGACGGCAAAATCAGCACCGCCGAAATGCCCAAGGGGCCGTTGAGCAGCCGCTTCTCGCAGATTGACGTGAACAAGGACGGCGTCGCCACGCGCGTGGAATGGGAGACGATGTCCGGCGTGTTCGCCAAGGCGGAGAACTGCCTCATGGCCATCCGCCCCGGCGGCACCGGCGACATCACGCAGACGCACGTCCTCTGGAAACAGAAGCGCAGCCTGCCCTACATCCCGTCGCCGCTGCATTATCAGGGCCGCCTCTACACCATTCGCAACGGCGGCATGGCCACCTGCTGGGACGCGAAGACCGGTCAGCCGCTCTACCAGGACGAACGCCTCGGCACGCTGGGTGATTACTATGCCTCGCCCGTGGCGGCGGATGGCAAGGTCTATTTCACCTCGCAGAAGGGCGTCATCGTCGTGGTGCAGGCGGGCGACGCGCTGAACATCCTCGCGAAAAACGATCTCGGCGAAGCCATTCAAGCCACGCCCGCCCTCGTGGAAGGAAAACTCTACGTGCGGACGGCGGGGCAGATGATGGCGTTTGGAGAAAAGTAGCTCGCCGGGAATAAATTCCCCCGTGCGGAGATGATTTGAGACCTTTGCAAAACGCAGTGGGACAGGCATCTTGCCTGTCCAGTGGGGACTTGTTTTCGAGCAAACTGAACGGGCAAGATGCCTGGCCCACTACTTTGCGGCATTTTTGCAGAGGCCTCGAATAATGTGTTTCAAGATGCGGTATTCGGGAGCTTCAACCGCTAAAAGTGCTTGAGCTGCCCTTGCCTTGTCCATTTCCGCGCCTGCGCGGAAAACCGGCGTGGCGTGAAATCATGCGGCCAATTGTTCGGTGAGTTGCGTCGCGTGGCGGCCAAAGTTCGGCGAGAATTTCAGGCGGCGCTTGAAGTTGCGGCGGCGTTCGGCGGTTTCGCCGGCGTTGTAGATTTTTTTCACGAGGCCCATGAAGCCGGCCTGCAGTTCGGCGGCGGTCATGCTCTTCGGCTGAAAATTGATGTCGAAGAGCGTGCACAAGCCCCACGCGCGGTCGCGGAGGATGCGGCCCTCGGCCTTGAGCCGCGCGTAAAGCGGCGTGCCGGGGAACGCGGTGAGAAACGTGATCTGCACCTCGTAAAGGCCGGAGGCGCGCACGAAGCGGAACACCTCATCGAAATCCTCCGGCGTGCCGCCGTCGAGGCCGAGGATGAAACAGCCGTTCACGGTGACGCCGTAGGACTGAATTTTGGCGATGGCGGAGAGATACTTCTCTTGCTGGCGGATTTTCCAGTTCGTGTTCGTCTCCAGGCCGTCGAGGCTGGCGCGGCGGGGGCTTTCGAGGCCGATGAGCACTTGCTGGCAGCCGGCGTCGCGCATCAGGGCGAGCAGTTCGTCATCCTCGGCCACGCGCACGTCGGCCTCGGTGAACCAGCGGATGTTTTCCTTCGCCAACTCGCGCAGGAGCGCCTTGTAGTGTTCGCGGTGGACAAAGCTGTTGTCGTCGGCGAACTCGATGAACGGGCGCGGCCAGATTTTTTTGATCTCACGAATCTCGGCGATGACCTTCTCGACGGGCTTCAGCTTGTAGCGCGACGTGAGCAGGATCGAGCTGGCGCAGAACTCGCATTTGTGCGGGCAGCCGCGGCTGGTCTGCACGGTGATGCGGTTGTATTTCTCCGGGGCGAGCAAATCGAAGCGCGGCATCGGCGCGTCGCGCAAATCGAACTGGCCGCGAGGTGACTGGACGTAGAGCGGCTTGAGGCAGCCGCGCTCAAAGTCGTCCAGCACCTCGGGCCAGAGCGGTTCCCCCTCGCCCACCACCACGCTGGTGCAATGCTCCCCGGCTTCCTCCGGCAACGACGTGACGTGCAGCCCGCCCATGACGACGGGAATGCCCAGCGCGCGGTAGTGGTCGGCGACTTTGTAGGCGTCGTAGATTTGCGCCGAAAGCGAGGTGAGCGCGACGAGATCGAAGTGCGTCGGCAGTTCGGGCAGTTGCTTCAGGTCGGCGATCTCGTGGTATTCGACGTGGAATTTTCCCGGCGTCAGGCCGGCGAGCGTGAGGAGCGAGAGGCTCGGCAGCGAGGCGATGACTTTGCTGCGCTCGATGAAGCCGGGCAGTGTGAGGCCGGCGGCGAGGAGTTCCGGGTTCTGCGCCCGGACGCCGCTCATGGCGATGAAGCCAATCTTTGTTGTTTTCATAAGCTCTAATGTGTTTTCACCGCTTGCGTTTGAACAAATGGACACATAACAGCGCGATAAAGGCACCCACCACCGGAAGCCCGAATAGAAGTGCGTAAATGATAGGTCCAACTACGTCCTCGTAACCCTCGCTGGAGATGAGAGAGAAGCCGAAGTAGATGGCATCAACGACAAGAAGCGCTCCTAAAATAAAGAGGGCAAATTTCATAGCGCTGTCTGTTGAACAATTGCGGTCAAAGTCAACGAAGCGCCGACAATAAGACTCACAACTGGAACCGCGAAGGCGTTCCTCCAGCGTGGCCCCAATAACATTAGTCCGCAGCACACAGGCATCGTGGCCGCGCCCACGACGAACAGCCATGAGGCCACGGTGACGGAAAGTTTCGCCGCCGGGAACGACGGGGCGACGAAGTAGAACATGAGGTTCACCATCGCCAGGCCGAAGAAGGAGATGTGGCCGAGGCGGATCATCCGGCGCGGGTAGCTGGCGTAGCCGCCGAGCCACTGCGGCTCGTGGAACTTCAGCCCCATGAGCATGCCGCTGGCGAAGCCGAGCAGCAGGCCGAGCCAGGCGGCGAGGAGATTGACGTGGATGGGTTGGAATTTCATAAGTCACCTCGTTTCAATAAATCATCTGGAACAGGCCGAAACAGCCCCAGCCCAGCAGCGCCCCCGCCGGCAAGTCCACGACGTAGTGCTGCTTGGTGAACAGGCAGCTCAACGCGATGAGCACGGGGAAGGCGAACGCCCACGGGCCGGCGAACGGCACCAGGTGCAGCGCCGTCAGCGTGGCCACCGACGTGTGCATGCTGGGGAAGCTGTTCGAGCGCGCGTCGAACTTTTGCACGAACTCCAGAAACCGCACCGAGCGACCCCGGCGGACAGTGACGGTGCGCCATTCCGCCGGCGTCGCCACGGGGAAGAGGAGGAAGAACGCCATTTGAAAACCCAGCAGCAGCATGAAGCTGATCGCCACGTAGAGATAATGGCGCGGCGACTCGACCACGAGGTTGATCAGGACGATCACCGGGTAGTAGAGGAAGCTGTAAATCCAGACCCAGCGCGGGCGGAACGGGATGCTGTCGTCGAGCGGCAGCCGCAGCTCGCGCGGCTTGGCGAGGTGATGGCGCTGGCACCAGAAGTAGAACTGGTAGACGCCGACGATGAGAAACACGCTGATGACGAGTTGAATGAGGCGGTCGGTGGTTAGCATAGGTTTGTTCCCGGTTTCATATTGGAGCCGTTGATAACGCGCCTTGCCTCCGCGCCGTTAATTGATAAAACTCCCCGCACCATCGCTTAAATCAATCCATGAACATCCACCACCTGGAGCTGTTTTATTTCGTCGCTCGCCACGGCGGCATCAGCGAGGCGGTGCGGAACATTCCCTATGGCATCCAGCAGCCGGCGGTTAGCGCGCAGGTGCTGCAGCTCGAGGCCGACCTCGGCGTGACGCTCTTTCAGCGCCGCCCCTTCCAACTCACGCCGGCGGGCGCGGAGCTTTACGAATTCATCCAGCCGTTCTTCGCCAACGTGGATGCGGTGGCGGAGAAACTGCGTGGCGGCGCGACGCAGCTCGTGCGCATCGCCGCGTCCATGGTGGTGCTGAAGGATCACCTGCCCGCGCTGCTGGGAAATTTGCGGCGGAAATTTCCGAAATTGAAATTCACGCTGCACGACGGCATCCAGCCGCAGATCGAGGACTGGCTGAACCGCCGCGAAATTGACATTGCGATCACCGTGATTGAAGGCAGGCCCGCCGCCGGCATTCGCGCGGAGAAACTGATCGAACTGCCGCTATGCCTGCTCGCCGGGCCGGAGTCTACGCTCAAGTCCGCGGAGGAATTGTGGCGACGCGACCGCATCGCGGAGCCGCTCATCAGCCTGCCGTCGAACGAGGCGGTGGGCCGCAATTTTCAGCGCGGCCTGGCTCGGCTGAAGGTGGACTGGCCCATCGGCATCGAGGTCAACTCGCTCGATCTCGTGCCCACGTATGTCGCCAACGGCTTCGGCCTCGGCGTTTTCGTGCAGGTGCCCGGCAGCCCGGTGCCGCGCGGCGTGCGCGTGCTGCCGCTGTCCGGCTTCGACCCCGTCGTCATCGGCGTGCTCTGGCACGGCAAGGGCAGCTCGGTCGCGCTCGCGCTGCTGGCGGAACTCCGCGCCCGCGCCGCCGAAGTGGCCGCGCGCAAACGCGCGTGACTTTCTCCGCGCCCCGCCGCACATTCGGCGCGCTTTGATACGATGAAAAAATCATCTCCAGTCTCCCGCTCCGGCCGTTTTGCCGGCGGCCCCGCCGCTGATGTCGCGGCCTTTTCCGAATCCGTCTCCTTCGACAAGCGGCTTTGGTGGCACGACATCCTTGGCTCGCTGGCCCATGCTGCCATGCTCTGCAAAATCGGCGTGCTGACCACCGCCGAACTCAAGGCCATCGCGCGCGGCCTCGACGCCATCGGGGGGAAAATCAAATCCGGCAAGTTCAAATGGAAGCCCGAACTCGAGGACGTCCACATGAACATCGAGGCCGAACTGACCCGCCGCGTGCCCGCCGGGGCGAAGCTCCACACCGGCCGCTCGCGCAACGACCAGATCGCGCTCGACGTGCGGCTCTGGCTGACCGATGAAATCGCCCAACTCCACCACGAAATCCGCGCGCTGCAAAAGGCGCTCGTCCAGCTTGGCGCGGACAACGCCGCCGTCCTCATCCCCGGATACACGCACCTCCAGCGCGCGCAGCCCGTCTTCTTCGCGCACCACCTGCTCGCCTATGTCGAGATGCTGAAGCGCGATGACGGGCGGCTGCTGGACTGCTACACCCGCACCAACGTCTGCCCGCTCGGCAGCGGCGCGCTGGCCGGCAGCACCCTGCCGCTTGACCGCGAATTCGTCGCGCACACGCTCAATTTCGTGGATCACAAGGGCCGCCCGCGCGTCTCGCAGAACAGCATGGACGCCGTGAGCGACCGGGATTTCGCCGTGGAATTCTGCGCCGCCGGCGCGCTGCTGGCCGTCCACTTGAGCCGGCTCGCGGAGGACGTGATCCTCTGGGCCAGCGCGGAGTTCAACTTCATCAAGATCGCCGACGCCTACACCACCGGCTCGTCGCTCATGCCGCAGAAGAAGAATCCCGACGTGGCCGAGCTGACGCGTGGCAAGTCGGGTCGCGTCATTGGCAACCTCGTCGCGCTGCTCACGCTGCTGAAAGGCCTGCCGATGACCTACAACCGCGACTTGCAGGAGGACAAGGAGCGCCTCTTCGACACCGCCGACACCGTGCGCGCGTGCGTCCGGCTCATGGCTGCGATGCTTGCCAACACCAAGGTGAACGCCGCCGCCTGCGCCCGCGCGGCGGGCGACCCGACGCTGCTCGCCACCGACCTCGCGGACTATCTGGTGAAGAAGGGAATGCCGTTCCGACAGGCGCATCACGCCGTCGGTGCGGTCGTGGCGTTCGCGGAGAAATCCGGCCGTCCGCTCGACCAAGTCACCGTTGCGGAGTTCCGGGCCGTCTCGCCGAAGTTCGGCCCCGACGTGAAAAATGTCTTCAATCTCGCCCAGGCCATGCAGCGCCGCGCGCTCACCGGCGCGCCGGGAGCGCGGGAAGTGAAGCGGCAGTTGGCGCAGTGGACAAAGAAGCTAAAGTAGCAAACCTTACTGAAAATTTCACCCCGCTTCGTTTGGGAAAGCGTCGCGCACGGAGGCACACACCGTGCGTCTCCGTGCGTTTATTTGATCAGCCCGGTTTGTCTTGATGCAGGCAGCGTTCCCAACGATGCCGTGTCAATGCAAGCGCGATGCCCACGGCGAACAATAGGAGGCTCGCGGCCAGCGCCAACTGCCCCGGACGGCTGTAAATGAGAAACCAGTTGCCCGGCCCCGCGAGCATGACGCCAGCACAACCCACCATCAGCGACCGAGCCACTGGAAGCCGCCACCGCCACCACGTTGTCAGTGCCGCCAGCGCGACCAGCACCGCGCCCGACATGGTGAAAACTCCCTGCGGCCATCCCGCGCCGTGCATCCACATCCATGCGTTACCAATCCACGCGGCGGTCATGCCCCAGCGAAGTGCGCTGTGGTCTGCTCTGCCGTCACCAACCCAGCGCAAGCTGTGGATGAAGAGAAACACCAAGCCTGCCTGCGTTGCAGCGTGCATCGGTTCGTGGGGATAAAATCCGCCGGCCGCCGAGGCCGCCGCCAAAGCGCCGAACGTGCCCGCCTGCCATTGCATTGAATGGAGCGACGCTCCCAGGACAAACAACACGACACTCGCCGCGATCGGATCAACGCCGGCAAGCACGGGCGAAATCGCCGCCAGCCACGATTGGGGCATTCCCGCCACCAGCAGCGGCACCGACGACAGAGTGAAACTCCGCGCGCTTCGGGCGAACTCTTTCGGTGCGCGATGCCAGA
Source organism: Verrucomicrobiota bacterium (assembly GCA_016235585.1). GTDB lineage: Bacteria > Verrucomicrobiota > Verrucomicrobiia > Limisphaerales > JACRJY01 > JACRJY01. The sequence goes on along the minus strand of JACRJY010000034.1, from coordinate 5,959 downwards.
GGATTGCGAAGCCGGCAAAATTCAATGCCGCCAGCGGGAAGAAAATTTCTGGATGATCCAGCGCAAAAAGCGGCGCACCGAAGACGAGCAGCAGCATCGCGCCGCGCCATTGCCGTGACGGTTCAGGCAGGCAATCCGAAATGCGGTTCGCCATTGTCCAAGTGCAGACGCATGCGAGCGGTGCGAGGAGGTGCAGTTGCAGCGGCAGGTGTGCCACGTAGCCCACGCACCAGACATGCACCGAGCTCGCCGCCAGCCAGAGGCCGAAGATAAACAGCGGCAGCCAGTGGCGCTCCGGTCCCAGTCCACCGTAACGCGCGGGCCGGGGCAGCAGGTTTGCGCTTGCGGCGAGCAGCGGCAGCAGGAACAACCAAAGAAAGAGGTTGGGGCCCGTCCAGCGCTCAAAATCCTCCTTGATCACCAAACGAAACGCGACAGGCAATGCGAGGTTCAACAGCAGCAGCGCCCCGCCGAGTGCGAGTGCTTTCTGGGGCAGGTTGAATCGGGGATTCCATGTCCGCACAGCAGCGGCCCGGCTCGCGGCCAGCACACCGCCGCCCAGCGTGAGCATGGTCGTGAGGCTCCAACTCGTCAGCACGGCCTGGCTCATCATCATGAACGGCACAAGCGCCAGCCCGTGGTCGAGCACCGTCAGCAGCGCTGAATCATACCAGATTTGGCGGCGGGCCAAGGCCACCGCTGTGCCCACGACGATCAGTTCGTAGATTTGCAGTGCGAAGAAGGCGAACAGCAACTGGCGCGTCTCATCGCCGTCGAGAAATCCGGGATCGCCAGAAAGTTTGTCCACCCCAAACAACAGCAAGGCGGCGCTGCAAAGGAAGAACGGATTGCACACCAACAGACGGCGCATCCATTGGCGCCAGTTGGGAGTGGGGACTGCTTCGTTGGGTTTGGTGGTGGTTTCGGAATTCATAATTGCCTCCATGGGGTTGATGGTGAAAAAGGACACAGCGCGTGAATCCGGCGCATCTAGCGTTTCCTTCACGCGGGAGAACCATGATTCTAGTCGGATTCATAGGCCTAGTTGAGGAACCGCATCGCTCGTGCCACTTCACTCGCACAAAATGCTGCCGCATTTGCAGAACGTTTTACTGACACGCCCCGCAATTTTTGCTTCACTCGCCCCGATCATGGCACACGCGCCGAAAGAGTTGCTGACGGATTTGCTGCGGAGGGTGTCGCGCTCGTTTTATCTCACGATGCGCGTGCTGCCGGGGGAAATCCGCCCGCAGATCAGCCTCGCGTATCTGCTGGCCCGCGCGTCGGACACGATTGCGGACACGAAAATCGTCCCGGCGGTGGCACGGCTCGACGCGCTGCAGGCGTTGCGCGAGCGGGTGCTGGGTCGCAGCGAGAAGCCGCTCGATTTCCGCGCGCTGGCGGGGCGGCAGCGTTCCGTCGGCGAGCAGGTGCTGCTGGAGCGGTTCGAGGAGGCGCTGGTGGTGCTCCATTCGTTTTCCTATTCCGATCAGCAGCGCGTCCGCGAAGTCTTGGGCATCATCATCAGCGGGCAGGAGCTGGATTTGCGGCGGTTTGCCCACTCGCGTGGCAACGGCATCATCGCCCTCAACACGGACGCGGAACTGGACGATTACACGTATCGCGTGGCCGGCTGCGTCGGCGAATTTTGGACGAGGATGTGCCGGGGGCATCTCTTTCCGCACGCGCCGCTGAAGGACGACGTGTTGCTGGCGAACGGCGTGCGGTTCGGCAAGGGCCTGCAACTGGTGAACATCCTCCGCGACCTTCCGGCGGACTTGCGGCAGGGAAGATGTTACCTGCCCGCCGAACGACTCGCGGAAACCGGCCTTGCACCGGCGGATCTGCTTTTGCCGAAGAACGAGGCGAAGCTCAAGCCGCTCTACGAGGAGTATCTGCATCGCGCGGAGTCGCACCTGACGGCGGGCTGGGAATACACGAACTCGCTGCCGTTCCGTCATGTGCGCGTGCGCTTGGCGTGCGCCTGGCCCGTGCTGCTCGGCATGGACACGCTCCACAAGCTGCGCCGGGGCCGCGTGCTCGACCCGGAGAAGCGCATCAAGGTGTCGCGTGACGAGGTGCGCGCGCTGATCTGGCGGACGGTGTGGATGTATCCGCTGTCAAAGCGGTGGCGGGGTTTGCTTCGCGCCCCGTCCGCTTGAAACCGCCGGCCTGGGTCGCGTCCGGCATCCGGCCTCAAACTTCCTCGACGAAATTTTCCAGCACGCCGATGCCGGAGATGCCGATCCGCACCATGTCGCACGGGCGCAGCGTGAAGTTGTCCGGCGGCACCACGCCCGTGCCGGTCAGCAGCACCGCGCCGTGAGGGAACTGCTGGCTGCGGAAAAGATATTCCGCCAGTTCGCCGAAGCCGCGCTTGATTTGCCCGACGGAAGTTTCGCCCGTGAACACGGGCTTTCCATCGCGGCGAATCTCCACGGAAATTTTCCAGCCGCGCGCTTCCGTCTCGTCCGCGCCCACGACGATGCACGGTCCGACGGCGCACGAGCGGTGATACATCTTCGCCTGCGGCAGATAGAGCAGGTTCTCGCCCTCGATGTCGCGCGAGCTCATGTCGTTGCCGATGGTGAAGCCGGCGACGCGCCCGCGCGAATTCAGCACCAGCGCCAGCTCCGGCTCCGGCACGTTCCAGCGCGCGTCCTTGCGGATGCCCACGGCGTCGCCCGTTGCGACGACTTTTTCTGGCAGTGATTTGAAAAAAATCTCCGGGCGCGCCGCCTCATAAACGCGGTCGTAGGCGCTCGCGCTGAAGTCGGACTCCTCCATGCGCGCCTTCTTGCTGCGGAGATACGTGACGCCCGCCGCCCAGACCTCCTGCCGCTCGACGGGCGCGAGCAGCTTGAACTGGCCGGGCGCGAGGCGCGGCAGGTTTTTCTTCGCCAGTTCCGCGCGCCGCTGCGGCAGCGCGTCATCTTCGAGCAACGATTCCAGGTTCGTGACTCCGGCGGCGCTCAAATCCAAAACGCTCAAGTCGTCATTCAACAATCCGATGCGTGGTGTCTGACCCGTGATTTCAAACCGGCAAAGTTTCATGGTGAGTCTTCTGCGATTCTACGCGGGCGTTGATTCCACCGTGCTGCGCCGTGTCAGCCAGGCCGCCAGCAGCGTCTCCACAGCCAGCGCCAGCAGCGCGGCCACCACGAGCCACCGCCACATTTTCTGGCGGCCCTCCAACTCGGCGTTTTGCAACTCGCGCTGTGACCGGGCCAGTTGCACCGCGCTTGGATCAAGTTTTTTGAGCGGCACGCCGAGCCGTTCCAGTTCGTCGAGCGAGAGCGGCGCGGTGCGGCTTTCCGCCGGGTCAAGGTTCACCGCGAACCGCTGCGCCGCGCCGCCCGCCATCGTGATCGTGTAGATTCCCGGCTGATCGGTCTGGGAAAACTTCGTCGCGCCCGCCGCCAGCGACATCTCCTTGCCGTCCGGCTTGCGGACGGTGACGGCGGAAGCCTGCGCGTCCGGCGGCAGCGGTACCTCGTCGCCGACGATGAATTGCAGCGGTCCGTTCCGCCCGCCGCCGCCCTGTTCGAGCAGCGAGTAGAGCAGCGGCACGAACTTCGACGACACCGCGAGCTGGCTGTCCGCCGGATGCCAGCCGGCGGTGAGAATGAACACGCGGCCTTTGCCGGCGGCGGCTTCCACCAACGCGGCGTCGCCGTTGTCGAACCGCGCCAGCACGCGCGCGCCGGGGATTTTTTCCACCGGCAGCCGGCGGTGCTTCCAGAAATGAATCTTGGTGAAGTCGCTGAAGCGCGGGTCGGCGAACGGCGCGAAGAGCGGGTGCTGGAAATCAATCTCCGCCCACATCGCATAGTTCGCCACCGCCGCCTCGTCCGCGCGCAAGTCCTCGACGCCGAGCAGCGGCCCCAGCGGCGCGGCGGCCTCCCGCGACTTGAGCGTGAACAAAACGATTTTGCCGCCCGCCAGCGCCTGCCGCAGAAAACCAAGACGCTCCGTGGACGGCGCATCGCCAACCACGATGAGCGAAACCCGCTCCAAGTCCGCCGCCGTCAGCACCGCGTCCGGCGTGCGCGCGATGACCTGCACCACCTGGCGGCGCGTCTCCTGAAACGCCCGGCGCAAAAAATAGAGCGGTTGCGCCGTGTCCTTGCCGTCGTCGCGACCGAGATACAGCACGTTCGCGCGGGTCGGCGGCGTGGCGAGCGCGAACACGACATTGTCGAACTCCTCGTCGTCCCCCTTGAGCCACACGCGCTCCGCCACCGCGCCCGTCGGCGGCGTCGGCGCGTTGACGACTCGGCTCTGGCCCGGCGGCACATAGACATCCACGGCGGCACCGGCAAAAGATTTCTCCGCGCCGCGCACCCAGCCGATTTGGAACTGCTCGCGCTTGGAGTCGGCGGCGTTCATCACGCGGACGCGGGTGCCCGCGTCACTCTTGCCGGACTCCTCGCCTTCGGGAACCAGTTGCAATCCGGCGTTCAACGTGCGGCGCGACTTCACGGGCGCGGGGACAATCTCAATTTCCTTCGGCCACTCAAAACCCTGGAGCGTGTTGAGCCGGCTGCCTTCCTGAAAATCGCTGATGACGACGAGCTGCTTCTTGCGCGGGATTTGCCGCGCGGCACTTTCGCGACCTTCAAGCGCCTCCGCCGCGCCGGTCAACGCGGCATCGAGGTGCGTCGCGGCCCAGCCGGGGCCGGCGGATTCGAGCCGCTTCAGCGCTGTAGCGGCGCGCTCGGCGAGCGGGAGAGTTTCCCAATCTTCAAACGAAACCCGCCGGTTCAGCGTGCGGTCAAAAGCGAACACGGCGGCTTGATCCATCGGGGAAAGTTTTTTCAAAACCTCCGCCGCCTGCGCCTGCGCCCCGGCCCAAAGCCCGTCGCGTCTCATGCTCGCGCTGGTGTCCACGAGCACCAGCACGCGGCGGCCCGGCCCGGACTCGGCGGCGGCGGTTTCGGCGTGGCGCAGGAACGGACGCGCGAAACCCACGGCCAGCAGGCCGATGACGAGGCAGCGCAGGAGCAGGAGAAAAATGTTTTCCAGCCGGCTGCGGCGCGTGACGCGCGGCGGCGTGGCGGTGAGGAACATGAGCGAGCTGAACGGCACGCGCTCGCGGGTCGTGCGCCGGATCAGGTGGAAGACGACCGGCAGCGCGACCGCAAGCGCTCCCACGAGGAACAGTGGCGCGAGAAAGCTCATGTGTCGGCTGGAGTGTGTTCGCGGGCGTGCGAAGCTCCAAGTTCAAAGTTCACCGCTTGGATTTCTTGAGCCGCCCCCACGCCTCTTTCACCACCCAGCGGGATTGCTCCAGCGTGGCGCGGCACGCGGCGGCGTCCGCGCCGGTCAACTCGTGCAAGATGCGCACCGCGCGGTCGCGCAGCTTGGTGTTCGACGGATTCAAGTCCACCATCAGGTTGCTGATGACTTTTCCGCCGCGCACCAGCGCGGCGGTGGTGAAGATGTTGAGCAGCAGCTTGGTCGCCGTGCCAGATTTCAGGCGCGTGGAGCCGGTGAGAATTTCCGGGCCGATGTCCGGCGCGAGAATCAAATCCAAACCGTGGCCGTGCAGCCGGGCGACGGCGGGATTGAAGCACAGCAGCACGGCTTTCGCGCCGCGCTTTTTCGCCGCGCGCAGCGCGCCCCACACAAACGGCGTGCGCCCGCTGGCGGCGATGCCCACCACGACATCGCCGCGCCGCACGCCGCGAAATTCCACCGCGCGCGCGCCTGCCGGGGCCGAGTCCTCCGCGCCTTCCACGGCCTGCCAGATGGCGCGCTGGCCGCCGGCGATGATGCCCTGCACCAGTTCCGGCGGCGTGCGGAACGTGGGCGGGCATTCGCTCGCGTCGAGAATGCCGAGCCGCCCGCTCGTGCCCGCGCCGACGTAAAACAGCCGCCCGCCGCGCTGGAACGACTGTTCAATCATCCGCACCACGCGCGTGATTTTTTTCCGCTCGGCGAGCAGCACGGCGGGGAT
>JACRJY010000009.1 GCA_016235585.1 Verrucomicrobiota bacterium | reverse complement strand
TGTGGTCGATGCTGGCGCTGCGGAAAGGCTGGGACGGCTCGCGGGTGTAGCAGCCATGGCGCGCGGCCCAGACGTCCGTGGTGTCGTTGGCGCGCGCGGCCGGCGTGACGTGTGAATCGCGGAAGAGGCCGTCCTTGATGGCGAGTTGTTCGCTCACGTAGGCGGACATCAGCATGATGTCCACCAAGCCCTGGTGCGTGACCTCGCGGATGATGTCGAGGAACTCAGGCAGGTTCCGATAGCCGAACTCGTCGCGGCTCCAGACCTCGGGGGAGAACTTCGCGGGCTGCGAGCCGTGCTTGGCGAGAAAGCCACGCGGCCCCGGCGCACGCACACCGAACGCCATGTCCGCGTCCTTCGCGTCGGCGATGATGAACGCGCGCGAAGCGCGATTCGCTTTGATCTCCGTAAGTTTGGCGTCGAGAGATTTCATTATTTAGCCACGGATGAAACACGGACTGAACACGGATGGGGGAAAAGGAATCCCCCGGCGTGCTTTCTTCTCCGTGTTTGATGCGTGTTTCATCCGTGGATGAAGAATCAGACTTTCACCTTTGCCAGCGTGTCCTTCAGCGCGCGGGCCGAGGCCTGCAACGCCATGTGTTCCTTCGGCCACAGCTTGATCTCGACGTGCTTGAGCACGCCGCCGCGGCCCACCACGCTCGGCACGCTCAGGCAAATGTCGCGGATGTCGTAGGTGCCCTGCACAAGCGAGGAAACGGGGAGCAGGGATTTCTTGTTGAGCAGCACCGCGTGGATCACGTCACGGATCGCGATGCCCACCGCCCAGCCGGCACCGCCCTTCTTCTTGATGACTTCCGCGCCGCTGCCCTTGGTGCGCTCGAAGACGGCGTTCTGGAAACCGGGCGAGCATTCCGGCAATCCAGTGAGCGGCAGGCCGTTCACCGTTGCGCTCGACCAGACGGGCAGCATCGAGTCGCCGTGCTCGCCGAGGATGAGCGCCTTCACCTGCGTGGGCGCGAGCTTGAGCTCGTCCGCGATGAACGAACTGAAGCGCGACGTGTCGAGCATCGTGCCGAGGCCATAGACCTGCGGCCACGGCAGGCCCAGCCGCTGCACGGCGAGCTGCGTGAGGATGTCCACCGGGTTCGACACGACGAAGACCTGCGCGTCCTTCCGGAAGCCGGCGGACTTGATGCTGTCAAGGATGCCGACGAAGAGCGCGACGTTGCGGTTGATGAGGTCGAGCCGTGACTCGTCGGGCTTGCGGCGCAGGCCGGCGGTGATGAGGAAGATGTCGCTGTCCGCCGCGCGGGCGTAGTCGCCGGCGTAAATCTTCTGGTCGCCGCAGAACGCGCTGCCGTGGAGGAGGTCGAGCGCCTCTCCCTCGGCGGTGTCCTTGTTGGCGTCGAGGATTTGCAGCTCGGCAACAAGCCCGCCGCATTGCAGGGCGAAGGCCGCGCAGGAACCCACGCGCCCGCCGCCGCCGATGATGGTGACTTTCATAATCTCAATTTTCTTCTAGCCACGGATTGAACACGGAAGAAACACGGGTTGGGGAAGATGAATCCACGTTTGCGGTCTCTCTTCCGTGCTCAATCCGTGTTTCATTTCATCTGCGCAAGAATCTGGTCTGTGATCGCCTGCACGGTTCGCTCCGCTTCCGGGTCCAGTGTGGCGGACTCCGCTTTCGGCGGCACCGCGCACGCGACGCCCGGACGCCACTCCGCGTTGTCGCACAGCTCGCACTCCTTCAACCCGTGGCGCGGGTCGGGGATGCCGAGGCTCTGCTTGATCTTGAGCAAGTCCTGGAGCTGCGGCGCGGTCATGGTCTGCGCCGGCTTGCCCACCTGCGCGGTCACGAGAATCGTCCGGCAGTAAGCCTCGAGGATCTCCATCTTGAAGTAGGCGTCCTCGACGTTGTTGTGGCTCCAGCTCACCACGCCGTGGTTCGCCATCAGGATGGTGTTGTGCTTGTCCACGAGGTCGGCGACGAGCTTGCCCATCTCCGGCGTGCCGGGGGTGCGATACGGCGCGACCGCCACGGACGCGAACACTTCATACTCGGGAATCATGCATGTCGGCGGCACGAGGCCGGCGACCGCGAAGCCGGTGCTGTAAGGCGGATGGCAGTGGCACGTCGCGACGGCCTTGGGCTGCCGCTTCATGATCTCCAGGTGCATGAGAATCTCGCTCGTGCGGCGCTTCACGCCGGCGAGCTGGTTGCCCTCGAAGTCCACGAGGCACATGTCCTCCGGCTTCATGAAACCCTTGCTGACCAGCGTGGGCGTGCAGATCGCGATGTCCTCGCCGACCTTGATGGCGATGTTGCCGCCGTTGCCGTCCACGTAGGCGCGGCCCCAAAGGCGGCGGCCGATGTCGCAGAGCTGCTCTTTCAGTGCGTGGCAGTAGGGCGAGTTGAAGAGCGCTTCGAGGTCGGCCTTCGGCGACTTCGAGTTGAGTGGCTTGGCGGGCGCGGTGGCACTTGCATTCGCGCTTGCGCCCGGCTTCCTCGCGTTCGCGTAGTCGCGCAGGGCGTCCTTTGCGGATGGCGTGAGGATGGCGTCGGCGGGGAGGCCTTTGGGATCGCCGCCTTTGGCGATCAAGTCTTCAACTTCTTTGGCGGTGATGACGGCGGGCATAAATCAGAGTCAGGACTTGGGGTTGTAGAAAATGTTGTCCACCAGCGCGGCGCTGATGGCGTCAATGGGCGTGGGCTGGTCGAACGGCTGCGCGGCCTCGCGGCCCTCGACAAAGCCGATGGTGTTGCCCACGCCCGCGCCGAGATTGTCATAGACGACGAGGCTGGGATCCTTGCTCAAGCCCGCGAGCTGCTGCGCGCCCTGCTGGAAATGTTCGCGCGTGAACGGGCTGACCACCAGCCAGCGTCCGCCGGTGAACGCCGGCACCGTCTTGTTCAACGTGACCCGGCCGATGACGGTTCCAAGTCTCATGCGCTCACTCCTTCGCGTCCTGCAGCGCCGTGGTGCCCGGCGTGACTTCGTCCACCACGCCGATGATGATCCAGCGCACCGGGCTTTTTTCGTCGCCGACCGCCCGGCGGGCGGCCGCGCCGTCGCTGGAGATGACCACGCGCTGGTGCATGCCGGCGCCGAGGGAATCAATCGCCACCTGCGGCACGCCTTCCGGCGAACCGTCGCGACCGATGGGCTGGCAGATCACGAGCCGCCAGCCCTCGAAGCTCGGATGCTTGCGAGTCGCGGTGAGATTGCCTTCGACGCGGGCGAGGAGCATATGGCTAGGTTTGGAAGACCTGAATCAGCGTGATCTTGCCGCGAAATCGGGCGAGCAAATACGAGCAAAAATCTCCAACGATGTCGTCAGGCCGCCCTTTACGTCGATTAACCACCCTTGCAATCAACGTTTTGGTCGGTGCATCCCAAGTCAAATTCAATGCACCAGTCGCGCCACGGTCACTTTTCAATTTGGCCCACCCTCTTTGTCTTCCGGGTTGGTGCTCCTTTTCAACTTTCAAATAGAATCGTCTCAACTGCCTTTCGTCACCGACGATTCTATCTCGCAGTGAAACGCGGCTCGTCGTGATGGCTTGGACAATGGTTTGCATGATTCAATAGATCTTCAAGTTGTCCACCATCACGCACCGTCGCACGCGGGTGAACGTGCGCGGATTGCTCACGCCTTCGCCGGTCGGCGTCGCGATGCTGAAGCTCAAGTAGCCCTCGCCACCGAGCCCGAGACCCGCCATGCACGGGCCGTTCTTGATGAAGAGCGTCGTATCGAGCGCGCGGCCCATCTGCGTCAATGCTTCCAGATCGTGCGAGTGAATGATGCTCGTGTGCTTGTAGCCGTGCTCGGCTTCGAGCGAGCGGGTGACACCTTCGTCCAAACTCTTCACGCGGATGATCGGGAGGAAAGGCATCATCTGTTCCTCGACCACGAATGGGTGATCTGCGCCGGTTTCAGCAAAGAGAAGTTGAGTGCCGGACGGAATGCTGATGCCCGCCGCCTTCGCGAGCACGATGGGATCTTTGCCGATGAAATCCTTGTTCACGCTGGCATGACCGCAACCGCCGCCCTGGCCGGGCGTGATGGTGAACGCGGCCTTGGTCAGCGCGTCGAGCTGGGCGTTGGTGAGTCTCACCGCGCCGTTCTGCTCCATCTGCGACATCAATTTGTCCGCGATGTTCTCCAGCGCGAAGACTTCCTTCTCGCCGATGCAGAGCAGGTTGTTGTCGTAGCTCGCGCCCTGGATGATGGCCTTGGCCGCGCGCTTCATGCAGGCGGTGTCATCGACATAGACCGGCGGATTGCCGGGGCCGGCGCAGATAGCGCGCTTGCCGGTCTGCATCGCGGCCTTCACGACGCCGGGACCGCCGGTGACGAGCAGGATGCGCACGGCCTCGTGCTTGCACATCGCGGCGAAGCTTTCCATCGATGGCTTCTCGATGATGGTCGCGATGTTCTCAATGCCGGTCTCGCGAAAGATCGCCTCGTTGTAGGCGCGCACCGCGACCGCCGCGCAACGCGCCGCGCTCGGATGCGGGTTGAACACGACGGCATTTCCCGCCGCGCAGATGTTCACGATGTTGCCGCTCAATGTCGGAATGGAATGCGTGCTCGGCGTGACCGCGCCGACGACACCAAAGGGCGTGTATTCCTCCAGCGTGATGCCGTGATCGCCGCTGCGGGCGTCGGGCCGGAGCCATTCCACGCCAGGGACGAGCTTGATGATCTTCAGCTTCTCGACCTTGTGATCGAGCCGGCCGATCTTCGTCTCGTCGAGTTCGAGCTTGCCCCACACCTCCGCGTTGGACTCCGCCATCGCCTTGACGATCTCGACGATCTTCACGCGCGCGGCGACGCCAGCCTTCTGCAATTGCAGGAAAGATTCTTGCGCGGCGGCGCAGGCTTCGTTGGCGTCGGCGAACACGCCGAACTTCCCGCGCGCACCGGGCGTGGCGGCGTGGCTCTTGCCGTTGCAACCGCAGTCTGCTTTCGGCGCGGGCGCGGGCGCGGATTTGGCGGCAGCCGGTGCGCCACCGAGGCGGCCCAGCACATCGGCCACCACGTCGCGGATCAAAGTTTCGTTCACGGCACTCATATTAAATTCACTTTTCTTTCTTGGCCTTCTTGGGCGGATGACAGTGAAAGACTGTGGATATTCCTAACTTCAACGCTTCATCGAAATACGCCTCAAGTTGCTTGTCTCTTTTGTAGTCCTTGCGAGTGACAATTTTAGTCACGATTCTCCTGCTTACAGTCCACCCGTTTTGAGCCACAATGTCCTTCGCCACGACTTCAGCTCCACGAGCAATTAGGAAATTGACCAGACAGTTCACGTAAGCGCCGCCGTATTTCTTTGCAAACTTACTCTTCGGGCGAGGCCGTGCGTAAAGTCTCACAAGAAAGAGTTTAGGCGCTTTCATTGGTCACTGTTTCGCGCTGTAAATCTGTTTTCCGAGCACATCCACGGCGTCCACGATGCCGATGATGACCGCGTCCACGGGGGCTTCCTTCATGCCGGGCGCGAGCCGGGCGCTGCTGCCCTGGGTGAACATCACCAGTTCGCCGATGCCGGCCCCGAGGCAGTCCACGGCGACGACGGTGTTCACGCCGGGGCGGAACTTGGTGGGGTCCTTGTCGTCCACAAGCTGCGGACGCAGCAGGAGCAGCTTGCGGCCGCTCATGTTCGGATCCTTCTTGGTGGCGACCACCGAGCCTTCGACGCGGGCGAGGAACATAAGAATAATGATGAATTATGAGTGATGAATGATGAATGGGCCGGACGCTGGTCGGCGCTCACTTCATAATTCATCCTTCATCGTTCTTACTTCTTTTTGGGCAGCACGGCTTCCACGTCGTTGTGCGGGCGCGGGATGACGTGGACGCTGGCGAGTTCGCCCTTGATGGCCTTGACGGCCTGGGCGCCGGCGTCGGTCGCGGCCTTCACGGCGGCGACATCGCCGACCACGACGGCGGTGACGAGGGCGTTGCCGACCTGGGTCATCGGGCCGGCGAGTTCGACGTTCGCCGCCTTGAGCATCGCGTCGGTGGCTTCCACGAGCGCGACGAGGCCGCGGGTTTCAATGAGTCCAATTGCTTGTTGTGCCATAGTTTTGTTTGGTGTTGTTGGTTGAGAGTTCGGGGAAAGAAATCAGTTGCGGCTCGCCAAGAGTCGTTTCGCTTCGCGTGCGACGACAAGCTCCTCGTTTGTCGGAATCACGAGCACCTTTACGCGGGAGTTCGCGGCGCTGATGACGGCTTCGGTGGCGCGGGTGGAATTGTTCTTTTCAGCGTCGAGCACGATGCCGAGCTGGTCGAGATTGGCGCAAATAGCGGCGCGCAGTTCCGCGCGGTTCTCGCCGATGCCGGCGGTGAACACGATGGCGTCCGCGCCGTTCATCTGAAAAAAGTATCCGCCAATCCAGCGGCGCGCTTCGCTCACGAAAACATCAATCGCGAGCTTGGCCTTGGCGTTGCCTTTCGTCGCGGCTTCCTGGATGTCGCGGATGTCGTTGGAAAGCCCGCCGGCAAGACCTTTCAGCCCGCCTTCCTTCGCAAACTGCCGCTGCGCCTCTTCGATGGAGAGGCCGAGCGTCTTCACCACGTAGGGCAGCGCTTCGGCATCGAGGTCGCCGACACGGTTGTTCTGCGGCAGGCCGGACTGCGGACTCATGCCGAGGCTGTTGCCAATGGCGACGCCATTCACAATGCCCGTGATGCTCGAGCTGCCGCCGAGGTGACAGGAGATGGCGCGGAGCGGCGCGCCTTCGACGGGCGACTTGCCGCCGTCCACGTAAAGGTTCTGCGCGCGGCGGGCGACATCTTTTCGACCGAGCAGGTCCGCGCTGCGCTCGGCGATGAACTTGTGGCTCGCACCGTGAAAACCCCAGCGGCGCACGCCGATTTCGTGCCACGAATCCGGCACGGCGTAGCGCATCATTGGTTCGGGCGCGAACTGGTAGAACGCCGTCTCGAACAACGCGACCCGCGGCACGCCGGGCATGCGTTTCGCGAAGAGGCGAATGCCGGTGATGTAGGGCGGATTGTGCGCGGGCGCGAGGCCGCTGTAGGCCTCCATCGCGGCGAGCACGCGGTCGTCGAGCCGCACGCAGCCGGTGATGTTTTTCGCGATGATGGTCTTGAAGCCGACGGCGGCGAGGTCGCTTTCGCTGGCGATGGCCCCGGCGTTCTTCAACTCCGCGAGACAATCCTCAATCGCTTTCGGGTAATCGGTCACGCGCTCGAAGCCGCCCTTGTGGAGCAGCTTCTCGGCGCTGTTCGCGAAATCGAACAGCCGCCACTTGAGCGAGGTCGAGCCGAGGTTGGCGATGAGAATCTTCACGAATTTCGAATTGCGAATTTCTAATTACGAATGGCTGGCGCGTGATGCGCTCGTCATTCGCAATTCGTCATTCGACATTTACTGGAGCCACTTGCCCAAAGCCGCGAGGCCGTCGTGCGGGCGGGGGATGACCTGCACGCTGACGATGGAGCCGACCTGGGCACCGGCGGCGGCCCCGGCGTCGGTGGCGGCCTTCACGCTGGCGACGTCGCCGCGAAAGAACGCGGTCACGTAGCCGCTGCCGATTTTTTCCCAGCCGGTGAACTGGACGTTGGCGGCCTTGAGCGCGGCGTCTGTTGCTTCAAACAGCGCGCAAAGGCCCTTGGTTTCGATCATTCCGATTGCTTGGCTTGCCATAAATGAGTTGTGAGTTGTTGGTTGAGAGTTGAGAGGTTCACTTCTTCGCGGCCAGGGCGGCTTCGCCGAGAAAGCCCCGGATGAGGTCGTCGTGCGGGCGCGCGATGACATGGGCGCTGACGAGTTCGCCGATCTTGCTGGCGGCCTTGCTGCCGGCGTCCACGGCGGCCTTGACGCTCGCGACGTCGCCGCGGCAGATGACCGTGATGAGTCCGCCGCCGATGGCGATGGTTTTGGTGATGGACACGTTGGCGGCCTTGGCCATTGCGTCGGTGGCTTCCACGTTGCCCGTGTAGCCCTTGGTTTCGATCATGCCGATTGCTTCACTCATAGTTTTTTGTTGGTGGTTGACGGTTGCTGATGGATGGAAAATTTACTTCAACAGTTCGCAGGGGGTTTCGGGCAGGAGGTTGCAGGCGTTGCCCTCGTCGGTGTCAATGTGCACCTCCAGCTTGAAGCTCGGATCCACGCGCACGAGCATGGCATCGAGCGAAACCGCGCACGGCCCGCCAATCTTCAGCCTCATGTTGTCCCCGCCCTTGACCTGGTAAAACTCCGCGTCCACCGGGCTCATGTGGACGTGCCGCGCGGCACGGATGACGCCCTGCGGCATCTCGAAGAACCCATGCGGCCCCATCAGCATGCAGCCCGGCGTGTCCTTGATGTTGCCGGAGGCGCGCAGCGGAATGTCAAACCCAAGCGCGATGGCGTCGGTATAGGCCAGCTCGACCTGATTGAGGTTGCGGCACGGGCCGAGGATGCGGAGGTTGGAAATCACCCGGCTGCGCGGCCCAATCAGCGTGATCGCCTCTTTCGCGGCGAACTGGCCCTCCTGGTAAAGCCACTTGTGAACCTGCAGCTTGTGGCCCGGCCCAAACAGCGCCTCCACGGCCTCCGGGGTGAGGTGACAATGCCGGGCGCTGATGTTGACCACGAGGGGATTGGGTGCCGCTGCGGCCCGCGGCAACGGCCGCCCCAGCCGGGCATAAACCGACTGCCGAACCATGTGTTCGACGACGGCCCGGGGCGGCGGCGATTGCATTGCGACTGACATCGTGGAACCACGTATCGCAAGGTTTTGAAAAAACGTCAAATGATTTCTTGCAAAATCTTTCAATATCTTTCAAATTCATGGCAAGACCATGCAAGCGGAAGAACGGCAAAAACGGATTGAGGAGCACCTGGCGAAGGTGGAGTTCGCCTCGCTCGACGAGCTTTCCGAGCTGATGGACGCCTCGGTTTCGACCGTGCGGCGCGATCTGGACATCATGGCCGGCAAGGGCGGCGTTGCCCGGACGCACGGCGGGGCGCGACTGGTGAACCCGAAGTCCGACGAGTTCACCTTCTCGGCGCGCGACACGCACCAACTGGCGGAGAAAGAGGCCATCGGCCGGGCCTGCGCCGAACTCATCGAGCCGAACCAGACCGTGATCGTGGACGCCGGAACGACCTGTTATCACGTCGCGCGGCACCTCGAAGCCAAGGGGCCGCAGGTGGTGACCAATTCCCTGCCGGTGGCGAACCTCCTCGCCGGATCGAACAAGCTCGAGGTGGTGGTCTCCGGCGGCGTGATTTATCCGCGCCTCGGCGTGCTGGTCGGGCCGCTGGCGGTCGAGGGGTTCTCCAAAATCCGCGCCGACGCCGCCATCTTGAGCTGCGGCGGGATCACGCTGGAGGGCATCAGCAATTCCCACGGGCTGCTGATTGAAATGCAGCGGGCCATGCTCGCCGCCTCGCGGAAGATCATCTTCTGCATTGATTCCACCAAGTTCGGCCGCCAGTCCATCACCAGGCTGTGCGACCTCGACGTGATTGACGTCATCGTCACCGACAAGGGCGCGCCCGCCGACCTGGTGCGGGCGCTGCGCAAAAAGGGCATTGAAGTGATTGTGGCAGCGGTCGCTTGAGCGCGGCGCTCCCGGAGCCCCTCGCATCGTCTCCATCAGCGCACAAGCATTGCAACCTGCGATGCGATCCGATGAAGTCCAAAAAATCCCCTTTGATTTGCCACCTTTTTGAGCTACTGTCCCGGCATGGATTGGCAACAGGCTGTATCGCTCGGCATCGTGGCCCTCACGGTGTCCGTGTTTGTCTGGCGCAGGCTTCGTCGCCGCCGGTTCTCGTTTGAACGGGACACTCATTGCGGCTGCACCTCCGGCCAATCTGCTGCCAGCCAGCCGTCCATCGTTTATCACCGGCAGCGGGGCGGCCCGCAGGAAATCCTCGTCCGGCACAAATGAGCTTTTCCGCGCATCTTGGTTTTGATTGTTCGAATCGGTTCACCGGTTTTCCGCCCGCGTATGTATAAGGCCACTTCCTCGCTGCAATTCATCAAAACCACGCGGGCCGGCAGCGACCGCGAGCACGCGGTGGAAACCAACTGGGTGCCAAACACGGACGTCTACGTGACGGACGGCGGCGTGGTCATCAAAGTGGAACTGGCCGGGCTGCGGAAGGAAGATTTGGAACTGGCCATCGAGGGCAACCGCCTTCGCATTTCCGGCTATCGTTCCGACGGCTGCCGGTCGGCGAAATGCAACTTTCAGCTCATGGAAATCAACTACGGCGCGTTCGAGAACTGCATCGAGCTGCCGCCGGGCTACGATTTGGGCCGGGCCGTGGCCGCGTATCAGAACGGCTTTTTGCGGATTGACGTGCCGGTGCTGGGCGGGAGCGAGTCCGGCACGGGCCACGCGTGATTTGTCCCGGCGCGGCTGAACTTTTCCGCCCGCCCGGCATCTAATTGGGGAAGACGGGAAACACATGACTTCACCGGACACGGAATTCATCAGCATCCTGGGTGCGGGCGGCACGCCGGAGCCGGGCGGCACCGCGCGCCTGGCCAAGTCGCTGCCCGACGCGCTGCCCATCCTCGGCCTGTCGGATCTCGTGGTGTTTCCCGGCATGGTCGTGCCGCTGCTTGTCGAGTCCGCGCCGAGCATCCGGCTCATTGACGACGTGGTGGGCGGCGACCGTTTCGTGGGCCTCATCCTCCAGCGCCGCGCCGAGGTGGACAATCCGGCCCCGGCGGACTTGTGGGAGCACGGCTGCGTCGCGCGCGTGTTGAAGATGCTTAAATTCCCCGACAACACCGTGCGCGTGCTCGTCGAGGGGCTGCGGCGGTTCCAAGTGCAGAAATACGAATCCACCGAGCCTTATCTGCGCGCGAAAATTGAGCTGCGAAAGGACATTTCCGAAAACTCGCTGGAACTCACGGCGATGACCCGCGCCGCGAAACAACAATTCCAGGAAATCATCAACCTCTCGCCGTCGCTGCCCGACCAGGTGAAGCTCCTCGCGCTGAACACCGAGGAGCCGGGCAAGCTCTCCGACCTCATCGCCGCCAACATCAACATCAGCCTCGACGAACGACAGCACCTGATCGAAACCGCCGCCGTCAAGGAGCGCATCCAGCGTCTGCAGCCGCTGCTGGGCCGAGAGTTGGAAGTGCTCTCGCTTGGCTCGAAAATTCAGAAGGATGTCGCCGCCTCGATGTCGAAGACGCAGCACGATTTTTATTTGCGCGAACAACTGCGCGCCATCCAGCGCGAACTCGGCGAGACCGACGCCGGCACCGCCGAGGCCAACGAACTGCGCGAGCAGGTCGAAAAGGCCAACCTTCCGCCCGAAGTCAAAAAGGTCGCGCTCAAGGAACTGCAGCGGATGCAGCAGATGCCGCCCGCCATGGCCGAGTTCACCGTCGCGCGCAACTACCTCGACTGGCTCCTCGCGCTGCCGTGGAGCAAGTCCACCGAGGACAAACTGGATCTCGCGGCGGCGGAAAAGATTTTGGACGAGCAGCACTACGGCCTGCAAAAGGTCAAAGACCGCCTGCTCGAATTCCTCGCCGTCATCAAGCTCAACCGCCAGATCAAGGGCCCCATCCTCTGCCTCGTCGGCCCGCCGGGCGTGGGCAAGACCTCGCTCGGCAAGGGCGTGGCCGAGGCGCTGGGCCGCAAGTTCATCCGCATCTCCCTCGGCGGAATGCGCGACGAGGCCGAGATTCGCGGCCACCGCCGCACCTACGTCGGTGCGCTGCCGGGCCGCATCATCCAGAGCCTGCGCCGCGCGGAGAGCAACAACCCCGTCATCCTGCTCGACGAGATTGACAAGATCGGCGCGGACTTCCGCGGCGACCCGGCGGCGGCGCTGCTCGAAGTGCTCGACCCGCAGCAGAACAGCACCTTCACCGACAATTATCTCGACCTGCCCTTCGACCTTTCGCGCGTGCTTTTTTTCACCACCGCGAACTGGCTCGACCCGATTCATCCCGCGTTGCGCGACCGGCTCGAAGTCATCGAGCTGCCGAGCTACACCGCGCAGGAAAAATTGCACATCGCCCGCCGCCATCTCGTGCCGCGACAACTGGCCGAGCACGGCTTGAATGGAAAACAGGTCAAGCTGCCGAGCGCCACGCTGCTCAAGACGATTCAGGAGCACACGCGCGAAGCCGGCCTGCGGCAGTTGGAACGCGAAATCGCCGCGCTCATCCGCAAGGCCGCCCGCAAAATCGCCAGCCAACGCGGCAAACCCGTGCCCGTGGTCATCAAGCCTGACGAGCTTAAATTTTATCTCGGCCCCGCCAAGTTCACCGCCGAGACGGCGGAGAAAATCACCGAGTGCGGCATCGCCACCGGCCTCGGCTGGACGCCCGTGGGCGGCGACATTTTGTTCATCGAGGCCACGCGGATGCCCGGCAAGGGGCATTTGATTCTCACCGGCTCGCTCGGCGACGTGATGAAGGAGAGCGCGCAGGCCGCGTTGAGTTTTCTCCGCAGCCAGGCGAAGTCGCTGGGCATGGATTTGTCTGATTTCAACAAGTTCGACATCCATGTTCACGTCCCCGCCGGGGCCACGCCCAAGGACGGGCCGAGCGCGGGTGTGACCATCTTCGTCGCGCTGGTGTCGCTGCTCACGCACCGGCCCGTGCGCTCGGATGTCGCGATGACCGGCGAAATCAGCCTGCGCGGCCGCGTGCTGCCCGTCGGTGGCGTGAAGGAAAAAGTCCTCGCCGCCGCGCGCTCCGGCATCAAGCACGTCCTCCTGTGCGAGCAGAACCGCAAGGACTGGGACGAAGTGCCGGCGGAAGTCCGCCGCAAGATCAAGGCGCACTTCGTCAAGCACAGTTCCGAACTCCTGCCGCTCGCGCTGCGGCCCAAATGAAACAGCTGCGAGTGAAACTGAATACCGCAATTATGCCTGACGGCGAACCGCGCTTGCGTCTTGGAGTGCGGCAGTCCTCTGCCGCCCTCCAACGCTCGGCGGTTCCTCAAAAGCGGCAGAGGACTGCCGCAGTCCAAGACCTTGCGGCAATGCGGGCGGTCTTGCTTCTCACAGTGGCACTGCTTTCTCAACTCGTTTGCTCCGCCCCGGCGGCGGAACTCACCGAAAGCCAGCGGCAGGGCCGCGAACTCGCGCGGGAACTCGCGTCGTTGCGCCCGCTTAACAGCTCCACCAACCCCGGCGTGCTGAAAATCCGCGATGGCAAGGGCCGCCGCCGCGAGGTGCCGATCCTCATCGAAACGATCCGCAACGATCCGTCGTGGGAGAGCCGCTACCACATCGCGGCCACGACGAATTCCGCGGCGCAGTTCTTCTCCGTCCAGCGCGCGGTAGATTCCACCTCCGCGCCGTCCGCCAAACTTTTCCTCCAAACCGCCGACACGGCGGGCCGCGCCCTGTCGCTCACCACCGGCGCGGCCATGCAGCCCCTCGGCGGGTCGGACTTTTGGCTCGCCGACCTCTCGCTTGTCTTTCTCGACTGGCCGGAGCAGCGAGTTTTGAAAAAAGAGCTGCGCCGCGGCGAATCTTGCAACGTCCTCGAAAGCGTCAACCCACAGCCCGGCGCGGGCGGCTACACGCGCGTGGTCTCGTGGGTGGACATTGACACCGGCGGCATCGTCCACGCCGACGCCTACGGGGCGGACAACAAGCTGCTGAAAGTTTTCGAGCCAAAGCGGTTTGAGAAAGTGAACGGCCGCTGGCAGGTGAAGGAACTGGAAATTCGCAACGAGCAGACCGACTCGCGCACGACGCTGGTGTTTGATCGGGCGGTGGAATAGTCATGCCTGCCGCGCTTGAATGGATTCTCTACGGCCTTCTGGGCGTCGCCATTCTGTTGCTGTGGTTCAAGCGCAGCCGCGACGCGCCGCTGGTGCTGATTCTCAAATGGCTGCTCTCCGCCGGACTCATTTTCGGAATGGTGCGCATCGGCATGGCGCTCCACAACGGACGGGAGTCCGCCATCATGGGCATGATTGTCATCTGGGCGCTGGCCTTGGTGCTCGCGATTCTCTGGACGCCCAACATCACGGCGTGGTTCGCCAATCCCGTCGGCGCGCTCTTCGACGGTGGCGACATCGCAGCGGAGCCGGTGCCGCTCTACTCCATCGCGCTCGCGCGCCGCGCGGCGGGCAAATACCGCGAGGCCGTCTGGGAAATCCAGAAGCAACTGGGAAAATTCCCGAACGACTTCATGGGCCAGATGCTGCTCGCCACGATTCAGGCCGAGAACCTCCAAGACCTGCCGTCCGCGCAAAACACCATCGAGCGGCTCCTCGCGCAGCCCGTGCATCCGCCGCTGAAAATCGCCGCCGCGCTCACGCACCTCGCCGACTGGCACCTCCAGCTTGGCGACAATCCGGCGGCGGCGCGCGCGGCCTTCGAGCGCATCCTCGCGCGCCTGCCCGGCACCGAGCAGGCGCAGCTCGCCACGCAGCGGCTCGCGCACCTGGAGGATTACCGCTCAACAAAGAACTTCCGCCAGCGCGGCACCATCGCCCTGCCCCACGGCGAAACTGACGTGGGCTTGAAAATTTCCGCTGCCACGAAACCGGAGGAAACGCCGGAAGCCGCCGCCGCGCGCTTGGTGCAACAGCTTCAACTTCATCCCGCCGACTGGGAGGCGCGCGAGCAGCTTGCGACGATTTACGCCACGCACTACCGGCGCCCGGAACTCGCGCTGGGCGAACTGGAGCAGCTCATTGCCGAGCCGCAGGCACCCGCCAAGCACGTTGCGCGCTGGCTCAACCGCGTGGCGGATCTGCACCTCGAACGTCACGACCCCGCCGCCGCGCGCGTGACGTTGCAGCGGCTGGCCGACAATTTTCCAAACACCGCCTCGGCAGAGCTGGCCCGCAACCGCCTCGCCACGCTGGAAACCAGCGTCCGGGCCCATGAGAAGCGCGACGGCGGCGTGGCGCTCGGCAACTACGAGCGGGACTTGGGGTTGAAGGGCAGGCTCGCAAGCGATGAGTAGCAGCTTCGGCAGCAGCCCAGTAATTATTACCAATGGAGGGAATCGAGTTGTTTTGACCATTCCTCTGAAAACCGCTAGGAATCACGAAGAACACATGAAAATCTCCCTGCAACAAACTGTGGCGAACGCGCGAACAATGCGCGAAATGTTCGCCCAGGCCGTGCGTGGTGAGCCATATGAACTAAAGGGGATGCTGTTCAGCGAAGTCTTGTTCATTTTGGCAGCTCTCCAAGGCCGCGATGTGCTGCGGTTTTTCGAGTCGGGCCGGGGACGCGGGCAAAGCACGCTCCTGCTCGGAAAACTCCTGCCGCACGCCACTGTTATCAGCTATGAGATTGACCCACTGTCCGCCGATGTGGACATCGCTGCCCGGCGACTACAGCCGCTGACCAACGTCCGGCAATGCTTCGGGAATTCGATCCAGATTTTCCCCCGCATTCTCAAGGAGGGGGACATTGTCCTGATTGACGGGCCAAAAAGTTATCGCGCCGTGAGGCTGGCGCTGCAATGCCTGCACACGGGCAAGCCGGCGGCAGTGTTCATTCACGACGTTTATCAGTCGCTTGGGGAGCGCCGGTTTCTGGAGCGGCATCTTCCGGAGGCGTTTTTCAGCGATGACAGGGAGTTTGTGGAATTAACCCGATCTCTGGATGATCCGTGCTGGCGGACACTGGAAGAACAGTTGCCCGGCCAGATTCGGCCTTACGGATACGGCACTGGTGCCACGCGCAGCTACGGTTTCACGGTTGCGTGCATTCCCCGGGGAGAGCGGGATTATCGCGGGCTGTTGATGCGGGCAAGTCTGGACGGGGGGATAAACCGGTTAAGACAAACCCTATTGAAGCAGACCGCCAGTGCCTGACGACCGTCCATGGCCATCCTGTTGATCAAACCCAAGCACATCGGGGACATGATTCTGCTCACCCCGGCCATTCGTTTTTTGCGCGAGCAACTTCCCACGGAGAAATTATGCCTGCTGCTGCGCGGCGGCACCGAGGCGGCGGTGGCAAACAATCCCGACCTCGCAGATATTTTTGCCGTCGGCAGCCTGGGCGACAGCCCGCAGCCATTCGCCGGGCGGGTGAGCGAAAGCTGGCGGCTCCTGCGCTGGCTGCGGCGATGGAAATTCCGCGCGGCACTGGATTTTGGCATCTCGGATCGTGGCGCGATTTGTGCCGCATTGAGCGGCGCAAAGCATCGCATCACCTACCGGCCAAACCTGCCGGGCTTTTTCGGCAAGACGCTTTTCTACACCCGCCTCGTGGAGTTCGATGCGGAACTACAAGCCGGGCATGAAGTGGAAAAGGATTTGCGACTGGCGGAAACTTTCCTCGGAAAACGTTGCCCTGAACCACGGCTCGTCTTTCACGTTCCTGAACCAGATCGCGGGTGGGCGAATGAATTCTGGGCCAGCCGAACCGCCCCGGGCACTTCACGTCCGCGAATCGTCTGCCACATGACTTCGCGCTGGCTGTTCAAGTGCTGGGACGAGCAACGGACGGCGGTCATGCTTGACAAACTCAACCAAACGCACGCGGCGAGCCTGCTCCTGAGCGCCGGGAACAACACTGCGGAACGGGAACGGGTTCGGAGGATCCGCGCTTTAATGTCCACCCCGGTGCAGCTGCTCGATCCGCCGGTGAGTTTCGAACAACTTGGAGCCATCATCCAAGCCGCGCATCTGTTCATGGGCATTGACAGCGGGCCGATGCACCGCGCAGCGGCAGTGGGCACGCCGGTGGTGGCGATTTTCGGGCCGACCGGCCCGAAACGCTGGGGGCCGTGGAGCAGAAACTCGCGAGTGGTTTTCAACGGCTGTCAGTGCCAAGACCAAGGCAAAGTCACGTGTTCCAAGGCCAATACCATGAAATGCCTGGCTTCAATCACGCCGGAACAGGTGCTTGACGCGGTGGCGGAGCTGTTCAAAGACTAGCGTTGAACGCAGCACGATTTCCGGCGTCATGGCGGCGCGCAGGGTGGAGCGCAGCACCGCCGGAAGGCGCGCACCGGGCAGTTTCACTTCGGTCGTTGGCCGTCCGCCGCCATCGCGAAAAACGTGGGGGCGGTTTGCGGCAATGAGAAGATCACAATAGCTCCGGCGCCGATGCTTGTAGTAGTTCAGCGCCGCGCGCTTCTGACCGTTGAAGTTTTCCTGTTCGCCAAGCTGCCCCGCGTGCTGCCGGCAGTAGTTTGCCACATGCCGCAGAAAATAGGGCTGGTAGCCCTGGGTGAAAAAATTGGCCAGCAGGGCATAGTGGCACAGGCTGGACATAAGGTCGGGGGGCGGCATGATCCTCTCCATCACTTCACGGCGAAGACAATAGTTCGGCTCCGGGAGCACAAACCCCGTCTTCATCCAGTAGAAGAAAAACTCCCCTCCCTGCGGCGGATCTGTCTGATGAAACTGCTCGAAGGAAATATGCGTCAGTTCGTCCGCTCTCGTCATCCGCTGGCGAAGCCCCCAGACCAGGGCCACATCCGGCAGGGTGTCGAGCACTTCACAACACTCGCGAAACCAGCCTTTGTATAGGAATCCATCTGACACGAAGGTTTGGATCACGTAGCGTCCCCGCGCCATCTTTAGCCCCTTCCAGAGCGCCTCCAGCACGCCGGAATCCGGCTCGGAGATGAAGCGCAGCCGCGCCTCTCGCGCCTGATTGCGCTTCAGGATGTCCACCGTGTCGTCAGTGCTGCCACCGTCTACGACGATTATCTCGTAATTTTGAAAATCCTGCTGATAGATCGAGTCCAGCGTCGCCTGCAGGTAGTTTCCCAGATTTTTTGAGGGACAAATGATGCTGAGGATCGGTTCCGGCTTGGTTACATCCATGTAATTGCAGGCTTTGGTGTCGGCACGACTTGAAAATAAAACCCTCCGGTTCTGGTGGCAACTCGATTTCTGCAAGCGCGGGCCGCAGGGAAGCCCGCTTGCCCTGCCGGTCGTCCGGCGATACGGGCATGGGATCGTGGCGCTATTTTTTTCTGGTTGTTATCGGACTCACAAGTATTAACTAGCCGTGTGGAATTTGATAATTATGAGCTAAAGCTCTTTCTGGGGAATGTCAGTAGATTTTGTGCATCCTTCACCGCCGGAAGGAGACAGGAGCGCAAGCGTGACCGCCAATGAACCCGGAACACCTTTCCAAAGCAGAGATCGCCAAACGCTATGGAGAAATCCCAGCCGAGCGGTTCATGCCGCAAAAATTCCACTGGCGTTGCGTGAGGCTGATGCAGCCCTTTCTGTCCCCGGGCATGGAAGTCGCAGATTTGGGGTGCGGCCCAGGCACGTTGCTGACTTGTCTGGCATCTCTGCCGTTGAGCCTGAAACTGCACGGCTGCGACCTGGCTCCGGAGTTGGTCAGGCAGGCCGCCACACACACGCCCCGAGCCAATGTTGTCGAAGCCGATCTGGAGAACCTGCCATTTGCCTCCGCATCATTCCATGCCGCTTTCGCCACCGAAGTGCTAGAGCATCTGCTGGAGGTGCGGAAAGGCCTGAAGGAAATCCACCGCGTCCTAAAACCCAACGGCACGCTGCTCGTCAGCCTGCCCAACCGCGACTGGTTTCATTTTGAAGCATACCTCCGGCACCGGACAAAATTTCAGCCCGTGGACGACCATTTTTACGGCGTCGCAGAACTTGAGGCCCTGCTGCGGGAGGCGGGCTTCCATATCATCAAAATCCGGGGAGGAGAAAATCTCTATTTCGGCGGCGGCATCCCACGCCTCTTGGAAAAACTGGCTCTGCTGCTGTATCCGAAACTCCATCGCCGGATGAAGCGGATGATTTTTCTGGCAAAGAAGCTGCCCTGAAGACAACGGGGCACCTCGCACACCATCACGCAATGCTATTGAAGGCTTGATCGCGCCATTCTTTCAATGAAGGTTCTCCATGTCTTCATTTCTCTGCCTGTAGGCGGCGCAGAAGACTTGGTTTTATCCGTCATGCGCGCCGCACCGCCGACCGACCGGCCAGAAGTTGTCTGCCTGCGCGAGTTGGGGGCCACCGGGAGGGAGGCGGAACGAAACGGCCTGCCCGTCCGGCTTCTGTCGGTCGCCCCCCATCGCTCAATGAGTCTTTTCGGTCTCTGGAAACTGTCGCGCTGGCTGCGCGCCAGCAACATCGCCGTGGTGCATACCCACGTGTATAATGCCCACGTCTACGGCGTTCTGGCCGCCTGGCTGGCCGGCATTCCCTCGGTCATGCATCATCACAAAACGTTCAACCGTTCCCGTCGGCGGCGCTGGTGGATCATGCGCCTGCTGGCCAAGCTCGCCGCCGTGCAGGTCACTCTTTCTGAACAGACCCGCAAGGATATCATCTCCGAGTTACGCGTGCCGCCCGCGCGGGTGGTGGTCGTGCCCAATGCGGTGGATTCGACGGTCTTTCACCCGGCGCAAGACCGCGCCGCGATCCGCCGTCAGGTTGGTTTGCGCGAATCAAGCTCCATCATCGGTGGTGTCGCCTCACTCACGCCGCAAAAAAACCATTCCGCCACCGTGGCCGCTTGCGCCGAGCTTGTCCGGCGCGGAGTCCAATTTGAAGCGATCCTATGCGGCGAAGGCATGATGCGTCCGGTTTTGGAGGAAGCTATCGCCGCGAAGCATCTGCAGGGCACGATCCGGCTCGTTGGAAACCAACGTCCTCTGCCCCCTTGGATGCAGAGCTTTGACGTAATGGTTTTACCTTCCACATGGGAAGGCCAGCCGCTTGTGCTGCTTCAAGCGCTCGCGTGCCAGGTTCCGATCGTGGCGAGCCGCATCGAGGGAAACATCGCGCTGCTGGGTTCCGATCACCCAGGCTTGTTTCAAACGGATAACCTGGACGAATACGCGAACCTTGTGGAGAAGGTGCTGACGGAGGACGCATTCCGGCAAAACATCCTTGAATATCAAAGTCGGATTCTAGCCGCGCAACCGAGTTTGACAGAAATGATTGCCAACCTTGACAAGGTCTACCGAACCGTTGCCCTGGCAACTGGAAGAAAATCAGGCTAGTCGCAAAGCGGCCCCGCTCCACAATATTGTTGGCACCATAATACCGTGAACACAAATATCCCCTACCTCGACCTCAAAGCGCAGATGCGCCCGTTGCGCGCCGAAATTGACGCGGTCATCGCGCACACGCTCGACAACTGCTCGTTCTGCCTCGGCCCCGACGTGGCGCAGTTCGAGAAGGACTTCGCGGCGTTCTGCGGCGCACAGCACGCCGTCGCGATGAACAGCGGCACGTCTGCGCTGCACGTCGCGATGATTCTCGCGGGCGTCGGCCCCGGCGACGAGGTCATCACCACGCCCTACACCTTCATCGCGACGAGCTGGGCCATCAGCTACGTCGGCGCGAAGCCGGTCTATGTGGACATTGAGGATGCGACGTTCAACCTTGATCCGAAACTCGTCGAGCGCGCCATCACGCCGCGCACGAAGGCGATTCTGCCCGTGCATCTCTACGGCCACCCGTGCGAACTGGATGCGCTGCTCGCCCTCGCGCACAAATATAATCTCCCGCTCATCGAGGACGCCGCGCAGGCGCACGGCGCGACGTATCGCGGCAAATCAGTCGGCACGTTTGGGCAGACCGCGTGCTTCAGTTTTTATCCGGCGAAGAATCTCGGCGCTGCCGGCGAGGGCGGCGCACTCGTGACGAATGACGCTGCGCTCGCCGCCCGTGCCCGCGCGTTGCGCGAACACGGCTCCACGAAGCGCTATCACCACGATGAACTCGGCTTCAACTACCGCATGGAAGGTCTTCAGGGCGCGGTGCTCGGCGTGAAGTTGAAGCATCTCGCCGCGTGGGCGGAAGGCCGCCGCCGTGTCGCGCGTCGCTACGCCGAGCTGCTCGCCGGCACGCCGCTCCGGCTGCCGCGTGAAGCCGAAGGTTGCGCCAGCGCGTGGCATCTCTACACCGTCCGTTCCGACCGCCGCGATGCGCTCAAGGCGCACCTCGACGCGAACGGCATCGGCAACGCCGTCCACTACCCGATGCCGCTGCATCTGCAAAAAGCCTACGCACACCTCGGCCACCGGGCTGGCGATTTCCCGCACGCCGAACGCGCCGCGCACGAAGTGTTGAGCCTCCCGATGTTCCCCGAACTGACCGACGCCCAGATTCAGCGCGTGGCCACCGTCGTCGGGGAATTCTTTGCGAAGTAAATTTTAGCCACGGATGAAACACGGATTGAACACGGACAATTTCGCCAAACACGCTTGATTAAAATCCGTGTTTCATCTGTGTTTCATCTGTGGCTAAAAACGCAGCCCACCCTCACTTCTTCAGCAGCTCCAGAGCCTTGTCCAGTTGCGGGTCGCGCCCCGCCACCCAGTCGTCGGGCGTGAGCCAGATTTGGATATCGGGTTTCTCGCCATGGTTCTCCATGTTGGTGCCGTCCATGCGGAAGACGCCGCCGCCGGGCATCCTCGCGCCCGTGCCGTCCACGAGGCGGAACTCCGTTGTCCAGATGACGTAGCCGGGCGTGGGCATCCCGACGAGCCGCGCGAGGCCGCGCTGGCGCATGGCGTAGGGGAACATCTCGCCGTTGGAATAGCTGTGCTCGTTCATCAGCACGATGACGGGCTTCTCCCAGGCGCGGGCGGGTGCGGGTTCCGCCGCCGCGTCGCGCGGGCGTGACCAGCCGTGCTGTTTGCGCTCCAGCCAGTCAATGAGCGTGTCGGAAATGTTCCCACCGCGGTTGAAGCGCACATCGAGAATCATCGCCTCCTTGCCGAGGAAGTATTCGTAGGCCTCGCGCTCGAACCGGAGCTGGTTCGTCGTGCCCATCGCGGAAAGATGCAGATAGCCAATCTTGCCGCCGCTCGCCTGCTCGGTGTATTTACGGAGCGTGTCGGTGCGGTTCTGGTAGTTCAAGTCCATCCACTCGCTCTGGCTCATCACCTTGTATTTCACCGTGCGTGCGCCGTCCTTGTCCGGCTTGGTGTTGACGAGAAACTCGAACTCGCGGTCCTGCTTGTCGTTGATGAGCTGGTAGAGTTTCTCGTTGAGCGCCACGTCTCGCCCGTTGATGGCGAGCACGAACTCGCCCGGGCGAATCAGCGTCCTCTCGTAGCTGCCCGGCGCGCCCGCCGGCACGCGCGCGACCTTGAGGCCCGGCCCGGCGTGCGCGTAGTCAAACGCGAATCCCAGATGCGGCGTGGTCACGTCCGGTGCCGCGTCCTTGGCTGCGGCCACCTCCGAGTGCGAGGCGTCCAGCTCGCCGATCATCTGGTTGAGCAGCCCCGCGAACTCCTCGCCGGTCTCGACGGAATCGAGCAGCGGCTCGTATTGCTTCCGAATCGCCGGCCAGTCGCGCCCGTGGAAGTTCGGGTCGTAGAACGCGCGGTTGAACGTCCGCCAGAACTGGTTGAACGCCGCCTTGCGCTCGGCGCGCACGTCGCGCTCCCAGTCGGCGGTGAACTTCACCTTTTCCGGCGCGGCCCCGGCGGTGCCAAGCTTGAGCGTGTGCATCTCGCCACCTTGCAGAAACGACGCGCGCTTGCCGTCCTTGAACACCCGCAGCGCGGACTTGCCGCCGCCGGTGGTCAGGCGCTTGGACTCCTTGCCGTCGTAGGTCAGCGACCACACGTCCCCGTCGTTGAGGAACACCAGCAGCCCCTCGGCAGTGACGGCAAGGTCGTTGTTTGGATTCTGCAGGGCCAGCCGGTGGATGCGCCGCGTGATGTCGGCGAAATCAATCTTCATCTTCACCGGCTCATTTTCCTTCGGCTTCTCAAATTTCAATTCCGTGTCCTCGACGCGCAACGGCTCGCGTTGCAGCGGCAGCACGTAGAGGCCGTCGCCGTCGCGGTTGCTCTGGAAGAAAAGATATTTCCCATCCGGCGACCACGCGGGCTGGCTGTGGTGCGCGTTCAGGCGCGTGACGTTCACCGGTTCGCCGCCGGCCACGGGAGCGAGCCAGATGTTCCACGCGTGATTTTCTCCGCGCCGCGTGTAGGCGAGCCACTGGCCGTCCGGCGACCACGCGTGGCCGCCGCCGCCGTAGCCGTTGCGATGCGGGCCGGGCACCTTCGCGACGCGGCGCGGTTCGCCGTTTGTCGTCGGCAGCACGAAAAGCCCACCCTCCGCGCCCGTGACCCAGAACGCCAGCAGCTTGCCGTCGGGTGAAACCGAGGGGCCGGCGACATCCTCCGGGCGGTTCCAGAGCGATTTCACGGCGAGCGTGTTCACGTCCAGCTCGTAGAGCCGCACGTTCAGTTCGCGGTCGGAGGTGAAGTAGAGCTTGCCGCCGTCCGCCGACCAGTTGAAGTCGGAGTCATCGCCCGCCCAGTCCGTGAGGCGGAGGGCGATTTCCTCGGAACGCGCGGCGAGGCCCTTGGATTTCTCGGTAAGCACGCGCCAGATTTCGCCGCGCGCGCCGAAGGCCATGTATTTGCCCTTCGGCCCCGGCTCGGCCTCGACGACGCCCGGGGTGATTTTTTCGCGGCGCAGCTCGGTCTGCTTGTCGTCGGCGGCGGCGAACAGCTTCAGCTTCACCGCGTCCTTCTTGCCGGATTTCAACAGCCACAAGTCCGCGCCGTATTCAAAGGCGATGTCGCCGGACTTCGCCGCGACGGCGGGCGCGCGCACCGCGCCGCCGGTGAAGAACGTGAGCTGCTTCTCGCGGCCCTCCATGTCCACGAGCCAGAGGTTCGGCGTGCGCGCCGGGCTGTCGGTGAACTTGGCGGGCGCGTCGTTCAGATTGCCCGCCGACGGCGTGGCCTCGCCGACAGTGACGGTCACGATGCGCTTGTTGTCCGGCAGGAAGCGCGGCCAGAGATGCTGGCGGTCGTTCTGCGTCAGCGCGCGGCGCACGGCGTTGGTGGTGTTGTAGAGCCAGATTTGCGCCGCCGCCGCGCCAGTGTAGCGCGGGCGCGTGGCGGGAAAACCGTAGCGCCCGAAGACCACCGTCTTCCCGTCGGACGCCATGTTCGGAAAATTGTAGGGCGCGTAATCCTCGCTCAAGCTCAACGTGCGGAGCGTCGCCACGTCCACGGCGTAGAGCGCGTAGTTCTGCGAGTCGCGGCGGCTGGAGAAGAGGATGAATTTCCCGTCGTGGCTCCAGCCGTGCGGGATGTCCGCGCCCGCGTGCCAGGTGATTTGCCGCGCCGCGCCGCCGTCGGCGGGCATCACGTAAATGTCCCAGTTGCCGTTGCGCCGGCTGCCGAACGCGAGCCACTTGCCGTCCGGTGAGAAGACGGGATGTGCGTCGCTCTCGATGTGCTGCGTGAGCGGCAGGGCGCGCCCGCCGTCGCTCGTGGCCAGCCAGATGTCGCCGCGAAATGCGAACGCAATCCGCTTACCGTCGGGGCTCAACGCGGGCATCCGCGCGCCGACGACCGGCGGCGGCCCCGGCGGCGCGAGCTGGGCGATGGCGGCGGTGGCACAGAGAATTGCCGCCGCGCAAAAGAGGCGGACAAGACGGATGGTTTTGTGTTTCATGCTAAAATGGAAATAGCCGTCTAACGCAACGCATTTGCTCTTACACCTACTAGGTGAGTTAACTTGGTTCCAGCTTTACCCTCTGACCCAATGTCTACACCACAATTGATTGCAACTCCGATTTGAGAAATGGAATAGATGAAGAAGAAATCGCCCGCGCTATTCGTGCGAGCGACTTTTGGAGGGCCGTATGACGCTTGCAACATTGCTGCCAAATCTGCGGTTTTGTCTCCATCACAAAACACCTGGAAGCCGTCCTTGTCTTGGCTATACCGATAGGGAATCTGTTTTCTTCTCGATGGTAATGAAGACCGCTTGTCAACTCCACCACTTTTGGCGATTTCAGTGATGATAAACGCATGAACGTCACTCTTTCCCTCTGTCTCTCGTGGCGGTTGTTCTTCCTTTTGACAGGCACATAGAATGATGCCTGACAGCAGCGCTGAAGCGATAAGTTTATTGGCGGCCTTCATCAACACTTTACTTTCCCGGTTGCTGACTTCGTGAGGACTCCACTGTTCATGCATGAGTCGCCGTTGCTGCGGCGGGCGCGGCTTCCTTCACTTTCCCCGGCCAGCGCAGTTTCGCGCCAAGGTCATCGAGGCACGAATACGCCACTGGCGTCACAATCAGCGTGAGCAGCAGGCACAGGCTTTGCCCGCCGATAACAACGACGGCCACCGCGCGGCGCTCCTCGGAGCCGGGGCCGGAGCCGACGGCCAGCGGCAGCATTCCCGCAACAAGCGTGAGCGTCGTCATCAGGATGGGCCGCAGCCGGTCGCGGTTGCCGTCCATGATGGCCTGCAGGCGCGCCAGACCGCGGGCGCGGAGCTGGTTCATGTGGTCAATCTGGAGAATCGCGTTTTTCTTCACCACGCCAAAGAGCACGAGCAGGCCGAGCGCGGAGTAGAGGTTGAGCGTGTTGCCCGTCACCCACAGGCTGAAGAGCGCGAACGGCAGCGAGAGCGGCAGAGAAAGCAAAATCGTGAACGGATGAATCAGGCTCTCGTATTGCGAGGCGAGAATCATATACATGAAAATGACCGAGAGCAGGAACGCCCAGAGAAACTCCGTGAACGTGCGCTCCAGCTCGCGCCCGCGCCCGGACACTTTCGTCGTGTAGGTCGCGGGCAAGTTCATTTCCTTGAACGCCTCGTTCAGCGCGGCGAGGCGATCCTTCAGCGCGTAGCCGGGCGCGATGCTGCCGCGCAAGCTCACGGTGCGCTGGCGATCCAGCCGGTCAATGCGCGACGCCGTCTCGGCCTCGACGATGTCCACGACGTTGTCGAGGCGCGCGAGGCTGCCGCTGCGGCGCGGGACGTAGAGGCGCGAGATGGTCTCGCGGCTGTTGCGTGAACCCTCGCTCAATCGCACCGCCACATCGTAATCGTCACCCACCGTGTTGTCGCGGAAGCGCGAGACGCGGTCATCGCCGCCGACCATGATGCGGAGCGCGGTGGCGATGTCCTGCACGTCCACGCCGAGCGCGGCGGCGCGGGCGCGGTTGATGTGGACGCGCAGTTCCGGCTTGTCGAGTTTGAGCGTGGTGTCGGCGTCGGCCAGGCCCAGTTCGGCGGAACGGGAACGAAGCTCCTCGGCGTATTTCGAGAGCGATTCGAGGTCGGGGCCGAGGATGGAGAAATCAATCTCATAGTTCGGCCCGCCGAGGCTGATGGAGCCGGAACTGGCGCGCACAGCAACGCGCACACCAGGCAGGTCGCGGAGCCTGCCGCGCACTTTCGCAATGACATCCTGCTGGCGGTAATTGCCCTTGAATGC
Source organism: Verrucomicrobiota bacterium (assembly GCA_016235585.1). Classification (GTDB taxonomy): domain Bacteria; phylum Verrucomicrobiota; class Verrucomicrobiia; order Limisphaerales; family JACRJY01; genus JACRJY01. Next base: position 8,203 of record JACRJY010000009.1, on the reverse strand, counting down.
ATCCAGCGGCTTCGTCGAGAGCAGCCGCGACCAGCGGAAGGTGCGCTCCTCGCTCGGCGGGATGCGGATGTAAAAGCGGCAGTTGTTCGCGCCGCCGAGCCGGCTGGATCCGATGCCCGTCTGGATCAGGCGGACTTCCGGCAGCTTCGCCAGCAGCGCCTCGGCGCGCAGCGCCACCTCGGTCATAGCCCCGAGGCTCGCGCCCTCCCGCGCGGTCAGGCTGACCTCGAACTCGCCCTCGTCAGTGTTGCCCGGCGTGAACTCCTGCCGGATGGCCTTGTAGAGCGGCACCGAGGAAAACATCACCGCGACGGCCACCAGCACCACCGCGAGCCGGTGCCTCATGCAGAAGCCGAGCACGGCCATGTAGCTGGTTTCAATCCAGCGGTAAAATCCCGCGCGCGACTTCGGCCCGCCGTGCTCCGTCTGGGAAACTTTTCCGAAACTGAACAGCCGCGAGCACATCATCGGCGTGAGCGTGAACGACACCAGCAGGCTCACCATCACCGCCACCGCCGCCGTGATGCCGAACTGGTAGAGGAACCGCCCCGCGATGCTCGACATGAACGACACCGGCACGAAGATGACGACGAGGCTCAACGTCGTCGCCAGCACGGCGGTGCCGATTTCCCGCGTCGCCTCGCGCGCCGCCTCGAACGGCCCCATCTTCTTCTCCTCGATCCAGTGGAAGATGTTTTCGAGCACGACAATCGCGTCGTCAATCACGATGCCGACCATCAGCACGAGCGCGAGCATCGTCACGCTGTTCATCGTGAACTTCAGCGCCCACATCATGCCGAACGTGGAGATGACCGAGCAGGGAATCGCCACGGCGGCGATGATCGTCGAGCGCCAGCTCCGCATGAACGCAAACACCACGAGGCTCGCGAGGATCGAGCCGACGAGCAGGTGCATGTTGATCTCGTGCAGCGCCTCGTAGATGTAGCGCGACTGGTCCTCGATGACTTCAAACTTCACGTCCGCCGGAAGCTGTGCCTGGATGGCGGGCAGCTTCGCCTTCACCGACTCGATCACCGCGACGGCGTTGGCGTCGGCCTGGCGGCGCACGTCGAGGCTCACGCTCGTGTGGCCGTTGAGGCGCGAGAGCGTGCGCTCCTCCTTTGTGCCGTCCTCGGCCCGGCCAATGTCACGCACACGGATGGGCGAGCCGCCCACGGTGGCGATGACGAGGTCGTTGAAGTCCGCCGCCTCGGCGACGCGGCCAATCGTGCGGAGCGTCTGCTCGCGCTGCGCGGTGGTGACGTTGCCGCCGGGGATGTTCGCATTCTGCCGCGCGACGGCGTCGCGCACGGCGGTGATGGGAATCTGGTAGGCCGCGAGCCGGTCGGGATCCACCCAGATGTTAATCGAGCGATCCAGGCCACCGCGCACCTCGACTTCGCCAACGCCAAGGGCGCGTTCCAACTGTACCTTCACGATCTTGTCGGCGATTTCCGTCAGTTCGCGGCGCGAGCGGTCGCCGGAGAGCGAGAGCGAGAGCACCGGGCCGCGCTCGGTGTCGAACTTGGTGATGATCGGCGGGTCGGCCTCGCGCGGCAGCTCGTTGAGCATCGCGTTGACGCGCGTGCGGACGTCCTCGATGGCCTCGTTGACCTTGCGGCTCAAGTCGAAGGTGATGATGACGAAGGAATTTCCCGGCCCGGAAATGGAGCGCAGTTCGGTGATGCCCTCGACGGTGTTGACCTGCTCCTCGATGGGCTGGGAAATCAGCGTCTCCATCTCCACCGGCGACGCGCCCGGCAGGCGGGTGTTGATGTAGATGGTGGGGATGTCCACCGGCGGCGAGCGATCCACGCCAAGATGGAACCAGCCCGCCGCGCCGACGACCACGAGCGCCAGCACGATCATCGTGCCGAACACCGGGCGGCGGATGGAGATTTCAGCGAGCTTTTGCATTTGCAGCGGTCAGCAGTCAGCGGTCAGCAATCAGCGACTGGCGATCAGCTTTCAGTTTGCGGATGAAGGAGGTCAGCATCTTCTTTATCTCCACGGTCTCGGAAGACAGCGCGGCATGATCGTGTTCGCGCAGATAGCCGAGCTCGAAGGAGAGTTGCAGATGGTATTCCAGTTCAGTCGCGGAACCCATGGCGATTTGTAGAAAGCGCTTCAACTCGGCGTCGCCATCGCGCCCACAGCCTTCGGCAATGTTCGCTGGAACCGAAGCAGCGGCGCGGCGGAGCTGGCTGACCAGCCCAAACCACTCGTCCTTGGGAAACGGCTTGGTGGCCGAATAGACCGCGAGCGTCAGTTTGTGTCCGCGCTGCCACACGGTTAAATCGCGGAAATTCTTCATGGCCCGGCCGGCTTGCTTTGTTTTGTTCCCTTGCCCGCTGTGGACTTGTTCGTTGCCGTCCGCTCTTTGCTGACCGCTGTCCGCTGACCGCTCTTTGCTGACCGCTGACCGCTGACCGCTGACTGCTCGACCACCACCGGCTGACCATTCTGCAAACTGCCGGGGTTCAGCACGACGGTGTCGCCGACGCTCGCGCCCTTGACCAGTTCCACGAAACCGTCCGCGCGGCGGCCCGTGGTGACGAGCCGCTCGACAGCCTTGCCATCCTTGACGAGGTAGATTTTTTCCAGCCCGACAAAAGCGGACACCGCGTCCTGCGGGGCTGCGAGCACCGGTTCCGCCGCCGCGACGACAATCTTCGCCCGCACAAACGCGCCGGGCCGCAGCGTGCCATCGTTCGGCAAGTCCGCCTCGGCAATCAGCATCCGGTTCTGCTCGGTGATGACGGGGCTTAACCGGCTGATCACGCCCGTCGCCCCCGCGCCGCCGCCTTCCAGTTCCACGCGCACCGGCTGGCCCGCGCGCACGGCGGCGGCTTCGCGCTCGGGAATCTCGACGCGCAGCCGCAGCGAATCCACCCGCACCAGGGCGGCGAGGCGCTTGCCGGTCTCCAGAAATTCACCCGCACTCGCGTGCCGCTCCTGCACCACGGCGTCATACGGCGCGAAAATCGTCGAATCCGTCAGTTGCTGGCGGGCAATCTCCACCTCGACGCGGCGCTGGGCGAGCTGTGACTGGCGGATGCGGATTTCCTCCAGCGCGTCGCGGTGCTTGCTGAAGGCCACTTGATGCGCGGCCTCGGCGGTTTCCAATTCCGACTGCGGGATGATGCCCTTCTCGCGGAGCGCGGCGATGCGGTCGCGGTTCTTGCTCGCTTCGTCGAGAACCGCCTTGGCCTCCTTGACAATGTTCGCATTGTCCAAATCCACATGGTCGTCGCTGCCCTCCAGCGGCAGCCCCAGCCGCACGCGTGCCTGGGCCAGCAACGACTCGGACTGGCGCAGCTTCAGTTCGTAGTCGCGGCGTTCGATCTGCGCGATCAACTGCCCCTTCTTCACGACGCTGCCCAAATCCACGGTGATGGTCTCCAAACGGCCCGGCACTTTCGCGCTCAACGTCGTGCCATCCTGCGCGAGCAGCGATCCAACCACGGCGATGACACGCTCCATCGGACGAGCATCGAGGACAGCGACGCTGACCGTGCGCGATTCGAGGGGACGCCGCGCCTCGCCTTTGCCCTTCTTGCCCGCTCCGCCTTGATCGCAGGCGACGAGCAGGCCGAACAGGCCGACGGAGATGAACTGCAAAGCCGCCGAAGCCTTCCGGGGGAAGGCGCGGCGACAGCTCGTTTCGGCAGGCGAATTCATGGTGTTTGCAACGCGGCGCAGTGTGCCAAGCGGACGCCGCACGGCTCAATCATATTCGCCGGATCACGCGCACACTTCACCGGCGGTGACGCGCGTCAAGTCCTCCGCCAGCCAGTCGGGCCGGTGGGTTTGCAGTTCGCCCAACGCAGCCCCGCCGGTGGCGACGGCCAGCACCCGCGCGCCGATGGCCCGTCCGCACTCGATGTCGCGCGCGGTGTCGCCGATGACGAGAATTTCATCACCGCCCAGTTTTTTGCCCAGCGAGCGCCGCGCGCGTTGCAGACTGACGCGGGCCAGTTCGTTCCGTTCTTCGTGATCGTCGCCAAACGCGCCCGTCATAAAGTGCTCCCACAGCCCGTGATGGCGCAGCTTGATTTCCGCGCCGAGGCGGATGTTGCCCGTGAGCAGGCCCAGCGCGGGCGGTTGCGGCAACGCGCGCAGGCCCGCGAGGAATTCCGCCACGCCGGGGCACACGCGCCCGCGCGCCTCGCCGAGCAGATGGTCGAGCCAGAACACGTAGCAGTCGAAGAAGCGGCGGAAATTATCCGCGTGCGTCGCGACGCCATGCCGAGTGAAAATCTCCCGCGCCAGCCCGGTGTCCGTGCGCCCCGCAAAGTGGACGCCCCCGGTGCCGTTGGGGATGGAAAACTCGGTTTCCAGCGCCCGGCCAAACGCCCGCACGCCCGCACCGCCGGATTGAATCAGCGTCCCGTCAATGTCGAACAGCACCAGCCGGATCATCGCGGTGAACCTAGCGTGGCGGCGGCGGCGGCTGCAACGGCAAGCTGTGGAAAAGTGCCGGGTTTGCAGCGGGAAAAGTGCTTGCGCGGCCCAAGGGCGTCCTTTAGGTTTCGCCGCGCTTTGAAACCAGCGGAACACGCTTTGTTTTCAGGGCCGCAGTTCATTCATGGGTTGGTAGCTCAGTTGGTAGAGCAGTGCCCTTTTAAGGCATTGGTCCGGGGTTCGAGTCCCCGCCAACCCACCATTCCACCCGCCTTCAAAATTTACGGCGACCGCACTTCATCCGCCGCCAGATGCCGTTACGCGCCCTTGCCCGGTGCGCAAAGCAGATTGCGGCTTTGGCTCCATTGCCGCATCTTCGGCGCGGTGAAAACGATTCAATCCATTGCCACGATGCAGCGGGCGGCGCTCGGCTGGCGACGGCGCGGAATCAAAATCGGCTTCGTGCCGACGATGGGCAGTCTGCACGCGGGCCACATGAGCCTCGTGACGGAGGCGCGGAGGCGTGTCGGCCCGCGAGGAAAAGTGTTCGTGAGCATTTACGTGAACCCGACGCAGTTCGGGCCGAAGGAGGACTTCTCCAAGTATCCGCGCGACCTCGCCCGTGACGCCAAATTGTGCCGCGCCGCCGGAGTGGACGCGCTGTTCGTCCCGACCGACGCGGAGATGTATCCCCGGCCTGAAGGTGCGGCGCACAGCACTTATGTCGTGGAAGAAAATCTCTCGGCCACGATGGAGGGCGCGGCGCGGCCCGGACATTTTCGCGGTGTCACAACCATCGTGGCGAAGCTGTTCAACCTTGTGCTGCCGGACGTGGCGGTGTTCGGCGCAAAGGATTTCCAGCAGGCCGCCGTTATTCGCCGCATGGTGCGTGACTTGAACATCCCGGTGAAAATCATCGTCGCGCCCACGAAGCGCGAGCTGGACGGGCTGGCGATGAGTTCGCGGAACAAATATCTCTCGCCGGACGAGCGACGGCAAGCGCTGGCCTTGTGGCAGGCGATTCAAGCGGCGCGAAAACGGGTGAGGGCGGCGCGGCGCGGAATCCCTGCGGCAACCTTGAAGAAGCAACTCCGCGCGTTCATCCACCGCCAGTCCGCCGTGCGCGTGGACTACATCGAGTTCTTCAACCCGGAAACTTTGCTGGCGGAGAAGACCGTGCGGCGCGGCACGCAGATGGCGCTGGCGGTGTTCATCGGCAAGACGCGGCTGATTGACAACGCGCGGTTGTAGGCGGATTCCAAGCTCAAATCACCTCGACGATGAGCGGCGCGGGCGGCGGTGGCTTTTCCAAAACTTCAAACGCATCCTTGAGCCGTGCACACGCGGCCTCGGCTTCGCCTTGAGTGCGGGCGTGGATGCGGGCGAGCACGGTGCCGGTAGCCACTCGCTCGCCGGGCTTGGCCAGTTGATCAATGCCAACCTCGTGGTGGATGACGCTCTCCTTGGTCATACGCCCGCCACCGAGGTCGCGGACAATCTCACCGATAACGCGCGCGTCGCAACGCGTGATGAATCCCGAAGCCTGCACCTTAAAATCCCTCACCACGGGCGCGGTGTGATCAAGGGCGAGCTTGCGCTCGAAGGCGTCCATGTCCGCGCCCTGGGCAGCGAGCAGTTCGTTCCACTTCTGGCGCGGTGCACCGGACGCGAGGCATTGGAGCGCCTGTGCGCGGGCGGCTTCGATGGTGGCGGCTTTTCCAGTTTGCACGAGCAGCGAAGCGGCACATTCGATGACGAGTTCCTGCAAATCCCTCGGCCCGCGATTTTCAAGGCACAGCACGGACTCGCGGACTTCCAGCCAGTTGCCGGCGGCGCGGCCCAGCGGGGTGTTCATGTCGGTGAGCAGCGCGCGGGTCTTCACGCCGCAGTCGTTGGCGAGCGTGACGATGGAGCGGGCGAGTTCGCGCGCCTTGTCCAGCGTGGGCATAAACGCGGCGGTGCCGAATTTCACGTCCATCACGAGCGCGTCGAGGCCCTCGGCGAGTTTCTTGGAGAGAATCGAGGCGGTGATGAGCGGGATGGATTCGACCGTCGCCGTCGCGTCGCGCAGGGCGTAGATTTTTTTGTCCGCCGGAATCATCGTCGCGGTCTGGCCGGCGAAGGCGACGCCGAGCTGCTGGACTTGGGAAACAATCCGCTCCGGCGCAAGCTGCGTGGTGAAGCCGGGGATGCTTTCCAGTTTGTCGAGCGTGCCGCCGGTGATGCCGAGGCCGCGCCCGGAAATCATCGGCACGCGGAAGCCGAGGCAGGCGAGCAGCGGCGCGAGCGGCAGCGAAACCTTGTCGCCGATGCCGCCGGTGGAGTGCTTGTCCACGACGGGGCGCGGGTCGGCAGGGAACCGCAGCACCTCGCCGGAATCGCGCATGGCGAGCGTGAGCGCGCGCGTCTCCTCGCTGCTCAAGCCGCGGAAATATACCGCCATGAGGAAGGCGGCCATCTGGTAGTCGGGAATCTGCCCGGCGGTGTAGGCTGCAACTGCCTCTTGAATCTGCGCGGCGGCGAGAAGCTGGCCGTTGCGCTTGGATTCGATGTAAGAAAGGAAATTCACGACGATTTAACCTGCTCTTCCGAAACACCAATGCATTTGTTGCCGCACAAATCTCCCGCCGTCACGGCCACGCTCCGGCTACAAAAGCCAAATGTTATTACGACAGGCTAGGCCGCCTGAAGTTCTTCCAGCCGGACAATATGCAGCAGCGAGCACCGCTCGACATGGTCTTTGATTCCGCGCTCGTCTTCACTGGGCACGGCGATGTCAACGCGCGTGCGGAAAACCCAGACAAAATCGGGATGTTTGATGTCGAAGGCCTTCCCGTCGCTCAAGTGAATGCGGAACGGCACAAACGGATTCGTTTCCAGCAGCATCTTCAGGTCTTCCGGTTTCATGGGGATTTATTCGCCGATTTTCCGCCAAAACGCAAGCAAGTTGAAACGGTGTCCTACCCCACAAACTTCCTCGCCACCACCGTCGCGTTGTGCCCGCCGAAGCCGAAGGAGTTGTTCAGGATGGCGTGGATGGGCATTTTGCGCGGCGTGTGCGGGACGTAGTCGAGGTCGCACTGCGGGTCGGGATTTTCGAGGTTGATCGTCGGCGGCGCGGTCTGCGTCTGAATCGCCTTGCAGCAGAGGGCCATTTCCACCGCGCCCGCCGCGCCGAGCATGTGGCCGGTCGCACCCTTGGTGGAGCTGACGGCGAGTTTTTTCGCGTGCTCGCCGAAGACGGTCTTGACGGCTTGCGTCTCGCAGATGTCACCCTGCGTCGTGGAGGTGCCGTGGGCGTTGATGTAGGAAATGTCCGTGGGATTCAGACCGGCGGAGCGCAACGCCATCTTCATGCAGCGCGCCGCGCCTTCGCCTTCGGGCGCGGGCGCGGTGATGTGATTGGCGTCGGCGGTGTTTCCGTAGCCGACGAGTTCGGCGTAGATTTTAGCGCCGCGCGACTTGGCGTGCTCCAGCTCCTCCAGCACAAGCACGCCCGCTCCTTCACCCATCACAAAGCCGTCGCGGCCCACGTCGAAAGGGCGCGAGGCGCGCTTCGGCTCGGCGTTGCGGGTGCTCAAAGCCCGTCTGCTCGAGCGCGCCCAAGAGGAGCAGCGCGCCCAGATCGCGGCCGATCGGCGCAGCCAGGTGGGCACCGGGGAGCGGAGCGAGCGGATCCGCACTTACAATTTCCCCCAGGCGCGGGTCACCGATCACCGGATCGGCCTCACCGTCCACAGACTGCCGGCGGTCATGGAGGGGGATCTGGACGAGCTCATTGAGGCCCTGGCGGCCGCCG
>JACRJY010000031.1 GCA_016235585.1 Verrucomicrobiota bacterium | reverse complement strand
GTCCGCTAGGACTCCTCGGCCTCATCTGCCTGCGCTTCGCCGCGAAACGCGCCCAATTAGAATCTCCCACGCCCCTCGGAGGGGAGAGGGACGGGGTGAGGGGTGACGTCCACCCAACGATAGCCCGCGACCTTCAGCTCATTGACGCCATCGTCGGCGACCTCATCGCGTATTTTCAGAAGCGCGGTGTGCAGGTGATTCTTCTCTCCGAATACGGCATCAGCGCGGTCAACCAGCCCATCCACCTCAACCGCCTCTTCCGCGCGCGCGGCTGGCTCACGGTCAAGGAGGAACTCGGCCTCGAACTCCTCGACGCCGGCAACTCGCGCGCCTTCGCCGTCGCCGACCACCAGGTCGCGCACATTTACGTGAACGACCGCAGCATCCTGAACGACGTGCGCTCACTCCTCGAAAAAGCTGACGGCATCGCGCAAGTCATGGGCGACGCGGAGAAAACCGCCGCCGGCATCCAGCACCCGCGGGCGGGCGATCTTGTCGCCGTGGCAAAGGACAGCGCGTGGTTCACCTACTACTACTGGCTTGATGACGCCCGCGCGCCGGACTTCGCCCGCTGCGTGGACATCCACCGCAAGCCCGGCTACGACCCGGTGGAGCTGTTCCTCGATCCGAAAATCCCGGCGGTGAAGCTGAAAATCCTCGGGCGGCTGCTCCAGAAGAAGCTCGGCTTTCGCATGCTGATGGATGTCATCCCGCTCGACGCCGCGCTGGTCAAAGGCTCGCACGGCGGCAAGACCGCCGACCGCCGCGAGTGGCCGGTGGTCATCGCGGAGAAACCTGCCTTGTTGCGTGGGGCGGCATTGGATTCCACCGAAGTCCACAGCCTTCTTCGCCAGCACGTGCTGGGTTGACGGCGTTCATGTATTTCAGTGGCAGCGAAAAGCCCCGCAGCCCTCCCATTCGGGTTATTTTTGAACGCTGGCCATCAACTGCGGTCGTTAAGCGTATGAGTTCCAAACCCGCGCGGCCCATGCGCCTGCTTCCCGCCTTGCTCCTGTTTGCCTCATGCTCTCTGACCTCGCTGTCGGCGCGGGCGGCGGTGGAGCCGCCAAAACTCGAAGCCAGCGCCGCAACGCTGGGCATCCCCTTCGAGCGCTACACGGTGAAAGATTCGCTGGGACGGACCATCACTTTCTATTTGTCCATGCCCTCGCGAAGTGGCAGCGCCGGGAAAAAGCCAGTCGCCCTGTTGATTCAAGGTTCCGGCTGCCAGTCGCTTTTCAAACGGCAGGGTGAAAACATTTCCGGCGGTTATCAAAACATCCTCCACCGCATCGCGGACGGGCGGGCGCGAGTGCTGGCGGTGGAAAAGCCCGGCGTCAAATTCCTCGACGCCCCTGCGCGGCCCGGCTCCGCCGAGGGCGCGAAGGAGGAGTTTTTGCGCGAGCACACGTTCGAGCGCTGGGCCGAGGCGAACCTGGCCGCGTTGCGCGCCGCGTGGACGCTGCCGGGTATTGACGCCGCGCGGACGCTCGTGGCCGGGCACTCCGAGGGAGGCATCATCGCCGCGCGGGTCGCGGCGGAGCTGCCGCAGGTCACGCACGTCGCGAGCTTGGCCGGTGGCGGCCCGACACAGCTTTTCGATCAGGAGGAATTCCGCAGCCAGCCGCGCGCCGGGGACGCGCCCGGCGATTCCGCGCGGCGGGTGAGGGAGTTTTTCGACGAGTGGGCCAAGGTTCAAGGCGACCCCGACAGCATTTCAAAGTTCTGGATGGGGCACCCCCACCGCCGCTGGTCGTCGTTCCTGAAGCACAGCGTCACGGAGGAACTGCTGCGAACCAAGGCGCGGGTTTTCCTCGCGCAAGGCACGGCAGACACTTCCGTCTCCGTCAGGGCGCACGACGTGCTCGTGGCGGAGTTGAAGGCGCGCGGACGGAGCGTCACGGCTGAACGAATCGAGGGGGCCGATCACGGTTTTCGAACACCGGAACAGCCCAAGGGTTCGCCGGATGGGATGAAGGCGCTGTTCGGGAGATTGGTGCCGTGGTTTCTGGCAGAAGCGGCGGAGTAATCCGGAAACTCGCGCCGGGTTGGAGCCTGGCCTGCAACAACCCGCGCCGCGGCCCAGCTTACTTCAATGCCGCTGTTCGCCGCGCCCACTGTTCCGCCTCGCGGTTGGCGCGTGTGATGAGTTCAATGTTCTCCGTGTCGGGCTGCTCGCGGGCGTCGCGCAGGCCGCGGTTGCGCGCGTGGTTGCGGAGATACGCGCCGCAAAGATGCGCGCCGATGCAGCCGGGGTTTTCACGGAGCCTGCTTAAAATTTCTGCATACCACTGGCCGTCGTTGCGGATGTAGCCCGCGCCGGTCACCGGGTCGTTCGCGGGAGCGTTTTTCGCGCCGTCGGCCCAAAGCACGGGCTTGCCAGTGCGCGCGTGCCAGTCAGCGAGGTTTTTCACCGGGTCTTTGAAGTCCTGAAAACACAGCACGTCCACGAACGGCATCGCGGACTCGACGACTTCCATCGGCAGCGGTGCGCTGGCCTCGTAGCGGTCGCCGAGGATGAGATGGTTCTTGTCGTAGCGGCGGATGGCATCGTGCGTGACCTGGTAGTAGCGCGTGGCGAGCCGGCGGAGTTCGGCGGGCCCCGCGTCGGTCGCAAGCTTCGCCGGATCAAAGAGCGGGCCTTTCCATTTGTTGGCCGGGCGCACATGAACCCACATCGGGCAGTCGGTGTAGAAGTAGCCGATGAGCTTCGGGTCGTCCGCGAACCGCGCGCACTGGCTGCGCGCCACGTAATCACACCAGTCCGCGAAGTCCTGGCTGAAGAAGTCCGGGTGGCGCGTCTCGTTTTCCCACTGGTGCGTCTCGGCAAACGGCAGCAGATGACAATAGGGCATATCAAGCCACTGGTATTCCTCGAAAGCCAAGCTGGGCGAATGGCGGTGAATCAAGTCGCCGCGCGCGACGACTTCCTGCGTCCAGCCGACGGAGTTGAAGCCCCAGCCGAGCAAGTCGCGGCGCACGGCCTCCTTGAGCCAGCGCTCGGTGCGGTTGCCGTATTTCTTTTGCCACACATCGCCGGCCTCGGCGTAGCGCAGCGGCGCGGAGTCAATGTGGTTGAGGCCGAGGCTGAAGAACGGTTTTCCCTCCGGGGTGAGAAACCACCGGCGGCCACCACGCTGGCTGATGGTGAAATATTTCCCCCCGGAGGCGGCGCGGATTGGCTGCTGTCCGCTGAAAAGGCCCGCGCCCAAGGTGGCAACTCCGCCGACAGTCAGGAAGCGGCGGCGAGAAAGGATTGTTCGGGCTTTGGAAGTCGCATTCATGCCGGCTGATTTGCGCCACTCTGCTCCGGCGGGCCGGAGCCGGCAAACCATTTTCCGCAACGACGCACTTGTCAAAGGCTCGCACGGCGGCACCCCCGCCGACCGCCGCGAGTGGCCGCTGGTGATTGCTGAACGGGCGGACTGGTTGGCCGTCCAGCCAGCAAGCTCGACAAGTGTTTATGATTTGATCCGGCGTCACGTGATCGCTGAATAACGGCCGCTCTGGCAGAACCATTTGTGCGGTCGTGAGCTTGCTGCCGTTTGGGAGCGCAGGCCGGCACCGGAAGGCTACTTCGCGCTCTCGGCGTCCGTCCGCCTTTTGCCTTGTCGCCGCGTAGGCGCGGCGACGGTGATGCCGGGAATTTCGCCACGGATGGAACACGGACAATTCCAGGTTTCATCGGTAGGGCGCGGCGCGATGTCGCCGATGAAGGGCAGGTGGTGGGAGAAGTTCGCCGCCGCGCCCGTGAGTTCGGGCAGTCGCCGCTTCGTAACCGAAGGGTTGCGAAGCGCATCTTTATCGCCATGATGTTCCCGATGACTGCTCGCCCTTGCCACCGCCGCCTCGTTCTGCACCTCGTTGTCTTGCTGGCTTCCCTGCCCGTCCGCGCCGAGGACTGGCCGCAATGGCTCGGCCCGCAGCGCGACGGCGTGTGGCGCGAGACGGGCATCCTCGAAAAGTTTCCCGAAGGCGGGCCGAAGTTGCGGTGGCGTGCGCCGCTCGGCAACGGCTACTCCGGGCCGGCGGTCGCCAAGGGCCGCGTGTATGTGATGGATCGCGTTCCCTCGACCGAGAGGAGAAGCGCGCCGGGCGGCGGCGGCAAGCAGCGCGGGGCGCTTCTGGGCAGCGAGCGCGTGCTGTGCTTCAACGAGGCCGACGGCAGGCTGATTTGGAAGCACGAGTATGACTGCCCCTACGACGTGGCGTATCCCTCCGGCCCGCGCGTGACACCGACGGTGCACGAGGGCAAAGTCTACACGCTCGGCACCGAGGGAAATCTGCTCTGCCTCGACGCAGGCACGGGCAAGGTTCTCTGGTCGTTTGATTACAAGAAGGAACTTGGCGTCAGCTCGCCAACGTGGGGCTTCTCGGCGAACCCGCTGATTGACGGCAAGAAAATCATCGTCATCGCACGCGGGCAAGGCAGCACGGCGATGGCATTTGACAAGGACACGGGAAAAGAAATCTGGCGCGCCCTCTCGGCGCGCGAACCGGGCTATTGTCCGCCGGTGATTTTCGAGGCGGGCGGCAAGCGGCAGCTTATCATCTGGCATCCCGAAGCGGTGAACTCGCTCGACCCGGAGACAGGCAAGGTTTATTGGATCGAGCCGTTTCAAATTCGCTCCGGGCTGACCGTTCCGACGCCGCGCAAGATGGGGGACAAGCTGTTCGTCACCGCCTTTTACAACGGGCCGATGATGTTCAAGCTCGATGCAGACAAGCCCGCCGCCACGGTGCTCTGGCGCGGCAACACGGCGAGCGAGCGCAACACGGACAAGCTGCATTCCATCATCGCCACGCCGTTCCTCAAGGACGGCCACATCTACGGCGTGGACAGCTACGGTGAATTTCGCTGCCTGAAGGCGGACACCGGCGAGCGCCTTTGGGAAACCTACGCGGCCACCGGCGGCAAGAGCGACCGCTGGGCCACGACGTTCATCGTGAAGCACGGCAGCCGTTTCTTCCTGCCGAATGAAAAGGGCGACCTCATCATCGCGCGGCTCACGCCGAAGGGTTACGAGGAAATCAGCCGCGCGCATCTCATCGAGCCGACGAACCACGACGCGCGCCGTCCGGTCGTGTGGAGCCATCCGGCCTTCGCCAACCGCAACATCTACCTCCGCAACGACGGCGAGATGCGCTGCTACTCGCTGGCGGCGGACGAGAACAAGTCCGTTCCGGCGGCGAGGAACTGAACCGGGTCTCCGGTGCTTGAACCACGGAGCACACGGAAAACACGGAAAGGAAAGTGAGGCGGCAATTTTCGGGGGAAAATTCTCCCGCCACGCCGGCCGAGGCCGATGCTTGCCAAGCACGGGGCTTTCACTACTCTGTCACCGAAGCCACCAATTGCCATGAGCCAGACCACGCTGTTCCGAATCGATCCGTCGCGCAACCCGATCCTGGCCAACCTGCAGGATGACGCGGCGAGCCTGCTCATCTCCAAGGGGGTTCGCAATAATTACAAGGCCGGCGAAGTGCTGGTGCGCGAAGGCGCGCCGTCCGATTTTCTGATGTTCGTCATGTCGGGCGAGGTGGCGATCTACAAGGGCGACGTGGAAATTGACCGCCAGCCGGCGGGCGGCGTGCTGGGGGAAATGGGCGTCCTCACCAACCAGAAGCGCACCGCCACCGTCAAGGCGCTGACCGATCTCGTGGTCTGGGAGGTGCAGGCGGCAGATTTTCTCGCCGTGCTGGATTTGTATCCGCAGGCGACGCGCAGCATGCTGGCGGCGCTGGTCAAAAAATTCGAGGCCTCCCAGGGCCGCCGCGTGGAGCAGGCCTCCAGCCTGCAGCGGGCGACCGACATTCTCTCGCGGTGCATCTCCCCGGAAGTGGTGCAGACGGTGCTGAACCACCGCACGCCTGATGAACTGCTCGAAGGGAGCGTCGAGGAGGCCGCCATCCTGTTCATTGACATCAAGGGCTTTTCCTCCCACGCCGAAAACCTGCCGGCCCGCCGGCTTTTGAACGCGCTGAACGAGCACCTGGAAGTCATCATCCGCAGCGTCAACCTGCATCAGGGCACCATCGTCAATTTCATCGGCGACGCGGTGCTCGCCGTGTTCAACACGCCCGTGCCGTTGAGCCGTCCGGCGGTCGCGGCGGTGAACTGCTACCTCCAGTGCATCTACGAACTGCGGGAGATGCACGCCCGGCGGCGCTCGCGCGACGCGGTCTGCTTCGACATCGGCGCGGGCCTCAATTTCGGGAGCGTCGTGGCGGGGGCCATCGGGTCGCAAACGCGCTTCACCTATTCCGTGCTGGGTGACGAGGTCAACCTGGCGGCGCGGCTGGAACGCCTGACGCGCGCCTATCCGGTGGAAGTCATCCTTTCCGAGTCGTGCGTCGAACGCCTGTCCATCGAACTGGCGGAACGGTGCCTGCTCTTTGACCGCGTGCGCGTCAAGGGCCGTGGGAAACCCGTCAGCCTCTACACGCTCACCGAACTGGGGCCAAAGGACAGGGAAGCCTTCGACCAGGCGCGCAAATTGTATCTCAAGGGGGAATTTGCCGCCGCCCGAAAGGCGTTTGCCAAGCAACCCGGTGCCATGGCGAAATTCCTCGCCAAGCGCTGCGCCCAGCTTGCCAAAGTCCGCGGCCTGAAGTGGGAGGGCTGTTATTCGTGGGTGACGAAAGAGTAGCGTCCGCGCTGATTTTCCGCGTGACAAGACTCCATCGCCGCCTATATTGCGCGGCCTCTTGATGACCCTATGGTCTAGCGGTTAGGACACCTCCCTTTCACGGAGGTAGCCCGGGTTCGATTCCCGGTAGGGTCGCCAGTCTTCATTTCGATTCGCACCCCGGTTTTTGCACTCGCTTTGGCAAATCGCCGGTCGCTATTTTGCCGCCATGCCATTTTGGTTTCAGAGACGATTGGTTCGCTTTGTTCTCGCGGCCTGCCTGTTCGGCGCTGGTTTCAATCATCCTGCCACCCGCGCGGCGGAAAAAGTGAAGGCCGACAACGACGCGGCCAAGGCCAAGAAATCCGCCAAGCCCAAGCCCGCCGCTGTGCCGCGCCACGACCCGGCGGATCTGCCCTTCCGCATGGCGCCGATGCCGGAGGCCGCGCGCAGCCTCGTCATCCCACTGGCAACGAATCTTCACTACGCGTTCGACATGGAGCGGCTGCGCGTCCACACGGTGACGGGCGGGCCGGGCCTCGATCTTTTCGGGCCGCCTTACAGCGTCACCAAGGTGCCGTTCATCTGTCATCTGACCGAGCCGCGTTTGTGGACGATGCCGCCGTTGTTTCCGTGGAGCACCGAGGCGGCGTGGAAAAACGATTTGCCAGCGACCACGCCCGGCTCGACGCATCGCGGCGTCAGCGTGAAGGACGGCAAAGTGACGTTGATTTACGACGTGGGCATCGGCGGCGGGCGCGCGGTGCGTGTGCATGAATGCCCGCGTGCGGAAACAATCGGGAGCGTCACCACCGTGGTGCGCCGGCTCGAAATCGCCCCGTGCGACCGCGACCTGTGGTTCCTCGCGCACGCGGAGATGGGCAGCCACATCGGGCCGGACACCGCCGGCCGGGGGTTTGATCGCGGCACCAACGCGCTGTCCGTCCTTGTGCGCGGCACGGACAATGTCGCCCGGCAGTCGGTGCAAAAGAACGTAAAATACGAGGTGGAAACCATCACCGAACAAGGCACGGAGGGCGAAAACCCCAAAGCCATCGTGGAAGGAACACAAACACGCCTGTGGCTCCGCATCCCGGCCCATCCAGCCGAGATTGCGCTGGAGATCGTGACGGCGGTTTCGACCGAACGCACCGCCCTCGCCGCCGCCATGGAAACCGCCGCCAAATCACTCGTCGCCCCGCCCAACATGGCTCTGCTCGCCGCGAAGGAAAGGGACCCGCACGCCGGGCCGCCGCCAATTTTCGCCGCCGATAAAAACGCCAAGCGCAGCTTCAGCAGCACGGAGAATTACCGCGTCGAAACTTTCCCGCTGCCGAAGGAAATCGAGTTGCTCGTCGGCGGCATGGACTTCCTCCCGAACGGCGACCTCGCCGTCTGCACATGGCTCGGCGATGTCTATATCGTCGAGCAGGCCACCGGGCCGGTGAACGCCGCGAAGTATCGCCGCTTCGCGCGCGGCCTGATGGAGCCGATGGGCCTTGTGGTGAAGAACGGCGAAATCTTCGTCGGCAGCAAATCGGAACTCACGCGCCTCGTGGACACCGACGGCAACGGCGAGGCCGACCTCTACGAGAGCGTGAACCACGGCTGGGGTTTTTCCGGCCACTACAACGCGTTTTCCTACGGCCCGGCGCTCGACAAAAACGGCAACTTCGTCATCGCCAACGCCGGGCACAGCGGGCGCTGGGACGTGTTCGGCATGGGCTGGGCGATGCGCGTGAGCGCCGACGGCACGAAGCTGGAGCCGATTTGCAGCGGCCTGCGCGAGCCAAACGGCATCGGCACCTTCGGCCCCGAAGCCGACGTGTTCGTGACCGAGAACCAGGGGCAGTGGATGGCCGCGTGCAAGCTGAACCACGTGCGTCCCGGCGCGTTCTTCGGCCACCCGTCGGGCCTGCCGATGGCGAAGGAGGAATACGGCCAGCACAAGACCTTCACACCGCCGGCGATCTGGTTTCCCTACAAGGTCGCGCGCTCCAGCACGGGCCTCGTCGAGATCAAGGACGACCGCTTCGGGCCGTTCAAGGGGCAGCTTCTTGTCGGCGATTTTCAGAACGCCCTCGTCACCCGGGTCATGCTCGAAAAAGTGAACGGCGAGTGGCAGGGCGCGATGTGGCCGATGCTCAAGGGCTTTCTCTCCGGTGTGAACCGGCTGGCGTTTGGTCCCGACGGCAATCTCTACGTCGGCGGCTGCCAGCGCACGTGGGCGGCGGTCGCGCCGCTGGAGGCCGCGCTGGAGCGCGTAAGCTTCACGGGGAAAATTCCGTTTGAAGTGAAGGAAGCGCACGTGCTGAAAGACGGTTTTGAACTCATCTTCACGCAGCCGGTTGATCCCGCCAGCGCGGCGGATCTCGACGGCTTCGATGTCTCGCAATACACCTACCACTACCACGCCAAATACGGCTCGCCGGAGCTGGACTTCGACGGCAAGGAAAACTCGGCCAGTCCGGTCAAAGTGGTGAAGGCCACGGTCTCGCCCGACAAAATGAAACTCACGCTGCAACTCGAAGGCTGGCGCGCGGGTTACGTCACTGTTGTCCGCTGTCTCGACGTGAAGAACGAGCAGGGCAGACCGCTGAAGAACGACACCTTCTACTACACGTTGAACCAGATTCCGAAGTGAGCGGGCGGCGGCGTGATTTCAAAATGACCGGCCATGCCCGTGGCGCAGATTGTCAATCTGCTGTTTTGCCGACTTGACGGTCGGCATCGCGTGGAAAGCACGGAAGATTTCAGGTTTCCACGGTGAAGCCGGTTGCCAACCGGCGAAACAGCAGGATGCCATCCTGCGCTACACCGGAACAGGCGCGACGCTGTCCTACGGCGAAATGACCCGGTAGAACCGCCGCGTGTCATTCGTGATGGCGTCGGGGAAGGTCAGATTCGTAGCGACGGATTGCACGGGCAGGTTTGTCAGCGGCAGCCACACGCGGTTCGTCGCGTCGGTGGCGTATTCGATGTTGTAGGGCAGTGCGGGCGACACGTTCAGACCCATCAACGCGTTCTTCCCCTGCAGGCCGAGCGTCTGGAGCAGCGGCAGCGGCGCGACGGTGAGCGTCACCTGCACGCTGCCGGTGGAGCCGGCGGCATTGGTGACGACGACGCGGTAGTTGCCCGCATGATTCGTGGTGAGGTTGGTCAGGACGAGCGACGTGTTGGTCGCGCCGGCGATGTCCCCGTTGTTCGTGGCTCCCGGCGTGCCGTGCCGCCATTGAAAATGCAGCGGCCCCGAACCCGCCGCGTCCACGCTGAAGGTCGCATTCTGCCCGACGAAGCGCGCCAGGGCCAGCGGCTGCGACGTGATGCTGGGCCGCACCAGCACCGTGAGCACGGCGGGCGGCGCGCTCGTCACGCTGCCGCCGGAATTGGCGACGACCACTTCGTAACTGCCCGCGTCATTCGTCGAGGCGGCGTTGATGACCAGCGTCACGTTGGTTTCATTGTTCAAATCCGCGCCGTCCTTGCGCCACTGATACGCCAGCGGCGGCGTCCCCGACGCGGTGACGGAGAACGCCGCCGCGTTCCCGGCCACGACTGTCAAGTTCGTCGGCGGTGAAGTGATGCCCGGCGCGACGATGGTGACGTTCACCGTCAGCGTCGCCACGACACTCGTCACGCTGCCCTGCGAATTCGTCACCACCACGTCGTAGCTGCCCGCGTTGGTCGCCTGCGCGCTGGCGAGGTTGAAAGTCGCGCCCGTCGCCCCGGCGAGATTCGTCCCGTCCCTCCGCCACTGGTAGGCGGGCGCGGGATTGCCCTCCGCCGTCACGGCAAACGCCGCCGGGCTGCCCGCGTTGACCGTGAGGTTCGTCGGCTGCGCCGTGAGATTCGGCGCGAAGAGCACCGTGAGCACGGCGGGCGGCGCACTCGTCACGCTCCCGGCGGCATTCGTCACCACGACGACGAAGCTGCTCCCGTTGAACGCCGCCGGGACATTCGTGAGCGCCAGCGAGGACGTCGTCTCGCCCACGATGTCCACGCCGTTGCTGCGCCACTGATAACCCGGCGCAGGCGTGCCGGTGGCGGTGACGGTGAAGGTCGTGTTGCTGCCCGCGATGATTGTCCGGTTCGTCGGCGTGACCGTGATGGCGGGCGCGGCATGGACGGTGAGCACGGCGGGCGGCGCGCTGGTCGCGACGCCGACGCTGTTCGACACGATGACAATGTAGCTGGCCGCGTTGGTCAGTTGCACGCCGGTCATGGTCAGCGTGGCCGTCGTCGCGCCGCTGATGTTGCCGCCGTTGCTGACGTTCGTGCCGTTTCGGCGCCAGATGTAGGAGGGCGCGGGGAAGCCGGACGCGCCCACGGTGAGCGTGGCCGTGGTGCCCACGAGGTTCGTCCGGCTCGCGGGCGAGTTCGTGATGCTGGGAGGAATCAGCACCGTCAAGGTGGCGGCGGAACTGTTCGTGCTGCCGAGGGAATTCGTGACGACCACGTCATAGCTGCCGCCGTCCGCCGTCTGGATGTTCTCCAAGGTGAGCGTGGAATTGGTCTGGCCCGGCAGCGCGACGGTGCTCTTGCGCCACTGGTAGCCCGGCGCGGGGTTGGCCGAGACGGCGATGCTGAAAGTCCCGGTGGTGCCGACGGTGCGGATGAGATTGACCGGGTTGGTGAGGATGACCGGCCTGAACAGCACCGTGAGCACGGCGGGCGGCGAACTGGTCGCGCGCCCGGCGAGGTTCGTCACCACCACGTCAAAATTGTAGCCGTTGTAGGCGGACGGCACGTTGCTGACGACCAGCGTGGCGTTGGTCGCGCTGGCGAGAAAGTTCACGCCGTTCGTGCGCCACTGGTAGCTCAAGCTCCCGCCCGTGGCCGTGACGGCGAACGTCGCATTGCTGCCGGTGTTGGTGGTGGTGTTTGCCGGCGGCGTGGTGATGACCGGCGTGGTGGCCACCGTCAGACTGGCAAGGCTGCTGGTGCTGCGGCCGTAAAGGTTCGTGATGACGGCGAAGTAGTTCGAAGACTGGGTAACGTTGGTCAGGATCAACGTGGAATTGGTGGCATTCGGCACAGGATTGGTGGTGCCGCTCTGCCCACTATACCATTGGTAAATCATCGTCGGCGAACCATACGCACCGATGGTGAACGTGTTGCTGCCACCCGACAGGATGGCCCGGCTTTGCGGCTGGTTGGTGATGATCGGGCGGGAAACAATGGTTAAGGCCAAGTTCGTCGACTCCGTAGGCCAACCGGGATAGGAAATACTTAACGTGACATTCATGGTTCCAACAAAATTTGTCGGTGTTCCAAGAATGTAACTGTTACTGATGACACCGGCGGCACCGTTGATGAATAGGCCTGGAGGCAGCGGCGTAGCGTTGTAATTTTGCGTTCGTGGCTCGACAGATGTAATCCGATACCTGAACCCAACCCCATTCGTGCCCGTGGCATTGGTCGGACTATTGATGAGATTTTGATTGGCTGACGCCCCAGCCACCGCGTGCAAACCGCCCATCAGCGCAAACGCGCCCACCGCCCACTTGAACAGGATGGACGCGCCGGGCGCGGCGGGAAGCGGGTCGGTCAACACCACGCGCGCGAGCGGCATGACTTGCAGCAGCGCGGTGAGCAGCAGCGGGTAGAAGCGCAGCAGTTTCATTCCGGGCAAAATTTGTCCGCCCTCCATACCAAATTTGGCCAGCCATGGCAATAAAGTGTTCAACGGAGTCGCAGGACTGGGCGCATCCGGGCACTGCCCCCGCGCCGTCAGGCCGGGCGGAACGCCGATCTCCGCATCGGCGCGGGCGGGAGTTTTCCAACGCCTGCCGGATCGGAGTCCGGCGCTCCGGGGGCAGTGCCCGGATGCGCCCCGCAGGACTGGCGTCGCGCCTGTCTCTGACCTCCAACCATGGCTCTGCTGGAAAACGAACCTCCCCGAAAATCGATCCCGGCGGCAAAAGTGAACTTGAAAAACAGGAAGACAGGCGCGACGCCTGTCCTGCGCAGGATCACGGCGAGCGCACGCGGTAGAAACGCGCGGTGTTCGTCGTGATGCCGTCGGGAATGGTGAGGTTCGTCGCGACGGCGACCGGCGGCAGATTGGTGAGCGTCGTCCACGGGCCGGCGGCGCTGGTGGCGAACTCGATGGCGTAGGTCAGGTTGGGCATCACGGGCAGGCTCATCAACTCGTTCTGCCCCTGCAAACCAAGGACGCGGAGCAGGGGGCGCTCCACCACCGTCAGCGTCGCCGCCAAGCAGGTGTTCGTGCCCGTCACGTTGCTGGCCACCACGTCGTAGGTGCCCGCGTCGTTCGTCGAGACGGCGGCGAGGACGAGGTTCGTCGCTGTTTCGTTGACAAGATTGGTGCCATCCTTGCGCCACTGGAAGCTGACCGGCGCGGTGCCGGTGGCGGCGGTGGAAAACGCGGCGGGCCGGCCCACGAAGGCGGTGACATCCGCCGGGTGCGCGGTGAAGGCCGGCGGCGTGCCACCGCTGATGGTGAGCGTGGCAATGCTGCTCGTGGCGCGGCCGTAGAGGTTGGTGATGACAGCGAAATAACTTCCCGCCTGCCCCGCTGTCAGGTTCGGAAGCGTCAGCAACGGATTGGTCGTCGTGCCGCCGACGGGATTGGTGACGGCGGCGATGATGCTGAACCACTGGTATTGCAGCGGCCCGGTGCCGCCCGCGACCACGTTGAACGAGGCCGTGCCGCCGGTGGAATTCGTCACGCTCACCGGCTGGTTGGTGAGGATGGGCTTCGAGACGGCGGTGATGAAGATGTTGGTGCTCACCGTGGCACCGTTGAGGGCGGTGCTTCCCTCAAAAGCCATGACCACCATGGTCATGGTGCCAAGAAAATTTGTCGGCGTCCCGGTAATGCGCCCGCTTGTGGCGTTCAGCGCCAGTCCCGGTGGCAACGGTGTGGCCGTCCAGTGGTCAACAGTGAAAACTTGAGTCAAAGTGAAACGGTTGGAGGAAATCAAGCCGTTGGTGATGGTCATATTGGGCATGGTCGTCAGTGTCGGGCTGTTGATGCCAACAACAGCGGACGCCCCGACGACCGCATGCAGCCCGCCCAGCAGGGCGATCGCCCCGGCGGCCCACTTGAAGAGGATGGACGCGCCGGGCGCGGAGGGTAACGAGTCGGTCAGCGCCACGCGCGCAAGCGGCAGCACTTGCAGCAGCGCGGTGAGCAACAGCGGATAAAAGCGAATCAGTTTCATACCGGAATCAACTTCCGGCGAAACATTCCTCCAAATTATGCAAACGCAATGAGCCGATTTTGAAAATTCAACAACCTATTTTGCACTGCACGGAACAACTGCGAGGCGGCAACCGGCAACCGCAGCGGCCTCCGTCACGGCGAGCGCACGCGGTAGAAACGCGCGGCACCCGTGGTAATGCTGTCGGGGAAGGCGAGGTTCGTTGCGGCGGCGACGGGCGGGAGATTGGTGAGCGTCGTCCACGGGCCGGCGGCGCTGGTGGCGGACTCGATGGCGTAGGCGAGGTTTGGCACCACGGGCAGGCTCATCAGCGTGTTCGCTCCCTGCACGCCGAGCGACTGGAGCGCCGGACGAGGCACGACGGCCAGCGTGGCGGGCGCGCTGCTCGTCTCGCCGGTGTCGTTGTAGGCCAGCACGCGGTAGGTGCCGGCGAGGTTCGTGGTGAGGTTGGTAAAGACCAGTGTCGCGCTCTGCGCGGTGGGCAGGTCGGTCAGGTTGGTCGAGCCGGGCGGGCTGTATCGCCAGAGATACGCGCTGCCCACCGTGGCGGCGGTGGTGAAAGACACGGTGCCGCCGACGAAGTTGGTCCGGCTGGCGGGCTGCTGGGTGAAGGACGGAGGTGATGCAAGGATGGTGATGAACAAATCTGTCGAAATCTCCGCCCCATTCCCATCATATTTAGCAGTCAAAGTGGCGGGCATGGTGCCGATAAAATTCGTCGGCGTGCCCGTGATGCGTCCCGTGCTTGGATTCATTGTCAAACCCGAGGGCAAAGGTGCGGCTGACCAACTGCTTGGGGCCAAGTCGCCACGGTCAATAAATGCACGATAGGAAAACGGCACGCCGTTTGTCCCGATGGCATTGGTTGAACTGACAATGGTCACCGACGCCCCCGCCACCGCATGAAAACCCAGCAGCGCAAACGCGCCCACCGCCCACTTGAAGAGGATGGACGCGCCTGGCGCGGCGGGAAGCGGATCGGTCAGCACCACGCGTGCGAGCGGCATCACCTGCAGCAGCACCGTGAGGAGCAGCGGATAAAAGCGGGCCAGTTTCATGGTTCAACTTTGCGAGACGCTGACAAAATAGAACAAAACGGAAGAACCCCGCCATCGGGTGTTTTACGGACTGGGATTGGGGGGAATCAGTTGCAGCCGCAGCCGCCGCCGCCCACGCCGCGCCCGCCCGCCGCCGCCTCGCGCGAGAACCAGACGTGCTCGGACATCGCCTCGTGCAGCGGGTCGCGGTCGGCGCGCATCACGTATTGCGCCAAGGTGCCGCGCTGCCACGGCTTGACGTTCGAGCAGCCGGTGGTGAGGAGCACGGCGGCCAGCCCAGCAAGGCACAGCGACCGTGAAAACGCGAAGGCAGACGGACGGCTCCCCTCTCCTTGATCCTCTCCCCTCATCCGATGAGGGGAGAGGGTAGGGAGAGGGGTGTCGGTGTCTTTGGTCAGTCTGGTTTGGCAATTGGCATTCATGGCCGATTATTTCTTTTTGAGCAGTTCTTCAATCTCCGCCGCGTATTGTTTCTTCGTCTTGTCGCCGTGGAAGCCGCTGTGGACGGCCTTCACCTTGCCGTCCGGGCCGAGGATGAACGACGTGGGCATCGTCTCCACGCTCACGGCGGCGACGAGCTTCTGCTGCGAGTCGCGCACAACGGTGAAGCTCACCGGCGGCTTGCGCGACTTGAGGAAGCCGTCCATGTCCGCCTTCTTCTCGTCCACGTTGACGGCGAGGAGCACGAAGCCCTGCGGGCCGTATTTCTTCTGCAACTCCTCGAGCACGGGGAACGACGCCTTGCACGGCGGGCACCACGAGGCCCAGAAATCCACGAGCACCACCTTGCCTTTCAGGTCCGGCACGGTGCCTTCGAGCTGGAACGGCGCGAGGTCGGGGAAGGCGTCGCCGGGCTTGAGCGCGGCGGCGGCGGCGGTGAAGGCCAGCGCGAACAGGGAAACCGCCGCGAAGGCGGCGAATTTGAAATTCGCCATTCGAGATTCAAAATTTGATTTAGGAAACGACATATTCATAGAAACGACGTGTGGTGACGCGGCCTTGTTCAGTGGTGATGCAGCCCTCGGCATTCGGATAGCTCTCGATGAGTCGCAAGCCCTCCTGCGGGCCGAGGATGAACGCCGTCGTGGTGAGCGCGCCGGCCAGCGTGCAGACCGGCGCGATGACGGCGACGGAACGGCAGCCGTTGTCCACCGGGTATCCGGTGCGCGGGTCAACAATGTGTCCATAGCGGCGGCCATCGGCGATAAAATACCGGAAATAATCCCCGGAGCAAGCCACGGCGCGATCCTGCACCGCCACGCCCGCCCAGCATTTGCCGGGATTCTTCGCGTCCTCCAGGCCGATGTGCCACGCGGGCTTGCCCGGCGGCACGCCGCGCCCGCACACGTCCTGGCCAAAATCCACGAGCACGGCGGAGAAGCCGCGCTGCAAGCCGAGCTGCGCCACGCGGTCCACGGCGTATTCCTTGCCCACGCCGCCGAGGTCAACGCTCATTCCCTCCGGCAGAAAAATCGCGCCCTTGCGCCGCTGCACCTTGCGCCAGCCGACGAACTGCCTCGCGCGCTGGATGTCCGCGCCGGCGGGAACTTTCTTCTCCTTCCAGTTCCACAGTTGAATCAGCGGCAGCGCCGTCGGATCGAAGCAGCCGCGCGTGAAGGCGAAGAGTTCCTGGCACAGCGCGAAGATGCGGTCGGTCTCCTCGTCCACCTCCACCCAGTTTTTGCCGGCGTTCTGGTTGATGCGGCTGATGAGGCTTTCCGGAATGAACCGCGAATAGCGCGCCTCGAAATCCGCGACCCATCGCATCGCTTCGGCGAGAAAGGCCTGCGCGTCGCGCGTCGCGGGAACGCTCACGCGGCACGTCGTCGCCATCGCGTGAAAGGTGATCGTCACCAGCCCGTCCTGCGACTGCACGCGGGCCGAGGCGCGAATCCGTTCATGGACGCTCTGGGCCATCAGAACCATATCCGTAAGCCGATGGTGAAGATGTTCGCGTTCGCGTAGGCCAGCGGCGAGGTGATGCCGTCGAGGCCGTTCATGTCGTAACGGCGCGCGGCCAGATCCACGGTGATGTGGTCGTCCACGCGGAACATGAGCTTGACCCCGTAGGTGAGGGTGTTGAAGGACGAGAGGCGGAAGTCCGCCGAGTAATACCGGCTGGGCGGGAGATTCGACGGATCGGTCGGATCGCCGTCAAACATCACCCCGTAAAAGGAGGCCTCGCTCTGGTTGTAAAAGCGGAACATCGGCGAAACCACCAGCCGCTTGCCGACCTTCTGGTTCCACGTCGCCGACACCGTGTGCGAGTGGATGCGATACGAGTCGTGGAAGTAGCGGTAGCTCGTCTCGATGCTGGCATCGAGCGCGTCCAGATAATGCGTCAGCCCCAGCAGCGCGATCTGCTTGAAGCGGTTCTGGGGCCGCCGCTCCGGAAAGCGCGAGCCGATGAAGTAGGCCGGAAACGCCGCGCCCTTGTAGGGGTCGGCCTGAAACCCGTGCGAATAGCCGATGGTGAGGTTGGCGGAGAAAACCGTCTTCGGCCCCAGCAGTTGCGAGACGCCGACGAGGTAGTCCGTCGAGTCCTTTGACTCGTCCTTGAAAATCAGCATTCCCGGCCCGGAGATGATGCGATCCGAGTTGTGGCCGACGCCGAGCGTGAGCGTGGTGTTCTTGTCATTGAACTCCCGCGCGTAGGTGAACGACAGCCCGTAGGACTCGTAATCGCCCTCGATGCTGTAGGCAAGCTGCGGTGTGAAGGTGTTCGCCCCGAACCGCAGCGTCGGCTCGACGTAGCCGGCCCGGCGCTCGTCGTCAATCTTCACCACCGGCACCGTCGGGTCGCCGGGGGTCTGCGGCGGCAGCCCGTTGGGCGTCGCGCCGGAGATGCCGTCATACACGCCCGCGCCCTTGAGCGTCAGCCACGAGGTCAGGGGCAGTTCGAGCAGGTAGGAATGCGTGATGATGTGGATGCGCCCGCGATCCTCGTTGTAGTCCTCGTATTTGTAGTCCACGTGGCCTTCCGCCGCCGGGGCGCGCGGCTGGAGCAGGCGCACCGCCAGCGCGAGGGCCAGCACGGAGGCGGAAGGGCTCGAAACAAAACGTCTCCGGGTCAAGGTGCTCGTCGGCATGGGCAATGTCGGCATGGGCATTTTAATGGGTCAATTTTTGCGGCGACGCTACCGCAGATTCCGCCGGTAGCAAAAGCCTAAACTTCCGGTGCCCCGCTGAAGGGGCGAATCGGTCACGGCTCTCGATCCGGCGTGCGCGGCGGAGCGCCGATCTCCGTATCGGCACGGGGCCATCCCTCGATCCCTGCCGGATTGGAGTCCGGCGCTCCCCGGCAGTGCCTGGATGCGCCCGTGGTTCATTTTGCCGTTCAACGGAGCGCCGAGCATCGCTCGGCCAGCGTGAAACAACCGGGTGTCCATCCGTGCCGGGCAATGCCCGGCGCTTCAAATTGGGCCACCGCCAACTTGCGGGTGGCTCATGGAATTTCCCCTCCATCCAAATTCCCCGGCGGACGAGCCGCTTCCTGCCCGCGCCGCGCGGCTCATCAATGTCCCACCGCTTCCAGATAGCTCGCCAGCGCCTCCGCATTCTTGATGAACACACTGGTCTCCACGCGGTCGTTGAACTCCCAGTTGCGATGCTGCACGTGGCCCCTGGTCACCCACCTGCCCTGCCCGTCCAGCGCGGCGATGATTTCGCGCACGCGCGATTCGAGCGGCGCGGCGGCGGGGAGTTTCGTTTTCCGGCCCGCCGTCTTGTTCGCCTGCTCCTTCAACAGCGCGGCGCGGCCCTTGCTTTGCAGCTTTTCGTAATAAGCCGTCAGGTTCCGCACGCCGTAGTCGCCGCTCCACGAGTAATGCCCCTGCCGCTCCTCGCTGATGTCCGCGAGGCGGTAATAAATCTTCCCGTCGCGGTCGCCGAAGATTTGCTTGTTGGTCTGCAATTCGTAGTAGCGCGCCCAGCGGTTCGGCGAAATCTCGCTCCGCTTGAACCACGCGAGGGCCGGTGGCACGGGTTTGAGAAATTTCTCCTCGCCCGTCTCGACGTAAAGCTCCATCAGCATTCGCAGTGCGCCGACGCTCTCGCCGCCGGTGACGGCGGGCGGCTCGAAGGCCCGCGCCCACGCCGGCTCCATCTGCGCGTTGTATTGCTGCGCCCACGCCGGCTGCGGCTCCGGCAACTGCGCGAGGATGAGGAAGTCGCCGCCGCGCTTGGCCGATTCCAGATACTCGCGCCGGCCCGTGCGGTGAAACGCGTCGAGCATCACGCCGATGCAGTCGTGGAGCGAATTGTCGTTGAGCGTGTAGTGGGCGAAGTAGTTCACCTTCGGATATTCGCGCGGATAGCTCGCCGGGTAGCGCGCCTTGACGACGGGGAAATCTTTTTCCGCGTGCGCCTCGCCGCGCCAGCGCTGCGGCCACGCGCCGTTGGGATACTGGGCTTCAAGCAGTTTCTTCAGGCCGTAGTCCAGCGCGGTGCGAACCTCGGCGTCGCGCGGGTCGGTCGAGCCTTTGGTTGCCGCCGCGAACGCGAGCAGGAAGCGCAGCCCGCTCTGCGTCGTGTCGTCGTCATAGGTGGAGATGTTCTTCCGTTTCGCGGCCTCGGCTTCGGAAATTTTCCCCTTGTCGGTGCGGCGATGCCAGCCAGCGCGCTTCACCGGATCGAACTCAATCACATAATCCCATCCGCCGGATTCAAGCTGCCCCGCCGCCAGCGCCAGCGCAGCACCTCGCGCAGCGTCGAGATACCGCGCGTCCTTCGCCACTTCGTAACAGCGAAGAAACGTCATCCCCATCGTCGGCGTGCCCGGCGGCTGAATCCACACCTGCGACGCGGTGGCCTTCACCTCGCCCGCGCGCTCCTTGAGGTCGAGCGAGTATTTCCACAGGTAGCCGCCCTCGGTGGAGATGGAGCGCATATAGGTGGTGGATTGTTCCAGCGCGGCGCGCGCCTGGGCGGGCAGGTCATCGGCGGCCCATGCGGGCAAGGCCGCGAGCAGCACGGTGGCCAGCATCATCAGAGCGCGGAGCGCCGGTCTCCGACCCGGCCTGTGGTGAAACAGCGGCAACTCGCCGGGCCGGAGGCCGGCGCTCCAAGGCATGAAACAGCGGCGCTTAAGGAATTGAATCAGGTTCGGTGAACGGTTAATGCTTCTTTCCGACGCCCAAAGCACCGCCACTGTTCACGCGCCATGACGACTGAACTTCCCGCTCCGAGCGATCCGGCTCCCGGTGCGGCGGCGCATTTCGCCGAGACGCACTGGAGCCTCGTGCTCACGGCGGCGCGCGGCGGCGACTCGACCCGCGCGGGCGACGCGCTCGCGGCGCTCTGCCAGACCTACTGGTATCCGCTCTACGCCTTCGTGCGCCGGCAGGGGCACGCGCCGCACGACGCGCAGGATTTGACGCAGGAATTCTTCGCCCGCCTGCTCGCGAAAAACTGGCTCGCCGACGTGAACCGCGAGCGCGGCAGATTCCGCTCCTTCCTGCTCGCGGCGATGAAACATTTCCTCGCCAACGAATGGGACAAGGCGCAGGCGCAGAAGCGCGGCGGCGGCGAACACAACTTCTTCTCGCTCGACGCCGAGTCCGCCGAGGGCCGCTACGCGCTCGAACCCGCCGACACCGCGACCGCCGACAAACTGTTCGAGCGCCGCTGGGCGCTCACGCTGCTCGACCGCGTGCTCGCGCGCCTCAAGGACGAGCACGACACGCCCGCCAAGCGCGCGCAATTCGACGCGCTCAAAGGCTGCCTCACCGGTGCTTCCGCATCCGCGCCGTATGCCGAACTGGCCGTGAAACTCGGCATGAGCGAAGGCGCGGTGAAGGTCGCCGCCCACCGCCTGCGCCAGCGTTATCGCGAACTGCTCCGCGCCGAAATCGCCGCGACCGTCGGCACCGCCGCCGAGGTGGATGAGGAACTGCGCCACCTCTTCGCCGCGTTGAGTTGATGAGCCGGGCGTTTGGTGTCCACCCTTCAGGGTGCAACACGGGTGGCCCGACACGCTAAAGCGTGGACACCGAACACTGCGCCCCGATGCGCCGGAAATTTGTTTGTAACTTTCGCCCGCCGTTTCTTCTGTAACGGGTGGAATGAAGCTGAAACTGAAATCGCATGGGGAGCGCACGCGCCTCGCGTGCAGTTTTCCGCGCCCTCGCGGAAAAACCTCCGGGCGGCGGAACGCCGGACGCGGGGGGCGCGTCCAGCCACATCCGGGGGCGGATGTGCTCCCCGGATTCGGGTTTCAGAATGAAATGAAAAGCCAATTATGAACACGATTCGCCTCTGTCCGAAATGCCGCCAGCCGCTGCCCGCCGACGCGCCCGAAGGCCTCTGCCCGGCGTGCCTGCTCTCGCTCGGCTCCTCTTTTGCAAACCCGCCCGCGCCGGGGCCGGACAGCTACGCCGAACCGCCCGCGACCGCGACGCAAGACCCCGTGCCCGGCACGCGGCTCGGCTACGTGGGCGACTACGAGCTGCTGGAGGAGATCGCGCGGGGCGGCATGGGCGTGGTCTATCGCGCCCGGCAGTCCAGCCTCAAGCGCATCGTCGCCGTGAAGATGATTCGCTCCGGCGAACTGGCGGGCGACGCGGAAGTGAAGCGCTTCCGCGCCGAGGCCGAGGCGGCGGCCAACCTCAAGCACCCGAACATCGTCGCCATCCACGAAATCGGCGAGCACGAGGGAAGGCACTACTTCTCGATGGATTTGGTCGAAGGCAAAAACCTCGCCCAATTCACCAGCGGCAAACCCGTTGCGGCACGGCAGGCGGCGGAATGGCTGAAGGCCATCGCCGAGGCCGTGCAGTTCGCGCACCAGCGCGGCGTGCTGCACCGCGACCTCAAGCCGCAGAACATTCTCGTGGACGCCGAGGGCCGCCCGCACGTGACGGACTTCGGCCTCGCCAAGAACCTGCAGGCCGACAGCGGCGTGACACAGACGGGCGCGGTGATGGGCAGCCCCAGCTACATGGCCCCGGAGCAGGCGCGCGGGCGCAACGACCTCGTCGGCCCGGCCAGCGACGTGTATTCGCTCGGCGCGGTGCTCTACGAACTGTTGACGGGCCGCGCGCCGTTCGTCGCGGAGACGCCGCTGGAAACCCTCCGCAAAGTGGTGGGCGAGGAGCCGGAGCGCCCGTCGAAGTTGAATCCGAACGTCTCGCCGGATTTGGAGACGATTTGCCTGAAGTGCCTGGAGAAGAATTCCGCGCGCCGCTACGCCACTGCGCGCGACCTGGCCGAGGAACTTGGACGCCTGCTGAACCAGGAGCCGATTCACGCGCGCCGCGCCAGCCCGGTGCGGCGCGGGTGGAGCTGGTTCATCCGGCATCCGTGGATGGTTTCGGGGGCCGCGTCGCTGCTGGTGCTACTCACGGTCGGGTTTGCCTACCGGATGTGGGAGCGGGTGGACGCGCTGGAATGGCAGCACACCCATCCCGGCCAGATTCTGCCTTTCAACACGGACTATTTTTTCCCGAGCTGGCTGGCGGTCTTTCTGGGCTTCGAGTTTTTCCTGTTGCAAACGCTGCCGGTGTCGCTGTTCCTTCAACTCCGGTCTCGCCGGGTGCGCGGGAAAGGGTTTTATCATCTGTTTGCCGTGGCGGGCACCGCGCAGGCGTTGTTCGGGCTGGAGATTCTGCGCCGGGCCGTGGCCAACCAGGCTTGGAATCCGGATTTCAAGGCCCAATTGTTTTTCGCCTCGGTCGCGGCCCTGACCAACGCCTGGTTCGGCAGCGCGCTGACGTGGAAAGCCCTGCGGGAAGCCCGGCTCGACTTGCCCGGCGTGGCCGCCAGCGAGGAACCCGCCGAGCAACCGCTCACCTTCACCAACCGCAGGCTCATCGAATGGGCCGTCGCCCTCGAGCTCTTGGCCGGAGTTGGGGTTTTTGGGCTGGGCATGATGAGTCTCCTTGGCGGGAAAACGAACCTCCTGACTGCGGACGCCGGAATCGCCTGCCTCTTCGGAAGTGTGGGAATGCTCGGCATGACGTTCCTCGTTCTGATTGGCCACTTGATCCACCATTCACGCGGCTTGGAGCGCCAATCTCGCCTGCCAGCACTGATCGTGGCGATGATCATCGTGGCCATGGGATTAATCGGCTTCGCCACGCCCGCTTGGTATTTGACACTGACATTTTATCTCGCCGGGCTTCTCGTGGGCATGGCGCTGCGGAAACGCTGCCCGCTGCAGCGCGGCGAAGCGCCGGTTCAGGAAGCCGGATCGCGACCGTCCGTCAGTGCGCTCTGGCATTTCTTCTGGCGGAAACGCACCACGTATGCCGCCGCCATACTGGTGACGCTGGTGACGTTGTTCTACATCGTGGAAAACTGGCGCGGCGGGCGCGAGTGGCAGCTCGTCAAAGGGGAATTTGCCAGCGCGGGCGTGCCGCTCGACCCGGCGGCCTACCGCAAGCCGCGGGTGCCGGACGAGGAGAATGTAATGATGCACCCCTTCATGCAAACGCATTACATCAGGGGGAAAATGGGCATCTACAAGGACATTCCAAGTTTTGGCATGAAAGGCTTCAGTCCGTTCGAACTGAAGCAACTCCGAACACTGCCACGGGAAGGAACCAACGATGCCAGCCTGCAAGGCATCTTGCGGTGGTATTCCCAGCACCGCGAAGTGTTTGATCAGCTCGAAGAAGCCCTGCGCCGGCCTCATTCCCAGTTGGTCACGGACCTGACCCGGCCTGATGAAATCACTTTGCCAAACTCCGCTTCATACCGCTGGTTCTACTTTGCCTACATCAACAGGTGCAAAGTCAACCTCCTGTTGGGAAATGCCGACGACGCGCTCAAGGACTTGCAGTGGCTGCGCCGCTTGATGGACGCGTTCCCATGCAACAATCCGCCTACCATAGTCGAGTCCGTGTTGAGAACCGCAGGGGCTGGAGGGATGGCCAGCACCATTGAGGAAACCCTCGCCGGAGGACTCTGGCCCGCCACACACCTGGAGCAAATCCAAAGATTGTGCGCGGACGCCAATTTGATTGGTGGATTCACGGCGGGGGCAAGTCACGAGATTCTTGCCCGGCTTTACAAATATGAAAGCGAGGACATCCATACCTATTCCTTGGGCTTCATCGTGCCGTCGGGGTGGATTGACCGGAACAAGACGGACTATGTGGGAGCGATGGCGCCTGTTTTCAACGGACTCAATCCCATCCGCCAGCGGGTTGACTCACAAATCATCGAGCGGGCGAATTGGGATGCACACACCGGGGCCGGCTATATGCGCCCCTGGATTGTCGAACTTCGCCCCTACCCGTTAACGAAATCCATATTCCTTGTCGCCAAAAACCAAACCCTGATGAACCAGGCCTTTATCGCCTGCGCCCTCGAACGCCACCGCGCCGCCAAGGGTGCCTGCCCGGACACGCTGAACGCCCTCGTGCCGCTGTTCGCTGCCAAGCTTCCGCACGACCTTTTCGACGGCCAGCCGCTGCGCTACCGCCGCACCGACGACGGCAGATACCTCCTCTACTCCATCGGCTGGAACTCCACCGACGACGGCGGCGGTATCGCGCTCGACAAAAATCAACAGCCCGAATGGGCCAAAGACCGGGGCGACTGGGTCTGGAACGGCGTGCCCGCCGCCAAGCCCGCTTCTCCGAATTGAAATTCTGTAACTTCCGCGCGCGATTTCTCCTTTGGCCGGTGGAATGAAGCTGAAACCGAAAGCGCATGGGGAGGCGCGGGGCGTCTCGCCCGCTGTTTTCGGCGTCGCGCCGGAAACTTCCCCGAGGAAGGAGAGGCACCGTTTGGTTCGCAATTTGTCCGCCGTGAACCCGTCGGCGAGACGCCGACGGGGGCGACCGGGACGGTCGCGCCCCCCATTCCAACCGAATTGTTCCGGCTCACGTCGGCTGCCGCCTTGGAAACTGCCGGGAGCCGGGTTTTGTCCCTGCGGGAGTCCTAATCCCGGTCAAAACAGCGGTTTTCGGCCTGCCAACCCCGTTTTTCCCGCCAAAACCCCTTATCCCGCGCCCAATGGTATCCATCCCGGAGCCGGCGGTATCAATACCCACGGCGGCGGTATGGCTACCGCCGCCGTGGGTATGGCTGCTCCGCCCGGCGGGATTCATCCCGGCGGCAGCGGTATGGATACCGGACGCGGCGGGATTCATCCCGGCGCAAATGGGATGGTTCCCCGGAGGAAATGGTATTCATCCCACCGGCGGCGGGATGGAACCCGGCGGCAATGGTATGGATACCGGCGCGGGCGGTATTAACCCCGGCAGCGCCGGCAGCCACCCCGGCGCGTCCGGGATAGACCCCGGCGGCGGCGGGAGGGACGCTCTTTTCACCGGCACCGCCGCGCGGCCGGCCAATCAACGCGCTTGAATTGAACCACGGAGCCACGGAGCGACGGAGAAACACGCTTTTGCCTTGGCCCGTGCCTCCGTGTCTCCGTGGTTCAATGGCCGGATTCAGGATTAGGACACCGCCCGGCCCGGCTTGCGTTGGCCCCGGCTCGTTGGCTACGCTCGCGGCCATGCGCCTGCTTGACCGCTATCTGCTGCGCGAACTGCTCGTCCCGCTGGCTTACTGCCTGGGCGGCTTCTTGATTTTCTGGATTGCCTTCGACCTGTTCAATGAATTGAGCCGCTTTCAAAGCCAGAAATTGAAAGGCCTCGACGTGCTGGAATACTACGCCGTCAAGACGCCGGAGCTGCTCCTCACCGTGCTGCCCGTCGCGCTGCTGCTGGCGCTGCTCTACGCGCTCACCAACCACGCGCGCCACAACGAGCTCACCGCCATGCGCGCGGCCGGCGTGAGCCTGTGGCGGCTGGGCGCGCCGTATCTCGCGGTGGGGTTGGTGTTCAGCGCCGGGCTGTTCCTCTTCAACGAATGGCTCGTGCCCGCCGGCAACGCACGCGCGGAGGAAATTCTTGAACGCCGCACGGCGAACCGAGCTGGCGCGGACGAGCGCAGGTGGGTTCGCCAGTTTAATTTCAGCAACGACCGCGACGGCCGCGTGTGGAACGTCGGCGCGTATCATCCCGACACCGGCGAGATGCGCGACGTGCGCGTGGAATGGTTCCTACCCAATGGCGCGCGGCGCGAGCTGTATGCCCAGACCGGCGCGCGCACGAACGGCGCGTGGGTGTTCCGCCAGACGACGCTGTTGAGCTACGACCCGCCGGACTTGACCCTGCCGCGCCGCCAGCCGTTCGCGGAGATGACGATGGCGGAATTCACCGAGACGCCGGAACTGCTCCGCAGCGAACTCAAAATCAGCGGCACCACGCGCGCCAAGGCCGCCAAGCGCGTGCGCTTCACGCTCGCGGAGATTTTCAGCTACCTGCGGCTGCACCCCGGCCTCACCGGCGAAACGCACGCGCTGATTTACACGCAACTCCACGCCCGGCTCGCCGCGCCGTGGACGTGCCTCGTCGTGGTGTTCATCGCGCTGCCGTTCGGCGCGCTGACGGGGCGGCGGAACGTCTTCGTCGGCGTGGCGAGCAGCATCTTCATCTGCTTCGCGTTTTTTTTGCTGCAACAACTGGGGCTGAACTTCGGCACGGGCGGGCATCTGCCGCCATGGCTGGCGGCGTGGCTGCCAAACGCGCTCTTCGCGGCGGGCGGCATCGCGTTCACGCTGCGGGTGAGGTGACGAGGCCATGAGCGATGAACTGACATCGTTGAAGGAGCGTTACGAGCGGCTGAACCTGCTTTACCAGGTCGGCAACGTCATTCATTCCACGCTTGATTCGCAGCAGGCGCTCCAGCTCATCCTTGGCGAGGCGGTGCGGGTCATGCGGGCGGCCAGCGGCTCGCTGGTGCTGATCAATCCCAACACCGGCTTCCTCGAAATCGAGGCCGCGCACGGCCTGCCGCCCGACGCCGCCCGGCTCCGGCTGCGCGTGGGCGAGGGCATCACCGGCTGGGTCGCGCGCCACGGACGGCCCGCGCGCGTCGGCGATGTCGCGCGCGATCCGCGCTACGTGATGCTCCGCCCGAACATCCGCTCCGAACTCGCCGTGCCGCTGGCCGTGGACGGCGAGGTGCGCGGCGTGTTGAACGTGGACGCCGACCGCGCGGACGCCTTCAGCCCGGACGACCAGCAGTTGCTTGAAGAACTCGCGGTGCAGGCGGCGAAGGTGATTCACAACACCTGGCTCTACGAGCAGCTCCGGCTCAAGGCGCGCCTCTTTGAATCGCTCTTCAGCGTCGGCCAGACGATTAATTCGACGCTCAACCTCGACGAGGCGTTGAGCGTCATCACGCGCGAAGCCTGCGTGCTGATGGATGCGAAGATGTCGTCATTGCTGATGCTCGACGAGACGCGCGAGTGGCTCGAACTGCGCGCCTGCCACGGCGCGGGGCCGGCCTACATCGGCAAGCCGCGCTTGAGCGTGGCGGAGAGCCTGCTCGGCATCGTCGTGCGCCGCCGCAAGCCGATCCAGGTCGGGAACGTGCAGACTTCCAGCCGCTATCAGAACGTCGCCGTGGCGCGCGAGGAGGGTTTGATTTCACTGCTGAGCGTGCCGCTGGTGTTTGGCGGGCAGGCCACCGGCACGTTGAGCGTCTACAAGGGCGTGATGCACAGTTTTTCCAACGAGGAGATACGCATCCTGTCCGCACTGGCGGAGCTGTCGGCCATCGCCATCGAAAAGGCCCGGCTTTACGAGCGCATCGTGGACGTGGAGGAGCAGTTGCGGCAGAACGAAAAGCTTTCCGCGCTCGGCCTGCTCGCCGCCGAGGTGGCGCATGAAATCCGCAACCCGCTCACGGTGATGAAGATGATGTTCCACTCGCTGAACCTGGATTTCCCCGCCGGCGACCCGCGCGCGCAGGACGCGAAAATCATGGGCGGCAAGATGGACCACCTCAACCGCATCGTGGAGCAGATCCTCGACTTCGCCCGCAGCACCGAGCCGAAGCCCGCGCTGGTGAACCTGAACCAGCTGCTCGACGACCTCGGCCTGCTGATCCGCCACAAGCTGCGGAACCAGAACATCCAGCTCGTCCGCACACTGGACGACAAGCTTCCGCCGGTCATGGCCGACGCCGCGCAACTGGAGCAGGCGTTCCTCAACCTCGTGCTCAACGCCGTCGAGGCGATGCCCGACGGCGGCACGCTCACCATCGCGACGCGCGTCAGCCAGCCGCCGACGCACGCGGTCATTGAGTTCACCGACACCGGCGCGGGCATGAGCGAGGAGCAGCAAAAGCGGGCCTTCACGTCGTTGTTGAGCACGACCAAGGCGAAAGGCACCGGCCTCGGCCTCGCCATCGTCGGGCGCGTGGTGGAGACGCATCGCGGAGAAATCGCGATCCGTTCCCAGCCGGGCCAGGGCACCGCCATCGCCATCACGCTGCCGCTGGGCGGCGCGGCATGAACCGATTTGAAGCACGATTTGGCGCTCCCCGTGGCATGGCACGGCAGCCATCCGTTGTGGAGTGCGGTAACTTGTCACCACACTCCAAATCCGCGCCGCCCCGGTCTCAATGAAACACTGTGCGTTGTTGCGCGCCCGGAGAACGAGTGCTAGAAAACCGGCGCACGTTGATTTGAAATTTTACCGCCATGCCCGCCAAATCTCCCGGCTCCTGCAACACCACCAACCACGCCGTCACTTCGTGGGTGGATGAAATCGCACACCTCACCCGGCCCGAACGCATCCACTGGTGCGACGGTTCGGAGGAGGAGAAGAGCGCCCTCACCAAGCTCGCCGTCGAACTCGGCATCTTGATTCCGCTGAACCAGGAGAAGCGCCCCGGCTGCTATTACCACCGCTCGAACCCGAACGACGTGGCCCGCGTCGAGCAGTGCACCTACATCTGCACCGCCAACGCCGAGGACGCTGGCCCGACGAACAACTGGATGGCCCCGGACAAGATGTATGCCAAGCTCCGCGCCCTCTGTGACGGCGCGATGCGCGGGCGCACGATGTATGTCGTGCCGTATCTGATGGGGCCGCCCGGCTCGCCGCTCTGCAAGGTGGGCGTGGAAATCACCGACTCGATTTACGTCGTGCTCTCCATGCGCATCATGGCGCGCATGGGGCGGCAGGCGTATGACCAGTTGCGCGACTCGCCGCACTTCAACCGCGGCCTCCACTGCATGCTGGACATCAATCCCGAGCGCCGTTTCATCGCGCATTTCCCGGAGGACAACGCGGTCATCTCCGTCGGCTCGAACTACGGCGGCAATGTTTTGCTCGGGAAAAAATGCCTCGCGCTCCGCATCGGCTCGTGGCTCGGCCGCAAGGAGGGCTGGCTGGCGGAACACATGCTGATCCTCGGCGTCGAGTCGCCGGAAGGGAAGAAAACCTACGCCGTGGCGGCGTTTCCCAGCGCGTGCGGCAAGACGAACTTCGCCATGCTCGTGCCGCCGCCGGCCTTCAAGGGCTGGAAGGTGTGGACCATCGGCGACGACATCGCGTGGATGAAGCCCGGCCCGGACGGGCGGCTCTACGCCATCAACCCGGAGGCCGGCTACTTTGGCGTCGCGCCGGGCACGAGCACGAAGTCGAACGCAAACGCGATGCAAATGATCCAGCGGGACACGATCTTCACCAACGTCGCCCTCACGCCCGACGGCGACGTGTGGTGGGAAGGCCACGACGCTCCGCCGCCGCAGGAATGCCTCGACTGGCGCGGGCAGAAATGGACGCCTGACTCCAAAGAAAAGGCCGCGCACCCGAACAGCCGCTTCTGCGCGCCGGCGGCGAACAACCCCATGCTCGCGCGGGAGCACGACGACCCGCTGGGCGTGCCCGTCAGCGCCATCATCTTCGGCGCGCGGCGCTCGACGACGATGCCGCTGGTCTATCAGGCGTTCAACTGGATCCACGGCGTCTATGTCGGCGCGACGATGGGCAGCGAGATGACGGCGGCGGCGGCGGGCAACATCGGCCAGGTGCGGCTCGACCCGATGGCGATGCTGCCCTTCTGCGGCTACAACATGGGCGATTATGTCCTCCACTGGCTGCGGATGCGGAAGCTCATCAGCAGTCCGCCGCGCATTTTTCACGTCAACTGGTTCCGCAAGGGCGCGGATGGAAAATTCCTCTGGCCCGGCTTCGGCGAAAACATGAGGGTGCTCAAGTGGATCGTGGACCGCTGCCACGGCCACGCCGACGCGGAGGAGACGCCGCTGGGCTGGGTGCCCGGCCCGCGCGCGTTCGACCTCACGGGCATGGAGAACTTCGATGTGGAGGATCTGGAGAAGGCCCAGGCGTTTGACGTGGAGGAGTGGCGCAACGAAGTCATCAAGTCCAACGAGCTGTTCCTCAAACTCTACCCGCACCTGCCGAAGGAACTCATCTTCCAGCGCGAACTGCTGATCTCGCGGTTTTGAGTTTCAGGCTGCCGGGTTGCACACTGAAGGTTTTCCGCCAGCGCGGCGGCCGTGAAAAACCTGCAACCTGCAACCCTGCAACCTGAAACCCCTACTCCGCCTCCGCCCGGCCCGGCGCGTCCACTTCATAGCCCAGCTCGCGCATCGTCAGGATCTTGTAGGTGAGCGAGCGGCGGCTGATGGCCAGCGACTTGGCCGTCTCCGTGCGGTTGAAATCGTGCTTGCGGAGCGCCAGGACGATGGCTTCGCGCTCGATGGCGTCCAGCCGCTCGGTGTCCACGGGGGGCAGCGAGCTGGCGGCGCGGATGCGCGCGGGCAGATGCTCGGGCAGGAGCACCTCGCCGCGCGAGAGCAGCGCGGCGCGCTCCATCGCGTTGCGGAGCTCGCGCACGTTGCCGGGCCACAGGTAGCGCGTCAGGCAGTCAGTGACGCCGCCGGAGAAGCGCGCCCGGCCCTTGGAAAACTGCGCGAGGAAGTGAGCTGCCAGCGGCTGGACGTCCTCGCGCCGTTCGCGCAAAGGCGGGATGCCCAGCTCGACGACGTTGAGGCGGAAGAACAGATCCTCGCGGAACTTCCCGGCGCGGATGCGCTCCTCCAGGTTCTGGTTCGTCGCGGCGATGAGGCGCGCGTCGGTGTGCAGCTCCTTGCTCGAGCCGAGCCGGCGGAAGCCGCCATCCTGGGTGACGCGCAGCAGCTTGGCCTGCAACTGCGGCGACATCTCGGCGATTTCATCGAGGAAAATCGTGCCGCCGTGCGCCTCCTCGAAACGGCCCGTGCGCTGCTGCGCCGCGCCGGTGAACGCGCCCTTCTCGTGGCCGAACAGCTCGCTCTCCAGCAGCGTCTCGGGGATCGCGGCGCAGTTGACCTTCACAAACGGCCCGCTGGCCCGCGCGCTCCAGGCGTGGATGACATCAGCGAGAACTTCCTTGCCCACGCCGCTCTCGCCGAGGAGGAGGATGCGGCTCTCGGAGGGCGCGACGAGCGCGGCGTCGCGGAAAAGCGCCAGCCTGAGCGGGCTTTCCGCGATGCTGCCGCCGGGCAGATCCCGCTTCCCGCCGCCGTTGGGGGCGCG
>JACRJY010000216.1 GCA_016235585.1 Verrucomicrobiota bacterium | reverse complement strand
GAAGCCGCCGAGCACCGCCACGACGCTCGGCTTGGAGAAAATTATTTCCGCGAGAAAGCACGCGCCGATGGTGAGGATGAGCGTGATGACCAGCGCCTCGATGTAGCGAAAACCCTTGTTTTGAAGATACATCACCGCCAGCACGTCGAGCGCGGTGATGCAGACGCCCCAGACCAGCGGAATGCCGAAGAGGAGGTTCAGCGCGATGGCCGAGCCGACCACTTCCGCCAGATCGCACGCGCAGATGGCCAGTTCGCACAGCACCCACAACACGATGGACACGGGCTTCGAGTAATGGTCGCGGCACGCCTGCGCGAGGTCGCGGCCGGTGACGATGCCGAGCTTGGCGCAGAGCGACTGCAGCAGGATCGCCATGAGGTTCGAGATCAGGATGACGCTCAAGAGCGTGTAGCCAAACCGCGAACCGCCCGCGAGGTCGGTGGCCCAGTTGCCGGGATCCATGTAGCCGACGGCGACGAGGTAGCCGGGGCCGGAAAAGGCGAGGAGCTTGCGCCAGAAGCCGAGATGCTTCGGCACGGGAATGGTGCTGTGAACTTCGGGCAGGCTGGGCGAAGCGCTCGGCAAACGCCAGCCCTCGTCCGGGGCGGGAGGAACTTTCATGGCAATTTCAGGAGTGTTCATGGTGAATTAAAAACGAAAGGTGATTCCCACGAACGGGTTCACGTCATCCGCCGCGCGCGTGAGGCCGAAGTTGACGCCCGCGTCGAGCTGGATGTTTTCCGTCAAGCCGTAGGTCAACCCCACATCCAGCGTGCCGATCCACGCGGAGCCGCGCTCGGTGCTGACAGAACTGAAAAATTCCACGTAGCCGCCCAGCTTGCCGGCGATGTCATGGCTGAAGGTAATGGAGTTCACGAACTCCGGGTGATACCCGCTGGTGCCGCCGTCGCGCACGATGTCGAGCTGCGTCATCAGGCCCAGGCCCCAGCCGGCGGGCAGTTCCACGGCCAGCGGTGCGATGAGGCCGCCCTCCACCGAGCGGTTGCCGAGCTGATCCTGGTTGGTCGGCAGCTTGAGATAGGGCATCAGCGCGAACGCCGTGTCGCCGCCGTCGTTGCCCCAGAGGTTCCATTTGAGCCGCGCCACCATGTCGCCGAAGCCGCGCTGCTTCGAGACGCCGGCGGCAGGGTCGGAAGTGTGGCCGTAACCGTGCGGCTGTAGGACGAGCTGGAGATCCACGTTGTTGAGCAGGCCGACCTTGAGGTTCATCGGCGCGATGCTCCATGTGCGGACGATGGTGCCGTCGCGGGCGGGATTGTGCTTGTCGTAACTGTAATGGACGAGGTCCATCTCGATTTGGAAATGCCCGGCATCCACCGTGAACGGGCTTTCCGTCTTGTCGGGCCGGTCGGTGGACAGCTCGCGCATGAGTTCGCGTGGCGTGAGGTTGAAAAGATGACAACGGCTCTTGTCCGCCGCCGGTTCGGCGGCGCGCGCCACGCCAACGGTCGCCAGCAGGGAAAGTCCCGCCGCGCTGATTTGTTTGCCAAGATTCGCCAGTTTCATTTTACGACAATTTGCCGCCGGACTCCGGCAGGCCGGAATCCAACGCTGGCGAGTCTGTCAGCGTTTAAGTTTGTTGCAAGTAATAAATTTAGCCTCACCTAACTAATAATTTTGGCCCATGCACTTTCGGCGCATTGCGGAACATCTTGCCCCATTCTATTCTCCCCCTGTGCGACCGGAGAACCTCCAGCAAATCGGCGAAGAACTGGCCATCAAGTGGGACGATGGCGGCGAGAGCTTCATCCCGCTTGAAAAAATGCGGCGAGCCTGCCCGTGCGCCGGCTGCGCAGGTGAGAAGGACATCATGGGCAACGTCTATCGCGGGTCGGAAAAGCCGCTCTCCCCGGCGTCGTTCCGGCTGGTGCGACTCGCGCACGTCGGTGGCTACGCGCTTCAGCCCGTCTGGGGCGACGGGCATTCCACGGGGCTATTTTCCTTCGATTACCTGCGGAAGATTGCGGAGCCGACGTGAAGGTTCTGGAACGACTTTTACCTCTCTGACCCACTCAAAACCCAAGGCTCCCTTCTTGGTCGTCACGTTCACTCGTCTTTCGCCTTGGAAGATTAACTCGGTTTCCTGGTAACGAATCTGGACGGATTCGGTCGAACGGCCTGAACGCCAAGAGGCGACCTTTAGTTCAGACGCCCTTTCTCCGTTTCCCGCAGAAAAATTCAATATGACTGTTTGATGAATAACTGGCTGGCTAAAATCAAGGGCAGCATTGACACCCAAGAGGACGCCGAAACATCCCCATCCGACACAAAACCAAACACCCCCAGCAGCAACAATGAACGCGCATATTCGTCCGGCGCGGCCCTTGATTTCATCCCGATACTCATTTTTTGAGACAAGACCGGAGAACGCCGGACGCAGGAGTGACATGATTTTATGTTTTGTCCATGGGAGAGATGCCAGAACGAGCAGTCCGCTCAAACCGATGAGATAACTCACGCCTAACAAATGCCATCCGTCGAGTGGTTGGAGCCTGAACCACAACCCCAAAGTTCCCAATCCGATCAGGATGCTGAAAAGAATTACTTGAAGAGAAGGGGCTTTTTTTAAGGAAGACCGAATTGGAATGGCTCCGTCCACGGCTCACGCCTTCCCGCCGAACGTGACGTGGTCGTCAATGTCCAGCACGTCGAACCAGCCCGCCACGTCTTCGC
This sequence comes from Verrucomicrobiota bacterium, assembly GCA_016235585.1. Taxonomy (GTDB): domain Bacteria; phylum Verrucomicrobiota; class Verrucomicrobiia; order Limisphaerales; family JACRJY01; genus JACRJY01. The sequence goes on along the minus strand of JACRJY010000216.1, from coordinate 4,921 downwards.
GGTGCGGCGCGAGCTTGACGTGGTAGTCGTGGAAGTATTCGCGCGACTCCAGATCCGTCGGGCCGCGCTGGTCGTGGTAGGCGGACCACGCGGCGATTTCGAGGTTCGTCGGCTTGGTTTTCGAGCGGGCTTGAATCCACTGCAAAATTTCCCAATCGCCCTTGCCCTTGGCGAGTTCCTTGAGCAGCGCCTTGGCGGACACGCCGGCGAACTTGAGGAAATGGTGGTCGAGCGGGCAGTTGTAGTGAAACTCGCCATTTTTGCCGGCGAGCCTGGCCCGGCCCTTGTCGAGCATCCGCGGCAGAATTGCGTAGCCGCCGAGCCGCACGCGCGGGCTGCGCGGCGGACGTTTGGTGAGGTCGGGGGCGGAAATTATCTTCTTCATTTCCCGGTTTAACTTGGGCTGGCAACCGGCGTCGCGCTTTCAGCCGGCACTTCCGCCGTCCCGCTCGGCGCGGGAATTTCCGTTTGCACTGGCGGATTCTCCTCCTCCGGTTCGCTGCTCACGGCAGTCGTTTCTTCGCTTGCCGTCATGGTGGCTGTCTCCGCGCTTGCTTCCGGCGCGACGGAAGATCGGGCGGGTCTCGGCGGCGGTTTGGGCAGCGGCTTGCGCGCGGCCTCAATGACGCCGCTGGCGAACTCGATGACGTGCCCCTGGTGCAGCAGCCAGTGCAAATCCGACACCACCGCAATCTGCTCCGGCGTGGTGACCACTTCCGCCGGCACGACGGGCGCGACGCCTTCGACGGGCGTCGCCGCCGCAAGCGTGGGGGCGGGGGTGGCGGCGGGGGCCAGGGCCTGGAGGATTTTCCGCCGCGTGCAGCGCGGGTGCGCCTCGATGAATTCCAGCAGCTTTCTCAAGCCCGGCGAAACCGGCGTCGCGTTCAAGTCCAGATGCTTGGGCCGCGCGACGGAGACGTGCGTGACGCCTTTGCCCGCCTTGAAAAAATGCAGCCCCTGCGAGGCGAAATTCTGGCTCAACGCCGTGACGAGCTTGAGCGGAAAGCGCATGAGCGCCTCCCATTCCATCCGCGCCAGGCGGCGCAGCGGCACGCACGGCATCTGCGACGCCGCCAGTCCGTTGATTGTCTGCGTCTCGACCGGTTTGACGATGCTGGCGAGGTGCGTTTCGCGGAAGTGCTTCTCCACCTCCTCCATCGTGGCGAGTTTTTTTTCCTCGGCGACGTTGAGGCAGAGGTATTCGGTCTTCCAGCTCTGCTCGTCCAGCCACTGCTTCACCACCGCCTCGTCGCGGACGATTTTCACGCGCGCCTTGAACATGTCGAACGGCATCCGCCCGAAGCGCTCGGCGTGGAGCTGGGTGAGCTTCTTCTGGTAATCGTGGTAGTTCGGCGGGCCGAGGATGACGCCGCTCATGCCGCACTGCGCGACGAAGGTGTAGGTGCCCTTGGGCGGCGTGGTGGCGGTGCGCTCCGCCTTGTAGAACGTGTCGAAATGTTTTTTCAACGCGTGCGCCACGGCCTCCGCCTCGGAAGTCCAGAGTGTTTCGTCCAAATTGCAGTTGAACAGCGGCTGCGCCACCGTGCCGTCGGGCTTTTTGATCGTTGAGAAAGTCACCACGTAACGGTCGGCCTTCCGCAAGACCAGCAGCGCGATGTCAAACAGCGGATACGCGCGGCCCGTCAGTTTGATCTGGCGGGCGAGCGCCTCGACGCCCCGGGCCTCCGGCGCGAAGTTGACGGCCACTTCGGGCGGGGGCGCGACGGGCTCGCGCGGCTCCTCGCGGCGCGGGCCGCGAGCGTCATCCCGGCGCGGCGGGCCACTGCGGCGGTCGCCCTGCGGACGGCGCGGGCCGCGATCATTGTCCCGTCCGCCACCGGGGCGTCCGCCGCCGCGCGGCGGGCCGCCACGACGATCACGGCGGTCGCCGCCCTCGCGCGGGCCGGGATCGCCCCTGTGGTTCGCGTAACGGTTGGTGTCGTCCGCCTGCTTGGCCCACGCGGGCAGGAGAAGGCGCTCCAGATCAAAATTCAAATCGGCTTCAGTGCTCATTCAGACTTGCGCCCGCGACAAGCGGACAATTCATTGCTTGGCAGGATGGGGAGCGGCGCGGGGGATTGCAAGCACCGCGTTCATGCTGGCATTGACGGCGGGAACCGTGCGTTCGGAAAACCAAGAACCTCCCCGTGTTTCTGCGGCCGGAAGCCGCGCTCCTCCGCCGACGGCTGCCCCCGCTATATCTCGTTCCACGAACTGATCGTGAAATTGCCACCGTTGTTGATTTTGCCCAGGTTCTCGTCGTAGTGGAAGTTGGTGCCGTTGCCGTTGAACGTGGCGGTTTTCACACACGCCGCGCCGCTCATGCCGCCGCTGGTGCCGGAGCCGTTGAGCGTCATGTCGGCCTGCGGGCAGTAAAAGGTGCCCACCGTGAGGCCGTTGCCGCCGATGGTGAGGCTGGTCATGGTCGTCATGCCATAGACGCTGAAGTTGGTGGAGTTGGCGCTGTTCATCACCCCGTTGCCGCCGAGCGCCATGCTGGAGCCGGCCATGTAAATCGTCAGCGACGAATTGGTGGAAATCCAGATGCCCTCCTGCCCGGTCATCGTGACGTTGCCCGAAACGTAGATGACCACCTGCGCCCCATTGGTGACGTAGATTTTGCCATCCAGTGTGGTCGCCCGATAAATGCCACTGGCGATGGTGCCGTTCCAAGTGTAGCCGGAACTGGCGTTGATGGAGGTTCCCGAACTCGGCCCCACTCCGCTGGGCAGGGTCACGTCGGAAATGGAGGCGTTCAGCGTGTAGTCCATGTAGGCGGCGTCATTGCCCGTGGAGCCGATGGGGCCGATGTCGCCGGAGCTGGTGATCGTGTGGCCGGGGCTGACGCTGGCCTTGCCGTGAATCTCCCCGTTGGAGCCGACGGTGATGTCGCTCAACGTCGAACCCGTGTCCCCGCCGGACTTGGCGATGCTGGTGCTGTAGCTAAGTGTCCCAAGGGAATCGAAGCTGTCCACGACCCCGTTGCCAATCGAGATGGCCCCCTTGGCGACCAGCCCCCGCGCCCAGAGCGAGCCGCTCGTGGTGGTGACCCGGACGACGCGCTTGAGCTCGTTCGTTTGCATGGGAATCGTCACATAGCCCGTCGCATACAGCGTGGGCGAGCTTAAGCCGTGGATCGCCGCCTCGTAGCGCCCTTCGGGAAGCGTGCGGGATTTTCGGAACACGCTGGTGGCGCTCTCGTAGTTGGAGGCCCAGCTGTTCGCCTGCAGGCCCGGATAGGAAACCTTCAACTGCGTGAGCGCCTCCTCGATGCCCGCCTCGGCAATGGCGATGGACATGTTGTAGGACTGCGAGCGGGCGACCGCCAGGTTCTGGTTGCTCGTCACGTCCAGATAGGCCGCCATGGTGATGCCGATGATGCCCACGGTGGTGAGGGTGGCGAGCAGGGCGTTGCCGGACTGCCGGGAGAAATGCCCGAAACGACGTTTCACGATGGACGCGCACGAACCGTAGCGCAGACTGGCAGTCTGCCGTGTCGCGGATTGGCAATCCGCAGCGGCCCGATGGCTCCACACCCAGCCGACTGCCACTCGGCGAAACAGCCGACTGCCAGTCGGCGCTACCGAAGGGCGGGTGAGGGGGCCGCCTGATGCCAGTTTCAACGCGCGGTTCACAGAAAGAAGGGATATTTTCATGACTTGCGGATGACAATTTTAGCGGACTGGATGCTCTCGCTGTTCACGTTGTCCGTGCCCCAGAGCCGGCGCGTGCACGTCCAGTCCACCTTGATCAGCTTGGCGTTGGCCGCGTTGGTCGTGTAAAACTGGTCAAACGTCCCCGGGATCGTCGTGCTGGTGAAGATCGTGAAAGCCAGGCTCGTGCAGTTGGTCAGCAGCGTGGTCGTCTCCGTGCCGTAGGTGCGCGTCAGCTTCAGGGTGTTCGTGCTGTATTCGTAAGTCAGGTTGTTCGTGCCGCCCTGGGTGTTGAAGATGAGCTTGGTGTTGTTGTTGGTGATCGTCACCAGCTTGTCGGCCTGCCGCCAGTCCGTCACCATGCGATCCAGCGCCTTGCGGCTGTATTGATCCAGATCCACGTAGTTGAACACGACGGCGATGCTCCGCGAGCTGAACATCGTCAGTTGCGCCAGCGCCACCATCACGATGGCACCGATGGCGCTGGCCACGATCATCTCGATGAGCGTGAACGCCGCGCCGCGCCGGCGGCTAGAAGAGGTAGTTTTGCATTCCATACTCGGAAACCAGGGTGGTGAGCGTGCGGGTGCGGGCGGCCACGCCATTCGTCCACTTGACCGTGAGGGTGACTCTCACAATGTTGGTGGCGTAGGACTCGGTCATCCCGGAACTGGTGATGGCCAGGTTGCAGGCGTAATAGAACCCGTTGGTCGGGCAGTTGGTGGTGATGTCGCTGTTGGTGTAGGAGCCGGTGGGGAAGAACGGCACCCAGAAGTTCGTCGGGATGACGGAGCTGCCGTAGATGCCGTTGGTGTTGCCGCCGTGGACATAGGTCCAGTTGTAGATGCGGAACTCCTCCAGCCGGTCCAGCATGACCTGCGTGGCGCGGAGGTTTTCCCGCGCCTGGTTGATGACGGCGAAACCCATGGTGATCCCGCTGTAGAGCGACACAAACACCACCGCGATGATCGCCACCGCCACCATGATCTCGATCAGGGTGAAGGCCAGTTCACGGCGCCGGGCGAACAGGCGCGCTTTGAAAGATGTCTTCATTGGCTTGTATGGTGGCTAAAGCTGGGATTGAAATAGCAACATTGCTGCCGGTTTGCAAGCCTGCGACAAAGTTAATTCATTCCGGCCAAACTGCAATCCTGAATCAGAACCAGCCCGGCGCCGGCTGGGCCGTTTGAAACCGGAGGGGGGTCATCACCGGCGCCTCCTCCGGCGATTCAGGGCGGAACAACCCGGCTCGCGCCGGTCGTGTGCTG
>JACRJY010000220.1 GCA_016235585.1 Verrucomicrobiota bacterium | reverse complement strand
GGCAGCGCCGCTTCCGCCGATGTGACGGCCAACTGGAGCACGCACTGCGCCTCCTGCCACGGCAAGGACGGCAAGGCCCAGACCAAGGCCGGACGCATGGCCGGGGCCTTGGATCTGACCGACGCTGGCAATCAGGCGAAGTTCACCGACGAAAAGGCGTTCCTGTCCATCAAGGACGGCCAGAAGGACGGCACCAAGGAAAAGATGAAGCCGTTCAAGGACAAACTGACCGACGACGAAATCAAGGCGTTGATTGCCTTCGTCCGAACGCTCAAGAAGTAGGAAAGACCGGCCTTCCCTCTTTGGCCCGCGCCGGGGCGGGAGGGCTTTTGGCTGGGAATTATTCGCTCGGCGCTTGTGTCCGGCTCCTTTTTGTCCCGCCGACGGCAAAGGAAAGCGCAGCATTCGACAATCCACGGTTAGTCCGGCAGGAACAATTGACCGAGGATGACCGCGCAGATGACATGAGCGCCGACGCAAAAAACACACTGGTTTCCATTGGCCTGGCCGCAGGGTTTCTGGCCCTGGCCGGCGCGTTCCTCATGAACCTGTGGGGTCGTCCCGCCGCCGTCGCATTCAATCCGCCGGTCGCCCCGGACTTCACGAACACCGCCACCGTCCGCCTGTCCGCCGCCGAATTGTTCCGCACCGAGGGCGACACCTCCGGCATGGCGTGCTACTCCTGCCACGACGAGAAAAAGCCCGTCACCGTGAAGTTCGATGCCAAGGGCACCGTGATCTTGTCCGAGCCGCACCGTGATCTCGTGATGCGGCACGGGCGAAATAATCGCAACGACAACTGCTTCATCTGCCACGACTCGAAAAACCTCGTCCTGCTCCGCGCGCACGAGGGGCAGTCGTTCAAGCTGACCGAGAGCACCCGGCTCTGCGGGAGCTGCCACGGGCCGACGTATCGTGACTGGGAGGCGGGCATCCACGGGCGCACGGGCGGATTCTGGAGCCGGCAGATGGGCGCGGCGACCCGGCAGGACTGCACCGCGTGCCACGACCCGCACAACCCGGCGTTTCCCCCGCTGAAGCCCGCGCCCGCGCCGCGCCCACTGCACCTGCGCGGCGTGGCGACGGCACCAAAAGGAGCGCATTGATATGACACCGACACCGCAAACAGGTTGTTCCAACGGAGCGGGCGGAAACTGCTCCTGTTCAGGCAAGGTGGACCGCCGCAGCTTTCTCCGCACCTCCACCGTGCTCGCCTCGGGCATCGCGGCCATCGCCGCCAGCCTTGCGCCGCTGCGCGAACTGACCGACTTCGGTTCCGTGGAGGAGTTCATTCAGAAGCACTACAAGGAACTCGACCCCGGCGAGATGGAAAAGGTGCTCGGTCGGATTCGCACCGAGGTCGAGAAGCAATACGGCATCCGTCCGCATCTGCGCGACCTCAAGCCGATGGACGGCGTCGAGTTCGTCTATTGCCTCAACCTCACGCGCTGCATCGGCTGCCGCAAATGTGTTCACGCCTGCGTCGCGGAGCACAACCAGTCGCGCAGCCCGGAGATTCAATACATCCGCGTGCTCAAGATGCCCAACGGCACCTTCGACATGGAGAAGGGCGACCACAACTACGCGCCGGAGTCCGTGCCGGAGAAGGGTTTTTTCTATATGCCGGTGCAGTGCCACCAGTGCAAAAACCCGCCGTGCGTGAAGGTCTGCCCGGTGGACGCGACGTGGCAGGAGAAGGACGGCATCACGGTGATTGATTACGACTGGTGCATCGGCTGCCGCTACTGCGAGGCCGCGTGCCCCTACTTCGCGCGCCGGTTCAATTTCACCACGCCCTCGATCCCGAAGGACAAAATCAATCCCGACATGGCGTATCTGGGCAACCGACCGCGCCACAAGGGTGTGATGGAGAAATGCCACTTCTGCATCCAGCGCACCCGCGCCGGGAAATATCCCGCGTGCCTCGAAGTCTGCCCGACCGGCGCGCGCAAGTTCGGCAACATCCTCGACCCGGAAAGCGAGGTTTCCTACATCCTGAAGAACAAGCGCGTGTTTGTGCTCAAGGAGGAGGTCGGGACGCTGCCGAGATTTTTCTACTACTTCGACGTATGAGCCGGGCCATCAGAAATTTTTGCGGCTTCGGCTGGCGTTGCGCCCGCCTCGCCTGCGACGGCGACTGGCGCTATCACCTCTGGATCGGCGCGCTCTTCGCGGTCTGCCTGCTTGGTCTCAACGCCTACGCGAAGCAGCTCGTTCACGGCCTCATCGTCACGGACATGACCGACCAGGTCTCGTGGGGCGTCTATATCGCGAACTTCACCTTCCTCGTCGGCGTCGCGGCGGCGGCGGTGATGCTCGTCATCCCCGTCTACATCTACAAGAACGAGGAACTGCATGATCTCGTCATCTTCGGCGAGCTGCTCGCCATCGCGGCAATCCTGATGTGCCTGGCGTTCGTGATGGTGGATCTGGGGCGGCCCGATCGCTTCTGGCATCTGATTCCCGGCATCGGCAAGTTCAACTTCCCCGGCTCGCTCTTGAGCTGGGATGTCATCGTGCTCAACGGCTACCTCGTGCTGAACATTTACGTCTGCGCCTACCTGCTCTACTGCCGCTACTGCAAACAGCCGCCGGTGAAGTGGCTTTATCTGCCGGTCATTTTCGTCGGCATCCTCTGGGCGATCTCGATTCACACGGTGACGGCCTTTCTTTATGTTGGCTTGGGCGGACGGCCGTTCTGGAACTCGGCCATCATCGGCCCGCGCTTCCTCGCGTCGGCGTTCACCGCCGGGCCGGCGCTCATCATCCTCGCGCTGCAGGTGGTCCGCCGGGTGACGGCGCGTGCCGCGGAGAATGGAACCGGCACCGCAATCGGCTCCGAGGAGATGGCTTCCCGCGCCGCGACGCTCGCCGACTTCGAGGAATTGTCCCGGCACTTCCCCGAAATCGCGGCGGTTCCGGCGGAAATCCGCCAGATCTGCCTCGCCAGCGCGATGGTTCTGGAAGCTTCACCGGGCCATGTCTTTCTGCACCAGGGGACGAAAGGCAGCGACGCCTTCTTTGTTCTCGCCGGCCGAGTCTCGGTGAACCGCGAGGACAGCGGGCGCATCCGGACCGTTCGCACCCTGATCGCCGGAGAACAGTTTGGGGAAATCTCCGCGCTGGCCAGTTCACCACGCACCGCCACCGCGACCGCCGAGGAGCCGGCGCGCGTGCTGCGCGTGTCGTCCGAGGCGGTGCGCCAGCTCATGAAGACCCCGGTGGTCGGGCGCATCATCCGCTCCCGCATGCATGACCGGCTGATGATCAGCGACCGTGCCCTGCTGACGCTGCGCTCCATCGTGCAGGTCTCGATGCTCATCAACGTCTTCCTGCTGCTCAACGAAGTGTTCAAGGAATTCTATACCGGCAACCTGCACGTGGCCGCGTCGCAGTATCTCTACTTCGGCCTGCACGGCCACCACGCGCTTGTCCCGTGGATCTGGACGGCCATCGCCTGCAACCTCATCGCGCTGGTGTTGCTGGTGCTGCCGGTGAGCCGCAGCCTCAAGTGGCTGGATGTCGCGTGCGTGCTGGCCATCGTGGGCATCTGGATCGAAAAGGGGATGGGGCTGGTGATCCCCGGCTTCGTGCCCAGCCCGCTCGGCGAGATTGTCGAGTATTCGCCCACGCTGAACGAGACGCTCGTCTGCTTCGGCATATGGGCGTTTGGCCTGCTTTGTTACACCGTCTTCCTGCGAATGGCCGTGCCCGTGCTCCAGGGAAAAATCACCCAGGCCAACGAGTCTGCCTGCCCGCTGAACGCCGAATTGCCGGACGTTGCCAAATCCAACTGCTGAACCACCCATGCCCACCCAGCTCACCGTTGACGACGCCCGCCAGTCCTTGAACACCCATGTCGAGGCCAAGGGCCGCGAGGTCTTCGAGAAATACGGCCCGCACCTCGGCTGGAACGAGCTGGTTCGTCTCCTTCAGGATCGGAGCTGCGTCCGGTATCCGTGTGAAATCGTGTTCGACGCCTCGGTGCTGCAGCCGGGGGAATCTGCCTATCCCGTCGCCAAGGGTGAAAATCCGGAGGAGGGTTTCGCGCTTTGCATCCACCCCTATTTTGCCATGCAGCCGGCTCGCGTGCCCTGGCTCGCGCTCTACCAGCTCGTGCTGGTGAACTACGGCGATTTCGCCACGTCCGATGACGCGGAGACTTTCGGAGCCGCAGCGCTGGGAATCTCAAAGGACGATTACTATCGCGCGCTCTGCGAAATGACGGACGAGCTCACCGCGTCTGCGTGAGAGCTTTTGCCGCCTACTCTTCCGAGAACAAGTATTCCAAATCCGTCTGTGACAGGCTGCGGGTGAAGCCTTCCTCGCCGAGCACGTCGGCGATGGTCTTGGCCTTGCGCTGCTGGAGCTCCCAGATTTTTTCCTCGACGGTGCCGGGCGCGATGAGCCGGTAGGCGTTCACCGTGCGCGTCTGGCCGATGCGGTGCGAGCGGTCAATGGCCTGCGCCTCGACCGCCGGGTTCCACCACGGGTCGTAGAGCACGACGTAGCTGGCGGTGGTGAGGTTCAGGCCCGTGCCCGCAGCGCGGAGCGAGAGCAGGAAGACGCCGGCCTGCGGGTCGTTCTGGAAGGCGTTGACCACGTCCTGCCGCTGCTTGGTCTCGCCGGTGAGCAGGTGCGTGGGAACCTGCCGCTGCTGGAATTCCTTCTCCAGCAGCTTCAACATCTGCACAAACTGGCTGAAGACGAGAACCTTCTGCCCGTCGGCGAGCAGCGGTTCGAGCAGTTCCAGCAGCGTCTCGGTCTTGCCGGACGCCGAGTCGTTGCCGACGAGCGTGGGGTGGCAGCAAATCTGCCGCAGGCGCGTGAGCGCGGCGAGCACGTGCATCTTGCTTTTGCCGAGGCCGTTTTCCGCGACGGCCTGCATGACCTGCTCGCGGCTGCGGCGCAGTTCGGCGAGGTAAAGTTTCCGCTGCGCCTCGCCCAGATCGCAGTCGAGCCGCTGCTCGATGCGTTCCGGCAAATCCTTTGCGACCTGCTGCTTCAGGCGGCGCAGCAGCAGCGGGCGCAGCTTCGCGGAGAGACGGCGGCGGGCACCCTGCTGCATGAGCACGTCCTCGCCGGCCTCCGGGCGCGGCTCGTAGGTCTCGTGGAAATGCGCCTGGTTGCCGAGGTAGCCGGGCTGGACGAAGTCCGTGATGCTCCACAAATCGAGCAGGCGGTTTTCCAGCGGCGTGCCGGTGAGCGCGAGCCGGTGCGTGGCGCGCACCTGCTTGACGGACTGCGTGACCTGCGCCGCCGGATTCTTGATGAACTGCGCCTCGTCGAGCACGACGGCGTGGAATTCAAACTTGGTCAGCGCCTCCAGATCGCGCCGCAGCAGCGCGTAGTTCGTGACAATAAGGTGGTGCTGCGGAATCTGCTTCCGCAAATTGTGCCGCGCCGCGCCGCTTTCGAGCACGAGCACCTTGAG
>JACRJY010000221.1 GCA_016235585.1 Verrucomicrobiota bacterium | reverse complement strand
GCAAGGCACCATTCTTTCTCGCCGTCGGCTACATCCGACCGCACCTGCCGTTCATCACGCCGAAGAAATACTGGGATCTCTACGACCGCGCAAAGATTCCGCTCGCGACCAACGGCTTCATTCCGCACGGCGCGCCGGTGGTGGCGTTCGGCGACCGGAACCTGGGCGGCTTCTACGAACTTCGCGGCTATTTGGATTACGCGGACGCGCCGTCGCCGTTCGAACGCCCGCTCACCGAGGCGCGGCAGCGCGAACTCAAGCACGGTTACTATGCGTCGGTGTCATTCGTTGACGCGCAGGTCGGGCGGCTGCTCGCGGGACTCGATTCTCTCGGCCTCGCGCAAAACACCATCGTCGTCCTGTGGAGCGATCACGGCTGGAAGCTGGGCGAGCATGGCAGTTGGTGCAAGCAGACCAACTTCGAGATTGATACACGCGCGCCCTTGATGATCCGCGCACCGGGCGCGCAAGCGAACGGACGTCCGAGCGATGCGCTCGTTGAGTTCGTGGACATTTATCCCACACTCTGCAACCTCGCCGGGTTGCCGGTGCCAAAGACACTCGAAGGGAAAAGCCTCGTGCCGCTGCTAGACGGCTCGGCGGCGAAAGTGAAGGACGCGGCGTTCAGCCAGTTCCCGCGCAAGCACGAGGGCCGCGACTACATGGGCTACGCGATGCGCACGGAGCGCCATCGCTACATCGAATGGCTGGACGCGAAGTCTGGCGAAGTCACCGCGCGCGAGCTTTACGACCATGACACCGACGCGGGTGAAATCGAAAACGTCGCCGCGCGTCCGGAGCACGCCGCCTTGCTCAAACAATTGAATGCCCAAATGTGGAAGGCCCTGCCGCGTCCGAGGCTTCCGTTTCCATTCGCGCAAGCCGCCGCTGCCCCTGCCGCGCAAACTTCGGTTGAATCCCGTCCCGCGCTCGCCTGGCATCCCGCGGGCGGCCAGCCGCTGCCGCCATCCAAGCCCGCCGGCGAATTCATCAGTGTCGCTTTCACCAATGCCCGCCTCGAAGCCATCGAGCTCATCTGGCTCGGCCCGGATGCTTCGCGGAAATCCTACCGCACGCTCCAGCGGGGCGAGACCTTCAGCATCCGCACGCGTCCCGGCGCGGTGTGGCTCGTCCTCGGCGCGAAGCAGCAGCCGCTCGGACATTTTGTGGTTGCGAAGGAACCCGGCAACGCCGCGCAGGCGGTGATTCCGAATTCAGGTGATGGGGCCAAAGCTCCGGCGGCCTTCCCGGCCCGCGAGACCCGCGCCATCGCCGGCTGGACTGTCCACATCAGCCGCGAGCTGCTGGACAAGGAGTCCGCCGCCACCGCGCGCGCGCGGGAATTGCTGGAGGCGCAGCTCAAGGAAATCATCCGCGTCGTGCCGGCAAGGGCGGTAGAGGAGATGAAGAAGGTGCCGCTCTATTTCTCGCGGCCTTACGAGGGGTTCGCGAAAGGCGCCGCTTACCATCCCAACGTCAACTGGCTGCGCGAACACAGGCGCGATCCCGCCATGGCAAAGGCCGTTGAATTCATGAACATCGACATCTTTGACGCCGAGGTGCGCCGGATGCCGGTCTTTGTGCTGCACGAACTCGCCCACGCCTTCCACGACCGCGTGCTCGGCAACGGCCATGCCGGCATCAAGGCCGCCTACGAAAGGGCGAAGGCGTCTGGCAAATACGACCGCGTCGAGCGGCAGGATTCCGAGGGCCGCAAGCGCCTGGACCGCGCCTACGCGCTGACCAATCCGCAGGAGTATTTTGCGGAAACCACCGAGGCGTTCTTCGGCCACAACGATTTCTTCCCTTACACGCGCGCGCAGTTGAAAGCTCACGACCCGGAGATGTTCGCGCTGCTGGAAAAAGTTTGGGGCGTCGAATCCACGAACTGAATACTGAACACTGATTGCTGCTCACTGAAATGAAACCCCACTGGATCGGCGTCTTCCCCGCCTGCACGACCCAACTCAAGCGCGACCAGTCGCTCGATCTGCCCGCCACGGCGCGTCACCTCGAAGTGCTCATCCAGAGCGGCGTGAGCGGCCTCATCGTCTGCGGCTCGCTCGGCGAGAACCAGACGCTCGACCCGGACGAGAAACGCGCCGTGGTGCGGTGCGCTGTCGAGACCGCGCGCGGGCGCGTGCCGGTGTTGAGCGGCGTGGCGGAATCGTCCACCGCGGCGGCGATCCGCTACGTGCGCGACGTGGAAATGCTCGGCGCGAGCGGTGTGATGCTCATGCCGCCGATGAGTTACAAGGGCGACCCGCGCGAGGTGGTCACGTATTTCCGAACCGTGGCGCGCGGCGGCGGGTTGCCGGTCATGATTTACAACAACCCCATCAGCTACGCGAACGACCTCACGCCCGCGCTCTTCGCCGAACTGGCGGATGAGAAGAAGTTCGTCGCGCTCAAGGAAAGCTCCGGCGACCCGCGCCGCATCACCGAGCTGCACAACGCCGTCGGCGGCCGCTACGCCATCTTCACCGGCGTGGATGACCTGCTGCTGGAGGCGAGCATCCTCGGCATAAACGGCTGGGTGGCGGGCACGGGCATTGCGTTCCCGCGCGAGAACCAGCGTCTCTGGGAACTTACGCGCGCGGGCCGCTGGGACGAGGCGCGCAGGCTGTATCGCTGGTTCCAGCCGCTGCTGAAGCTTGATACGCACGTCCACTTTGTTCAATACATCAAGCTCTGCGAGCAGGAGACCGGCCTCGGCGCCGAGTGGGTTCGTGCCCCGCGCCTCACGATCACCGGCGACGAGCGCAGGCGCGTGCTGAAAATCATCCGTGATGGGATCAAGAAACGGCCGTGCTTGCCACGGAAGTGAAATGAAGACCAAAAGCGATTTCATCTATTGGATAATCCCAGGTGCGTTAGCGGGGATGCCGATGCCGTTCGTTCACCCAGAGCGCCGACTGAACTTGGGTGGCAGCTTGGAGGAGTTTGAAGATGAACTCGTAGAGCTCCATGCTGCCGGCATTCGTGGAATCGTCACATTGCTGAATATTCCGAGCAACGAGACGATATTTAACCAAGCCGGCTTCTCGTTTCTGTGCCTGTCGATTCCAGACGGGAGAGCTCCGACTATCGAGCAGGTGAACAGTTTTGTTCAGTTTGTGGATGAACACCGAGCAGCCCGAACGGCCGTTGCGGTTCATTGCGAAGCTGGATTGGGGCGCACTGGCACGATGTTGGCTGCGTATCTGATTGCGAAGGGCGACAAACCAGACATTGCCATTGCAAGCATTCGATCTATTGAACCAGCAGCCATTGAAACTGGCGAGCAAGTGAAGTTTTTATATGGTTTATCGGATATACTGGTTGACACAAAACGCTGACTTAATTTTGAAGCAAACCTCAAACCTTGATTCACATGAATGCCGGACTACTTCTCTCTAGTTCACTAGTAGCGCCATTTACTTTTTTTGCGGCTCTTTCACTCGGCACCTTCGCAAGCTTTGCCGCCAAGCCCAGCGTGGAGACCGCTTTCTTCGGCAAACTGCCCGACGGGCGCGAGGCGCGCGTGTTCACGCTCCGCAACCGCCACGGTATGATCGCCCGTGTCACCGACTACGGCGCGACGCTCACGGAGCTGCGGGTGCCGGATCGCGCCGGGCGCTTCACCAATGTCGTGCTCGGCGCGAGTTCGCTGGAGCCTTATCTTACCGGCTTCCCGGCAGCGGCGGTGATTGGTCGCTACGCCAACCGCATCCGCAACGCCCGCTTCACGCTGGACGGACGCGAGGTGAAGGTCACGGCGAACTCCGGCGAAAATCACATCCACGGCGGGCGCACGAACTTCGCCAAGGTTCTCTGGCAGGGAAAAGTTGATACGCGCGCCGACCGCGCCAGGGTCACGTTCGCCTACCGCAGCGCGGACGGCGAGGAGGGCTTCCCCGGCAACCTCAACGTGACCGTCACCTACACGCTCACCGACGCCAACGAACTCATCCTCGATTATCGCGCCGAGACAGATCAGGCGACGGTCGTGAACTTGACGAACCACGCCTACTTCAATCTCGCCGGGCCGGGCGGCGACGTGCTGGGCCATGAACTCCAGCTTTTCGCGGAGCGCTACACGGTGTCGGACAAGGCGCTCATTCCCACGGGTGAAATTGTTTCCGTCGCGGGCACGCCGCTGGACTTTTTGCAGCCGCACAAGATTGGCGAACGCATTGAACAGCTTTATGACGCCGCCAGGGGTTACGACCACAATTTTATTATTCGTGGGCCAGCCGGCCAGTTGCGCCGCGCGGCACGCGTGGTGGAGCCAGCCTCCGGCCGCGTGATGGAATGTCTGACGACCGAGCCGGGCGTGCAGCTTTACACGGCGAATCACTTCAACGGGAAGCCGTATCCCAAGCACGGCGCGTTCTGTCTTGAAACACAGCACTATCCCGATTCGCCGAACCAGCCGGAGTTTCCGAGCACGGTGCTGCGACCGGGGCAGCCGTTCCGCTCCACCACGGTCTTCCGCTTCTCGGCGCAGAAGTGATCAGTTCCCCGCTGTTTTCGGTGGAACCCCAGGCCGCTGCCGCCAGACAAGGGCGGGTGGAAATTCAAACATCGGTTTCAAATTTTCCCTGCCTTCCGGCGCGCTGGAATCCATACTCCGCCCATGCGCATCATCAGCGGCAGCGCCGCGAGCGTGATTTTGAAAGTGCCCAAGGGCTTCGACGTGCGGCCCACGCCCGACCTCGTGCGGCAGGCGGTCTTCAACAGCCTCGCCGCGCGCGTCGGCGGCGCGCGGGTGCTGGAACTCTTCGGCGGCACCGGCGCGTTGAGCCTCGAATGCTTGAGCCGGGGCGCGGCGCACGCCTGCTGCGTGGAACTGGCGGGCCGCCACGCGCGGATGATTCAGGAGAATGTCGCGAACACTGGCTTTACCCGGGAACAGTTTGAGCTGCGCGTGCAGGATGTCTTTGTCGCGCTGCCGCAACTGGCCGAAGGAGGGAGGCAGTTTGACCTCATCCTCGCCGATCCGCCCTATGGCGAAAAAAACGTGGGCCGCCGCTCGCAATCCTTCGCCCAAAAACTTCTCGACCATCCGCTGCTGCCGTCGCTGCTCGCGCCCGAAGGTTTGTTCATCCTCGGCCATACGAAGCGCGACACCTTGAGCCTGCCGGAAGCGTGGCAGGAAAAGAAAATCCTGAAGCACGGCGACTCGTGGATGCGGTTTCTGGCACGCGGCTGATGGTGAAGGCCTTCAGCGAATTCGCGCCACCCGCTCCAGCGCGCCCACGGTGAAAATCAGCGGATACAGCCGCTCGTAATACCAGAGCTTCGCGAAGTAAAAACCAATCGGTGCGGGTTGTGTCCAGGTGCCGGCTTCAACGTGTTCGACGAGCCACTGCGCACCTTCGAATGCAGCATGGCGCGCGTGGCGGGCGGGAATGGTCGGGGCGGTGCGGGGATTGGTCAGCAGTCCGGCGAGCGCTTCCACCGCCAGCGCGGTTTCCTCGATGGAGGCGGGCGTGCCGGCTGCGCCGCCCCAGCTTCCATCGGCGTGCTGCGATTCCACCAGCGGCATCACCGCGCCGGCCATCAGCAGTTCGGCTTCGGGAAAGTCCTCCGCATCCAGTTCCTGCAACGCGAGCAGCACCTTGGTCGTGCCGTAGGTGGGATTCTCCTCGTCAGGGGCGTGCTGGTTGCCGAACCACAGCGGAACCCAGCCGCGACCGGGTTGCCGCGTTTCGGCGAGATAGCGCACCGCGAGGGCGATGGCGTCGTGCAGTTGCTCGTCCATTTCGGGAAAGTCCGCGCGCCACGCCGTCCACGCGCGCATCGCGTGCGCGGTCAAATCCGGGCTGCTGCGGTCGAAGGGAAGATTCGTCCAGCCGTGGCAGAACGTGGGAATGCCGCCGTCGCGGTTTTGCAGGTTCAACAGCCAGCCGAGGCCGGTGCGGGCGGTTTGCAATTCTTCGGGACTTAATTGCG
>JACRJY010000215.1 GCA_016235585.1 Verrucomicrobiota bacterium | reverse complement strand
GAAGCCGCCGCATGGCTCGCAGATGGTCATCCCGGCGCGCAACCTCTCGCCCGAGCGCGTCGCGCCGACGTTTGTCATCAGCACGCCCTTCCCCGCCGACGACAGCAGCGTGGGCTACGAGCGCGGCGTGCTGGTCTCCAAGGCATGGGACGAGGCGGCGACGCAGTCGGCCATCGAGGTCGCGAACTTCATCGTGGGCCGGCTCGATGACTTGACCGGCAGCAAAAAGGACAGCGCCGACCGCGTGGCGAAACTCCGGTCCTTCTGTGAACGCTTCGTCGAAGCCGCGTTCCGCCGCCCGCTCACCGCCGAGCAAAGGCGCATCTACATCACGGCGCACTTCACGGGCAAAAACGCGCCCGCACCGGAGGACGCGGTGAAGCGCATCGTGCTCCTCGCGCTCAAGTCACCGCACTTCCTGTATCTCGGTCTCGACAGCGCGAAGCCCGACGGCTTCGAGGTCGCGACACGTCTGTCGTTCGGGCTGTGGGATTCGCTGCCGGACCGGGAGCTGTTGCAGGCGGCGGCGCAGAACGCGCTGCAATCGCGCGAGCAGGTCGTCGCGCAGGCGCAGCGCATGGTGGCCGACCCGCGCGCGGCGGCGAAGATGCGGGAGTTCTTCCATCACTGGCTCCAGGTGAACCACGCCGAAGACCTCTCGAAGGATGCGAAGCTTTACCCCGGCTTCACTCCGGAAATCATCGCCGACCTGCGCTCCTCGCTGAATCTTTTCCTCGACGACGTGTTCTGGAGCGACGCCTCCGACTACCGGCGGCTGCTGCTGGAGGACGACTTGTTCATCAATGCGCGGCTCGCGAAATTCTACGGCATCCAGACGAACGCGCCGGAGGACTTCGTGAAGGTCTCGCTCGACCCGAAGGAGCGCGCGGGCGTGGTGACGCACCCGTATCTGCTCGCGGCGTTCTCGTATCCGAAGATGACTTCGCCGATTCATCGCGGCGTTTTCCTCACGCGCAACATCGTCGGGCGAGCGCTCAAGCCGCCGCCGGATGCGGTCGCGTTCAAAGACGAGGAGTTCCCCGCCAACCTCTCGATGCGTGAAAAAATCTCCGCGCTCACCCGCTCCGAGGCGTGCCAGAACTGCCACGCGGTCATCAACCCGCTCGGCTTCAGTCTGGAGCAATACGACGCCGTGGGCCGCTTCCGCACGCGCGAAAATGGGAAGCCGATTGATGCGACCGGCGATTATGTGACGGATGACGGGAGCAAGGTTCGCTTCAAGGGCGCGCGCGACCTCGCCGAGTTCGCCGCCGCGAGCGAGCTGGCGCAGGGGGCGTTCGTCGAGCAGCTTTTCAATCAGGTGGTCAAGCAGCCGATGCTCGCCTATGGTTTCGACACCCCGGCCCGGCTGCATCGCGCCTTTGCCGCCTCCGGGTTCAATATGCGGCAGCTGCTCGTGGAAATTGTCACGACGTCTGCAATGCCCGGCCCCAAAAAAACGTCAAAGCCGAAGAAAATATGAACGCCATCCATCGCCGCCAGTTCCTCCAGCGCGCCGGCCTCTCCGCCGCGACGTTGCCCTTCATCACCGGCCTGCCGAGCCTCGGCCTTGCCGCGCCCGCGCGCCCGCGCCAGCGGCTTGTCATCATGTTCAGCCCGAACGGCACCATTCCCGACGCCTACTGGCCTGACGCGGAGGGGAAAGATTTTCAACTCAAGGAAATCATGTCGCCGCTCGCGGCGTTCCAAGACCGGATGCTCGTGCTGCGCGGCCTCTCGAACAAGGTGCGCGGCGACGGCGACGGCCATATGCGAGGCATGAGCTGCCTGCTCACGGGCATCGAGCTTTTCCCGGGCAACATCATGGGCGGCGGCGGCCAGCCGGCGGGCTGGGCGAAGGGCATTTCGATTGACCAGGAGTTGAAGAATTATTTCCAGGGCAAGGCCGAGACGCGCACGCGCTTCGGCTCGCTGGAGTTCGGCATCGGCGTCACCGACCGCGCCGACCCGTGGACGCGCATGAGCTACGCCGGGCCGAACCAGCCCGTCGCGCCCATTTCCGACCCGTATCAGATGTATGGCAAGCTCTACGGGCAGTTGAAGGACAAGGAGAATCTGCAGAGCGTGCTCGACGATGTGCGCGAGGATTTGAAGAAAGTCCGCAAGCTCATCAGCGCCGAGGACGCCCGCCTGCTCACCGAGCACGAGACGCTCGTGAAGCAGATGGAAAAGGAAATCGCCGACAGCAGCCGCCAGAAGCTCCGCGCCACCCCGCCCACGCTGGAGGAAGGCATCACCGACCAGAACGACAACCTGCCGTGCTTGAGCCGGATGCAGATTGACCTGCTCGTGAACAGCTTCGTCAACGACATGGCGCGCGTGGCGACGCTCCAGTTCACCAAGTCCGTCGGCGGCGCACGCATGAACTGGCTCGACATCAAGGAAGGCCACCACGGCCTCTCGCACGAGCCGGACAAGAACACCGACGCCGTCGCGAAGCTCACCAAAATCAACAAGTGGTTCTGCGGCGAACTCGCCTACCTCGTCGAGAAACTTTCCCGCACCCCCGAACCCGGCGCGACCGGCACGATGCTGGACAATACGCTCATCGTGTGGACGAACGAACTCGGCAAGGGCAACTCGCACACGCACGACAACGTCCCCTTCCTGCTCGTCGGCGGCGGGTTTGGCTTCCAGATGGGCCGCTCGCTCAAGTTCGACAAAGTCGCGCACAACCGCCTGCACCTCGCCCTCGCGCACGCCGTCGGCCACCGCCTCGAGACCTTCGGCAACAAGGAACTTTCCTCCGGCGGGCCGTTGAAGCTGGCTTGAAACCGGGAACAAGGCAGTCGGAAACCACGAATGGACACGAATCAACACGAATCCGAAAGAGGCGGAGGCGAATTCCCGGTTCTGGAGAACACGCATTGTTTGGCGGGTGCAATCTGTGCGGACAGCGAGCGATTTCTGGCCGGTCTTCATTCGTGTTCATTGGTGTCCATTCGTGGTTAAATTTCGGGGTTCAGTTAAATGAAGGCCGCCGCGCACATCCAGACCCCGGCGGAATACCTCGCCAGCCTTCCAACGGAGCGCCGCGCCACGCTGACGGCCATTCACCAGGCCATCCGCAAGGCCGCGCCGAAGCTGCGCCCGCACATCGCCTATGGGATGCTCGGCTATGGCGACTATCGCTACCGCTACGCGGATGGCCGCGAGGCGGTCGGCCCGGTGATTGCGCTCGCCAGCCAGAAGCAATACATCAGCCTCTACTTGGGTTGCGAGGCGGACGGCTCATTGGCGGCGGAAGACAAGAAGCGCCTCGGCAAAGTCTCCACCGGCAAATGCTGCATCCGCTTCAAGAAGCTCGCCGACCTCAACCTCAAGGTGGCAATGGAACTCGTGAAGAAAGCCGCCGCCGTCGCGACGAAGAAATAGGACGGAGAAGCGTGCCTCACAAGCTGCGGCAGCTTGATGTGCATTTCGCGCTGACCGGTGGCCGCCTCGCGCAGATTGGTCAACAGCTCCTCTCCTCGACTCACCTCGCGGGCGGCAGCCACCCAACTCCGATGACCAATGACCGGGCTGGTTCCGGACGTTTATCTCCGGCCATAAAAACACCCTGCACAGATTTTACGCGCTCTGCGCCCGCCCCATCGTGTCACCCATGCGGGCGTAGAGTTCGAGGCCGCGCGCGGTGCTGGCGAGCAGGTCGGCGGCGAGCTGGATGCAGCCGGGCTGGAAGAAGGTGAGCAGGCACGAGCCGCCGAACTGGAAATAGCCCTTCTCGTCGCCTTTCTTCACCGGCTCGTCTGGCGTGTAGGTGTATTGGAGGGAGCCGACGCACGTCGCCCCCACCTCGACCATCAGCACGGAGCCAAACTCCGGCGATTCGATCTGCGAGAGGCAGCGCTTGTTTTCCGCGAGGTAGTCAATGTTGCGCCGCAGGGCGATGGGGCTGACGGAATAGAGCGGGCCGTTGATGAGCGCGGGGTTGTCGGGCTTGCCGGAAACAGGAAAATGGAAGCGGTGGTAGTCCACCGGGCAGAGCCGCGAGATGACGAGCGCGCCCCGGCGGTATTGGCGGAAAAGCTCGAGATTCTGCGTCAGGCTCAACAGGTCGAACACCTCGCCCTTGACGAAGATGCCCTCGATTTCCGACACGTCCGCGAAGCCGAAGTGCCGTCCGTCCGCCGGGAACACCGCGACATCCGGCGCGGCGGCGACGGGGCGCACGTCGGGCTTGAGGCAGCGGCAGAAGAATTCGTTGAACGACTTGAAGGTGTCCACCTCGTCGGCGAACTCGCGGATGTCCACGCCGTATCGGGCGATGAAGGGGCGGATTTTCTCGCGGCTGGCCGGGGTGCTCATGCGGCGGCCATACCAGCGGGAGAAGAAGGCGCGCTTGACGAAGGTCTGGAGCGCCACCTCGCCGAGGGGATGCCCGTAAATCCACTTCAACCAGCCCGCGCCGTAGACCTCTTCGGTCTCGACCCGGCCGGTGTAGCGGTTGAAAAACTGGATTTGATCGTTGTGGGGCACCCGTTACGCGGCGGATTGTGACGGGAACCGGCGGAAAAGCGAAACAGAAATTCGCGCACCGCACTCCGCCCGCCGCGCACCGCACTCCGCCCGCCGCGCTCCGCACTCCGTAGCCCCGGGAATCCGGTTGCGGCTCCCGGCGTTTTTCCCGTGAAAAGGGATGGCGCACTTTCCAAAAGTGGTGCATCACCTTCCAAAAGTGACGCCGCACTTCAGATGGGTGACGTTCCGGTTTTCATTGGTGACGCGTCCCTTCCCGTTTCAGGAGCGTCCCTTTTCATTTCGGAAACGTCACTTTCCGAAAGGGACGCGCCCTTTTTCATTTCAGGAACGTCACCATTGGAAAGTGACGCATCCCTTCCCGAATCAGGAACGTCCCTTTTCAAAAGTGACGCATCACCTTTCGTTTCAGGAACGTCACCTTTCATTCCAGAAACGTCACCTTTCGCTGGTGCGACATCACTTTTCAAAAGTGACGCGCCCCAAACCGCTGAAAACACGCCATTTGCGGGTTCTGCGTCCGATTCCGCCTGTTCCCCGGCCCCTTCGGACGGGGAGAGGCAATCCGCTCTGGGGCAACCAGCCCCCGGTTTGTCCCGCCGGCCTTTTACTTCGCCCCCGCCGGGAGATACACGGTGAAGCTCGCGCCCTTGCCGGGCGTGGTCTGCACGTGGATGGCCCCGTGCAGCCGGGCGACGAGCCGGCGCACGATGCTCAAGCCCAGGCCGGTGCCTTCGCCGGAGCCTTTGGTGGTGAAATACGTTTCAAACACGCGCGGCAGCACGTCCGGCATGATGCCCGGCCCGTCGTCGCGCACGCACAGCGCGAGCAGCGGCGGCGCGCCGGAAAAATTCTCGCGGTTGATGAGCCGCTCCGCCGGGCCGTCCACGAGGCGGGACAAATCCAGCGGCGCATCCAGATATTCGGCGCTCACCGACACGGTGTGCGGGGCCTTCGTCGCCTGGAGCGCGTTGTTGACGAGGTTGAGGAGAATCTGCACCAGCTCGGTGCCGTTGATCGGCACGAGCACGTCCCGCGCGAGCGGCATGGCCGTGAACTGGTGCCCCTTGGACAGCGGGTTGATGGCGACAAGTTCCCGCACGTCGCTGATGACCTGGTTGACCAGCACCGCCGAGGGCTGCGCGTCCTGCGCGCGCGAGCCGCGCAGGTAGCGGCGCGAAATCTCGATGCACCGCGCCGCCTGCTTGTTGGCCTGCGTGAGGCGGTCCAGCATCGGGGCAGGCACGCTGCCGTGCGCGGTCTCCAAATCCATCTTGACCATCTCGACGATCATGGTGATGGAGGAGAGCGGGCCGCAGATGTCGTGCATCACCGAGGCGTAAATCTCCGACTGTGTCCGCTGCTGGTGGCGCAGTTCGTCCATCGTCTCGTTAAGCTCCTGCGAATTGGCCCGCAGCGAATCGGTCAGCGCCCGCCGCTGCATGGCGTTGTCCACCGACTGGCGGATGACGCCGAGGTCAAAGGGCTTGGTGAGGTAGTCGCACGCGCCGTGGCGCAGCGCCTGTTTGGCGGTCTCAACGGTCTCGTAGGCCGTCAGCATCAGCACCTCGATGTGCCGGTCAATGATCTTGAGGTTCGCCAGCAGTTCCGTGCCGGACATCCCGGCCATGCGGATGTCGAGCACGGCGGCGTCCACGCGGTTGTTCTTCGCCAGCTCGATGGCCGCCGCGCCGGAGTCGGCGATCAGGATGTCGTAGGCGTCCTTGAATACGACGCGCAACGACTGCCGCGGCCCCTCCTCGTCGTCCACGATGAGGAGCGTGCGACGCGCGGACGCGGTGGCGCTGTCAGAAACTGAAGCCGACGGATGCAGTAAGCGCATGACTGGTGAATTCGTAACGGCCATTGGGTGATCCCGCCGCGCCGCCAAAGACGGTCAGCGGAAATGTCAGCGGGCTGCCGGCCACGGTGCGGCTCGGCCCCCAGGCGAACTGATACGCCACGTCCCATTTCCACCGTCCCTGGTCGCGGCCCGCGCCGACGCTGAAAATGTGCCGGTCGGAATCCGGCACCAGCGGCGTGAAGTTCGCGTCCGGCACGGAGTTCTCGCTGTAGATGTAGCCGCCGCTCACGCGCCAGCCGCCGTCGAACTTGCGCGTCACGCCGAACTCGTAGAACCAGCTCGACCGCCAGTTGAACGGCACGGGGACATTGCCCGCCGGCTGCACCACGGTCACGGTGGTCAGAGTGTCCCACTGCGTCCAGTCGGCGTTGAACTCGATGTTCCACTCCGGCGTCGGGCGGAACGAGTAGCCCGCCACGATGTGCCGGGGAAACGGAAACCGCGCGCTGGCCGGTGCCGTGCCGTCAAAGAACCCCGCCGTGCCGGTCGTGGTCGAGGTGCCGGTGAAGTTCTGCGTCGTCGGGCTGCGGTAGTTCACGCCGAAGGAATGTTTTTCGTGCGGACGCCACATGAGGCCGAGATTGTAGCCGAAATCGCTGTCGTCGCCCTTGAGCACGTTCAGGCTGCCGGGAAACGCCGCGAACGCCGCCTGCCGCAACTCGATGTCCGCGAAGTTCGCCGTCAGTCCGGCGGCGAGGGAGAGCGTTGGATGCACCCGCCACGCCACGACGGGATTCGCCGTGAGATAAGTCATCCGCCCATAGACCGGCCCGCCGAACGCCGTGCTCACCGGCCATTCCAGGCCGAGGCCGTAGGGCGAATACAAACCGATGCCGAACGCCAGCGGCTGCTCCTTCAGCGTCCACGAATAATAAAGCTGCGGCACGAACGAGACACGGCCCTTCGTTTTCACCCGCTCCCCGGTGGGCGAAGTGAAATCTGATTCCAGCGCGATCACATAGGCGCCGAGCCGCGCCTGCTGGCTCTCCAGAAACGCGAGGCCGGCGGGGTTGTAGAAAATCGCCGACGGATTGTCGGCGGTCGCGGCGAAGGCGTTGCCGCGCGCGGTCGCCAGCGGATCTTGATCCGCAATGCGCAGGCCAAGCGCCCAGCCGGACGCGGGCGAAAGAAGAAGAATGCCCGCGAGCGCCGAGCACAGCCGTGTATGTGATGCGTGTTTCATGGGTTGCTTGAACGCGGATTATTGCCGGGTTGCTTTTGAGCTTCAACAAAGGTTTTCAAAATTGTCGCGGTTGAGGGTGCTTCAATTCTTCAGTAGTGGGACAGGCGTCCCGCCTGTCCGGTGGCGCGCACGAAGGCCAATCAAGCCGCTCCGGGCGAGCCACGCCCTGCCGGACAGGCGGGACGCCTGTCCCACTACCACGGCCCGGGTCGCGCTCATTTTCCCGCCTCCGCCTTCGCCAGCGGCAGCGTGACCCGCACGGTGCTGGCCGCGCCTTTTTTCGGCGGGGTGATTTCCAATTTGCCCCGGTGCAGCTCGATGATTTTGCCGCTCACGGTCAGCCCCAGGCCCAGGCCCACGGTGCGCGTCGAGAAAAACGGCTCGGTCGCGCGCCGCGCGCTTTCGCCCGTGAAACCAGCGCCGCGATCACGGATTTCAATGCGAACCCAGCGCGTGCCGTCGGGCCGTGTCTCGATCTCGTGCGTGACTTCCACCGGCTCGTCGCCCGGCGTGGATTGCGTGGCGTTCAAAAGAATTTCCGCGAGCGCGTGCCGCAGGCCTGAATGCTCGCCCGCCAGCGTCAACTGCTCGCCACCGCTCAAGTAATGCAGCTTGGCCGCGCCTTTCGGGTTCTGCGCGTAGGCGTCGCGGAACGCCTCCTCCAGCACCTGCGCCAGGCCGACGTTCTCCACGTGGCGTAATCCGTCCTGCGCCAGAAACCGCATCTGGCCCGCGAGCCGCGCGATGCGCCGCACGCTCTCGGCCATCACTGGCGCAACGTCAGCGGCAGCCTTGGCGGACGCATCCTCGCTGAGCAGTTGCTGGCTCGTGGCGAGCGGCACGGCGGCGTTGCCGATTTCGTGCGCAAGATGCTCGGCCATGTTCCGCACAAGGCGCAGGTTCGCGGACTCGACTTCCATCTGGTGCACGCGCTCGGCGTGCGTGATGTCCTCGATGAGCAGCAGCACGGCGTCCGGCTTCGGCGCGGCGGCGCGGTGGAACGGGCGCAGCGTGACGCGAAAAATGATTTCAACCGCGCTGCCCCCCGAAGCCGGCGGTCGCCAGTGGAACGGTTCCGGCGCGACGCCGTTTTGAATGACCTCGAAGATGCGGCTGCCCAGCGCCTGCGGAATGTCGGTGAACTCGAACTTTGCCGCCGCGCCGTCGCGGACGAAGAGCGCGCGCGCGGCGCCGTTGGCGAGCAGGATGGACGTGTCCGTGCCGACGACGATGCAGCCGCTGCCGAGCTGGTCGAACGTGTCGGTCATCATCTCGTGCTGCGCGGTGCGCTCGTCGTGCAGGCGGGAGTTTTTGATCGCGAGGCCGAGTTCTTCGAGCAGATGAAACGTCAGCGCGAGTTCCTCGCTGGTGAACGGCTCGCCGGTCACGCGGCCATCGAAGACCGTCACGCCGAGCAGGCTTTCCCGGTCCAGCAGCGGCACGGCGACCTGCACGCCGAGCAAATCAAACTCGTGCTGAATCTCGCGGTTCGCCGCCGCCTCCGGCCCGCCGCTGCGCAGGATGCGGCCCTGGCCGAACACGCTCGCGCCGATGCCGCGATCCAGCGAGAGTTCAAAGTGATCAATCAGCGTGGGCTGCAACCCCAGCGCGCAGGCGGAGCGCAGCGTGCGGTCGGCGGGCGAGAGGCCGCGGGAGAGCGGCGCGGTGGGCGGGCGCAGGAAAATCGCGGCGCGGTTCACACCGAGAACTTCGCGGAGCAGGAGCAGGAATTCCTTGAGCAGCGCGCCGGTGTCGAGGCTGTGGGTGAGGATGCCGGAAAATTTTCGGAGCGCGCCGAGAGTCTGGTTGGTGTCTTTCGCCGGCGCGGCGGATTCAGCGGGAGCCGGAGCCGCAGCGGGCGTCAGCGCAAAGGGCATGGTCAATTGCGCGCTCCAGCAGCGGTCGAGCAGCGTGGCGAGCATCCGTCCGCGCACGGGTTTGTTGAGGATGTGCGAAACGCCGAGGAGCATGGCGTCCTCCTCCCATTCGCGGCGGCGGGCCGAGGCGTAGACGATCACCGGGAGCTGCGGCGCGGCGCGGCGCAACTGCTCGATGACACGGAGGGGCTGGATGTCGGTCAACTCGGCGTCGAGGATGCACGCGTCCACCGCGCCGGTGCTCAACACCGGCTCCGCCGGCAGCGCCTCCGGCTGGTGGATGACACAGCATTGCTCGGGATCGAGCACGGCGCGGATGGCGTCCGCGAAGCCGGCCTGCCGGGCGATGACGAGCACGGTTTTCATGCGGGCTTCGGCGGCGCGGGCGGGGCGGTTGTTTCGATATGGCGCATCGGCAAATCCACGGTGACGGTCGTGCCTTTCTTCTCTTCGCTGGCGACGTTGATGTGACCGCCGTGAAGGTGGGCAATTTTGCGGCAGATGGCAAGGCCGAGGCCGAAGCCGCGGTTTTCATCGCCGGAATCCTTGGTGGTGAAATACGCCGAGGTGATGCGCTGGAGGTTTTCGCGGCTGATGCCCGCGCCCTGGTCAATGATGCGGATGCGAATCCACTCGCGGTTGGAATCCGTGGCGGCGGCGGCGAGCCGTTGGAGTTCAATGCGGATGGCCGTGCCGGCGGCGGAGGCTTCGATGGCGTTGGAGAGGACATTTCCCAGCAGCCGCTGGATGAGGACGCTGTCCATCTCGACGACGGTGGGCGGGAGTTCCGGGAGTTCAACGCGGACTTCACGGCGCTTGAGTTTCGGCTCGGCGAGTTCCACGGCCTTGAGGATGAGCTGGTCGAGATCGGCGGCGAGCATTTCGATCTTGTGGTTCTGCGAGAAGAAGAGCGCGTCCTTCACGTAGGCCTGGATGGTGCCGACGTTGCGGAGGCAGACGGGGAGCAGCTCCGCCGCGCCGTGGCTCGCGCCGCCGTCGGTCTTGACGATTTGCAGGTAGGTGGAGACGGGCGTGAGGAGATTGTTCAAGTCGTGCGCCATGCCGCGCGACATCCGGCCAAGGAGCTCAAGCTCCTCGGCGAGGAGCACCTGTTTCTTGAGGCGGATCTGGTTGAGGATGAGGCTCAAGTTTTTCGCGAGCCGCGTGAGCACGGTGATGTCGTTCGGCGTGTAGGGAACACCGTTCAATTTTTCGCCGATGAGCAGCAGGCCGAAGGGATCGTCGCCGGAGAAAAACGGGAAGCACAGCTCCGGGTGAAAGCGCGCCAGCATCTGCCTCGCCTCGCGCTCCTGCTCGGTCTCGCCGGGCATGATGTAGGCGACGTTGAAGGCGAGGTAGCTGTCGCTGGTGTTCTGGAAGAGCTGGAAGATGGCGGAGTTGGCGCGCAGTTCGGGCAGTTGTGTCTCCGGCTGCTCCGGGTGCGTGTGGAAGAGCGAGAAGACGTGCGTGGACTCGTCGAGCAGGATGATCTGGTAGCTTTTGACGCGGATGGTTTTCACGAACAGCTCGTGCAGGTCGCCGAGCAGCAGGTCGGCGTTGTTGTAGAACTGCATCTCGTGGATGAACTCGCGCACGTTGTCGTGATACTCGAAGCGGTCGCCGTAGCGGTCGTTCAGGAGGCGGTTCTCCAGCGCCTCGTCGCCCTTGCCAAAGAGGCGCGGGAAAACAATCGAGCCGACCAGCGCGCTGGCGAGCAGCACCAGCAGCGAGCCGAAGAAGGTGAACGGGGTGAATTCATTCGGACGGAAAACATTCAGCAGGAGCAGCAGCAGGAAGCCGATCAGGAAAAAAAACATCAGCCGCACCGCGTGGGCCGCGACCTTGCCGAGCGTGACGTGGATGTCGAGCAGGTGATGTTGCAGCACGGAGTAGCCCACCATGATGCCGTAGAAAATCGCCGCCGCGCTGCCGAACGGAAAAATCGGATAGTCCGTGAACGGATACGTGTCGAAGCCGATGATGGGCAGGATGTCGTTCCAGCCGAACCCGATGAGGATGCCGTTGGCCCAGAGCAGCGCCTTGACGCGCGTGCGGTGCTGGCGCTGGAGGGTTTTCAGCTTGCGGAAAAGGATCACACTCGTCGCGCCCGCGACGCTGACGTAGGTGACGAGAAAAAACCAGAAGCCCGGCCCGGCGACGGAATAATAGGCGTAGCCGAGATTCCGCACGCCGGAGGTGAAGAAGCCTGTGAAGTTCGACAGCGCCAGCAGGCCAAACCAGCCGTAAAGCAGCCAGATGGCGCGGGAGACGCGGATCTGCGCGATGAGCAGACAGAGGTGGAACAGGCTCACCGGCAGAAAAATCACGCCGAGGTGCAGAAACCGGCCCCAGAACTCCGCCGTCTGTGCCGACTGCGTGTGGAACATGAAGAACGTGCCCGTGTTCCAGACCACGATGGACAGCCCCCACAGCAGATACACGCGGTTGAGCGTCGAGCGCAGGTCGCGCGTGAGCACGAAGATCGTCAGCGCGAGGTTCGTGACCGCCGCCGTCAATGGGATGAGTTCGGAGAACTTCATGCGCGGATGAATTCCTTCAGCACAAGGCACGAGTTTTTCCCGCCGAAGCCGCAGCTCAAATTCATCGCCACCCGGATCGGATAAGGCCGCGCCCGGCCCGGCACGTAGTCCAGGTCGCAGCCGTCCGCCGGCTCGGCGAGGTTCAGCGTCGCCGGGATTTCCCGGTGATGGATCGCGAGCGCCGTGGCGACGGACTCCACCGCGCCGGCCGCGCCGAGCAGATGGCCGGTCACGGGCTTGGTGCCGCTGACCGCCAGGCGCGGCGCGTGCCCGCCGAAGAAGGACTTGATGGCCTTGGTTTCGGCGGTGTCGTTCAGCTCCGTCGCCGTGGCGTGGGCGTTGACGTAGGTGACTTCGCTCACGTGGAGGCGTGCCTGGCGCAGGGCTTTTTCCATCGCGCGGTGCATGCCCAGCCCGTCCGGGTGCGGCGCAACGGAGTGATACGCCTCGCAACTGCGCCCGTGGCCCAGCACTTCCGCGTAAATTTTCGCGCCGCGACCGAGCGCATGGGCCAGTTCCTCCAGCACAAGAAAGCCCGCGCCCTCGCCCAGCACGAAACCGTCGCGCGACTTGTCAAAGGGCCGCATCGCCGTGAGCGGCGTGTCGTTGCGGGCGGACATCACGCGCGTCAGGCAGAACGCGCCGAAGAGCGGGCGCACGAGCGGCGCCTCGCTGCCGCCGGCGAGCATCACGTCCGCCCCGTCGCCGCGGATCATGTCGAAGGCGTAGCCCACGGCGTCGTTGCCGGAGGCGCTGCCGGTGTTGAGGCTGATGGCGTGGCCCTTGATGCCGAGCTGGAGCGCGATTTCCCCGCAGCCGCTGCCGCCGTAGGCGTTGACCATGGTGAACGGGCTGACGCCGCGGAAGCCCTTCTGCATATACACCTCGTGTTCGCCGAGGATCGTTTCCGTGCCGGCGACGGACGTGCCCTCCACGATGCCCGCGCGATCCGCGTCGAGCTGGCTGAACTCCGCGCGCGCGTCGTCCATCGCCAGGCGCGCGGCGGCGATGCCGTATTGGATGGAAAGCTCGAAGCGCCGGGCCTTCTTGCGCTCCATGAAATTGCCGGGGTCGAAGTTGCGGACTTCGCAGGCGATGCGGTTGGGCAGTTCGCTGGCGTCGAAGCGCGTGATCGGGCCGGCGGCGCTCTCGCCCGCGCGCAGCGATTTCCAGAAGGCATCCGCCCCGAGGCCATTGGGCGCGACGACGCCGAGGCCGGTGATCACGACGCGACGTGGTGGAAAGTCGGTGTTCATTTCGCGGGCAGCTTCCAGGGAAAAATCGCCGGGGTCGCGCGCTGGTATTCGCGGTAGGCGTCGCCGAATTTTTCGATCAACGCCGCTTCCTCCAGCCGCACGCGCGTGACGAGCACGGGGATGAACAGCGCGCTCACCGCCGCCAGCGCGAGCGGCGCCTGCAGAATGAACGCGGCGGAGAGCAGTTCGAGTATCATGGAAAAATACGTCGGGTGCCGCACCCAGCGGAACGGCCCGTTGCAAACGAATTCATGGTGGTCGCGGATTTCCACGTGGAGGCTCCAAAATTTTCCGAGCGCGGCGATGGCCCGTCGCCGCAGCCAGAATGAGCCGAGGGCGCACAGCCAGCCCGCCGCGAAGGTGAACCAACTCAAGCCCGTCTTCCGCCATAAATTCTCCACCAGCGCCAGCGCCAGCATGAGCGTGCCGGAGAGAAGAAAGAGCCGCAGCGTGCGCGTTTCGAGCACCGGGCCGCGAACGGTGTCGCGCTTGGTTTTGAGTTCAACCAAGCGGGCCGCATAAACAACCACCACCGAAACAAGTGGCAAAGGCTCAATCATGGAATCGTGAATAAGCCGCATCCTACCCAATATGGTGTGGTGTTCAACATATTTTCACGCAATATGTAGGTGGAGTGGGTTCTCATGGCACACGAGTTTCGCCACTGGAACGGTGGAAGTATGGCCCCTCTTTCCTGTCTTGGTTCGGTTCTCGGTTCGCCCCGGCATATCAATTTGACTGCGCTCGCCTTGAAACCGGAATCAGTCCCCGAAAACCGACCGGGATCATCACAGGCTGGTTGAAGAAATGGGGGCGATTTGTTTGCGATCCTGACGCGGCGGCTTGACCCACGGCGGCAAACCTCTACAACTGGCGAAAACTTTCGGGTTCCAATACGTCAAAGCACCATCGCGCTATGCAACCACTTCCTCTCTGCCGCCTGTTTTTTTTTGCTGGTCTGTTTGCCGCCGCCGTTTTCGGATGCGGCTCCGCGCGCGCCGCCGACAAGCCCAGCATCATCTACGTCCTGTGCGATGATCTTGGCTACGGCGATGTGAAGTGCCTGAACCCCGACGGCAAGATCAAGACGCCCAACCTCGACCGTCTCGCGGCGGGCGGGATGATTTTCACGGACGCGCATTCCAGTTCCGCCGTCTGCACGCCCACGCGCTACGGCATCATCACGGGCCGCTACAACTGGCGCACGCGCCTCCAGAGCGGCGTGCTCGGCGGCTTGAGCCCGCGCCTCATCGAGCCGGGCCGCCTCACCGTCGCCGACCTGCTCAAGAAAAACGGCTACCACACGGCGGCCATCGGCAAGTGGCACCTCGGCATGGACTGGGTGAAGCTGCCCGGCAAGGAGGTCTCCGAACTCAACATCGAGAAGCCGGACCAGGTCAACAGCGTGGATTTTTCCAAGCCCGCCAAGAACGGCCCCACGTCCGTCGGCTTTGAATACTACTTCGGCATCAGCGCCTCGCTCGACATGGTGCCCTACACGTTCATCGAAAACGACCACGTCACCAGGCTGCCGACCGAGACGAAAAAATTTCCCATGATGACGGGCCGGGAAAACTGGTTCAACCGCGAAGGCCCCGCCGCACCGGGCTTCACGACCGAGGAGGTGCTGCCGACCCTCACCCGCAAGGCCGTGGAATACGTGGGCCGCCGCGCCAGTGACGCGAAGAAGGGCAAACCGTTCTTCCTCTACCTGCCGCTGGCCTCTCCGCACACGCCCATCGCACCGACGAAAGAGTGGCTGGGCAAGAGCGGCTTGAATCCCTACGCCGACTTCGTGATGCAGACCGACTGGAGCATCGGCGAGGTGATGCGCGCCCTCGACCGCCACGGCCTCGTCGAGAACACCCTCTTCATCGTCACCAGCGACAACGGCTGCTCGCCCTCGGCGAAGTTCGATGAGCTGGCCGCCAAGGGCCACAACCCCAGCCACGTCTTTCGCGGCAACAAGGCGGACATCTACGACGGCGGGCATCACATCCCGTTCATCGCGCGCTGGCCGGCGAAGGTGAAGGCGGGCGCGAAGTCCGACCAAATCACCTGCCTCACCGACTTCATGGCCACGGCGGCGGACATCATCGGCACGAAGCTGCCGCCCAACGCCGCCGAGGATAGCGTGAGCATCCTGCCCGCGCTGCTCGGCACGGCGGACAAGCCGCTGCGCGAGGCGATTGTCCACCACTCGATCAATGGTTCGTTCTCGATCCGGCAGGGCAATTGGAAGCTCGAACTCTGCCCCGGCTCCGGCGGCTGGAGCGCGCCCAAGCCCGGCGTGAACGACACGAGCAAGCTGCCGCTCTTCCAGCTCTACGACCTCGCCACGGACATCGGCGAACAAAACAACGTGCAGGCCGAGCACCCGGAAATCGTCACGCGCCTCACCAAGCTCCTCGAAAAATACGTCGCCGACGGACGCAGCACGCCCGGCAAGCCGCAGAAGAACACCGTGGACCCGGACATCTGGAAGGCGGGCAAGGCCGCGCACCAGCCGCTCGCCGCGAAGAAACAAAACCAGAAAGCGAAGAAAAAAGAATGAAGACCACATGGATGCTCCAATGAACACACCCGTTCCCCTCACCCCGTCTCCAACCACGAACCACTGGGTAGTGGGACAGGCGTCCCGCCTGTCCAGTGGCGCGGCCAAGCACTATCCGCTTCACTCAACCGCAAGAACGCCCCGATGGACAGAGACGCCTGTCCCACTACTTTGGAGTTTGGCTCTGCTGTTAGCTTTGGCGCTTTGCCCTTCGGGCTTCGCCGCCTCCATCGCCGGCAAGCGGCCCAACATTCTTTTCATCCTCACCGACGACCAGGGCTACGGCGACATCTCCGCCCACGGCAATCCCGTGCTCAAGACGCCGAACATGGACCGGCTCCACGACGAGGGCGTGCGCTTCACGGACTTCCACGTCAGCCCCACCTGCTCGCCGACGCGCAGCGCGCTGCTGACGGGCCGGCATGAGTTCAAGAACGGCATTACGCACACCATCCTCGAACGCGAACGCATGACGTTAAAAGCGACCACGCTCGCGCAGGCGCTCCAGTCCGCCGGCTACACGACCGGCATCTTTGGAAAGTGGCATCTCGGCGACGAGGCCGACCATCAGCCGAACCGCCGCGGCTTCGACGAGGTGTTCATCCACGGCGGCGGCGGCATCGGGCAGATTTATCCCGGCTCGTGCGGCGACGCGCCGGGCAACAAATATTTCGACCCCGCGATTCTGCACAACGGCAAGTTCGAGAAGACCAAGGGCTATTGCACCGACCTCTTCTACGCGCAGGCGACGAAGTGGATTGATTCGCGGCGCAAGGCCGGCAAGCCCTTCTACGCCTACATTCCCTCCAACGCGCCGCACGGCCCCTACATCGCGCGCCCCGAGGACAAGGCGCTCTACGAAGGCAAGGGACTCGCGCCTGATACCGAGAGCTTCTTCGGAATGCTCCACAACATTGACCAGAATATCGGCAAGCTGCTCGCCAAGCTCGACGAGTGGGGCATCGCGAAGGACACGCTCGTCGTCTTCATGAACGACAACGGCGGCACCGCCGGCACCCGGGTCTTCAACGCGGGAATGCGCGGCGCGAAAGGCAGCGCGTGGCTCGGCGGCACGCGCGCGAGTTCCTTCTGGCGCTGGCCCGGCACGCTCAAGCCCGCCGACTGCGATGTGCTCGCGGCGCACATTGATTTCTTCCCGACGCTCGCCGAGATCACCGGCGCGAAACTCTCTGCCGATGTGAAGAAACAGATCGAAGGACGCAGCCTCGTGCCGTTGCTGGAGAATCCGGCGGGCACGCTGCCTGACCGCATCCAGTTCACGCACCTGGGACGCTGGCCGAAATTTTCCGACGCGAACCTCGCGAAGTTCAAGATGTGCAGCGTGCGCAACACTCGCTGGCACCTCGTCTCCGCCAACGGCGCAGCCGAGCCGAAGTGGGAGCTCTTCGACGTGAAGGCCGACCCCGGCGAGCAGGCCGATGTGGCCGCGCAGCGTCCCGACGTGGTGAAGCAACTCGCCGCCGCCTACGACAAGTTCTGGGCCGAGGCGCTCCCGCTGATGGTCAACGAAAAGGCCGTCGGCCCCGCGCTCAATCCATTCCAGGAACTTTACTACCAGCAGTTCGGCGGCAGCCCGACGGCGGAAGACCTCGCCAAAATGGATCCGAACCGTCCGTTCGGGCCGGAAGGGCAAAAGGGCGCGAAGAAAAAAAGGAAGTAATCAGTGTTCAGTTTTCAGCAACCGATATTCGCTTCATAGTCAGCCATGCCGGCAACCTTGCACTCCATGAAACGCCTCCTCTCCATTTTCGCGTTGTTCGCGTGCTTCGCGGGCCTCACCGTGTTCGCCGCGTCCAAGCCCAACATCATCTTCCTCCTCGCCGACGACATCGGCTACGCCGACCTCTCGTGCTACGGTGCGAAACACGCGCAGACGCCCAACCTCGACCGACTCGCCGCGCAGGGCTGCCGGTTCACCGACGCGCATTCGCCGGCCTCGACCTGCACGCCGACGCGCCGCGCATTTCTCACCGGCGTCTATTCGTGGCGGCAGCCGCCCGGCTCGTCCATCGCGCCGGGTGATGCGGCGATGACGATTGATCCCGGCTCAACGACCGTCGCGTCGTTGATGAAGTCCGCCGGCTACCGCACCGGCATTGTCGGCAAGTGGCACCTCGGCCTCGGCCCCGACGGCGGGCCGGACTGGAACGCCGACATCAAACCCAGCCCGAACGACCTCGGATTCGACTCCTCGTTCATCATGGCCGCCACCGGCGACCGCGTGCCGACCGTCTTCATCGAGAATCGCCGCATCGTCGGGCTTGATCCAAAGGATCCCATCGCCGTGAGCTACAAGGCGAAGGTCGGCACCGAGCCGACCGGCAAGGAGAATCCCGAACTGCTCAAGCTCAAGCACACGCACGGTCACGACATGACCATCGTCAACGGCGTGGGCCGCATCGGCTGGATGACCGGTGGCAAATCCGCGCGCTGGAAGGACGAGGATATGTCCGACACGTTCGCGGGCAAGGCGGTGAAGTTCATCGAGGAGAGCCAGGGCGGGCCGTTCTTCCTCTACTACGCCACGCACGGCATCCACGTCCCGCGCGTGCCGCACTCGCGCTTCAAGGACACCAGTCCCGTTGGCATCCGAGGCGACGCGATTCACGAATTGGACGACGCCGTCGGCAAAGTGATGGCGAAGCTCGACGCGCTCAAGCTCACGGACAACACGTTGTTCATCTTCACCAGCGACAACGGCGGCGTGATGGACGACGGCTACGAGGACGTGGGCAAGTTCGACTATCACCCGAACGCACCGCTGCGCGGCACCAAGGGAACACTCTTCGAGGGCGGGCATCGCGTGCCGTTCATCGCGCGCTGGCCGGGAAAAATCAAAGCCGGCTCCACATCGTCGGCGCTGATGGCGCACCTCGATATGCCGGCGACGTTCGCCGCATTGACCGGAGTGAAAATTCCCACGAGCCAATGCACGGACAGCCTCAACGTCCTGCCCGCGTTGCTGGGCGAAACGAAGACTTCGGCGCGCAAGGATTTCGTCGCGCACGTCGGTGGCATCCGCGGGCCGTTCGGAGTGCGCGACGGACAGTGGAAATACATTTCGCCCGGCGGCGGCGGATACGGCAAAGCGGCCAAGGGCGAAGCGAAAGGCAAAGCCGCGCAGCAGCCGCAGCTCTACAATCTCGCCACCGACCTCGCCGAGGAAAAGAACCTCGCGGCCACCGAGCCGGCCAAGCTGAAGGAGATGGAGGCGCTGCTGGCGAAGATTCGCGGCCAATAGGAGGGGCGACACTCTTATCGCCCTTGTCACTCACTATGAATTCTTGAAGTTTGATTTGCAAAGGCGACAAGAATATCGCCTCTCCCATGGATGACGAAATCAAGTTTCTTAATCAGTTCGCCGAAGTTGAGCGCCACGAGAACCGGCTGCCACACTGGCAGCAGGACGGCGCAACTTACTTCGTCACCTTACACCTCGACGACTCCATCCCGAAGGAGCGCCTCGACCAATTGCGCAACGAGCGGGAAGGCTGGCGGCGTTGCAACCCAGAGCCGTGGTCGCCGAAACAGGAGCGCGAATACCACGAGCGGTTCTCCGGCCAGGTGGAGCGCTGGCTCGACGAGATGCACGGATCGTGCGTGCTGCGCGAGCCGGCGGCGGCGGCGCGGGTGGCGGAAGTCCTGCGAAAGTTCGATGGCGCGCGATACCGGCAGCACGCCTGGGTGGTGATGCCGAACCATGTTCACGCGGTCTTCTCGCTGGCCGCCGGCGAGACGCTGGAAGGGACGTTGAAGCCGTGGAAAGGCGTTTCCTCACGGCGGCTAAACGACCATCTTCGGCACACTGGCACCAACTGGCAGAAGGACTACTTCGACCGCATGGTGCGCGACACGAAACATTTTTGGAACTGCGCGCGCTACGTCCGGCGCAACCCGGCAAAGGCGCGCCTGAAGAATGGTGAGTTCATTTTGCATGAAAGCGAACACGTCAGAAACACACTCGACGCGGTGCAATGGTGAAGGAGAGACGACACTCTTGTCGCCTCCGTCCACTCCAGCTCGAAAACATTTTCAAAGTGATGAACGCGGGCGACAAGAGTGTCGCCCCTCCGTCGCGCGTCTCGCCGCGCTTGTGGCTTTGCTCCTCACTTGCACCCGCGCCTCCGCCGTGCTTTCCACCACGACCGCGCCGGGGCTGAACCGGCCGGTCGGCGGGCCTTACGCGCCGGCATGGAACATTTCCTCCTCGCAATCAGGGTTGTGAGCGGGCCGCCCCGGCGATATAGTTTTCCAACAACAGCAAACCGTTATGACACGCCAGCAAATCCTCGACCTCTATTTCATGGACGCCCGCTGCAAGCTCATTGACTTGGCGGCGTTCCTCGACCGCGTGGACCGCGCGACGGGCGAAGACGATTTCCGCATCAAAGCCTTCCGCCAGGCGATGAAGGAACTCGGCAACAAGAAGCCCAGCCGCGCAAAAAAAGTCCTTCTCTCTTTCAGCGACCCGACGGAGAAGCCGCTGGCAAAGGCAACGGTGAAAGGTGCGACCGGAGCGTGGCCGGGCAAATAGAGTTGAAAGTTGAATGCTGAAAGTTGAAAGACCGATGGCCGCCGTCTCAACAAAACCTGTTCCGTTTGAGTTCAATTTCGAGCGCTTGGAAACTTGGAAGAAAGCGCTCGGGTTGGCAGATTTGGTCTACAAACTCACTCGCGCTTTCCCGGATGACGAGCGCTTTGGCCTCGTTTCGCAGATGCGCCGTGCCACCGTCTCGGTCGCTTCCAACCTTGCTGAAGGTTCCTCGCGAACGTCGCGAGTGGACTTTGCCCGATTCGTGGAAATCGCAACCGGCTCCATCTTTGAATTGGTCGCGCAAGCCGAAATTGCAAAGCGGCAGGGCTACTTGCCAGCCGATTCATTGGCTGAATTGAGAACCCAAGCCGCCGAACTTACCCGAATGTTGAGTGGCCTGCGCCGCTCTTTGCATACTCGGGCGGTTTCCAAATAGCCTTTTCAACTTTCAACCTTCACCTTTCAACTTCCCCATGCGCTACATCGAACCCCACGGCCACATGGTCAGCCGCACGACCGACGATTACCAGGACATGGTCACCGCCGGGTGCGCCGCCGTCTGCGAGCCGGCCTTCTGGGCGGGCTACGACCGCAGCAGCGTCCACGGCTTCTACGACTACTTCTGCCAGCTCACCGATTACGAGCCGAAGCGCGCCGCCAAGTTCGGCCTGCCGCACTTCTGCTGGCTCTGCATCAACCCCAAGGAATCCGAGGACACTAGGCTCGCCGAGGAAGTCATCGGCATCATCCCGCAGTTCCTCGACCGGCCCAACGTGCTCGGCATCGGCGAGATTGGGTTGAACAAAAATTCCCGCAACGAACTCAAGGTGCTGGAATGGCACATTGACCTCGCCGCGCGAACGAACTCGCTCATCCTCGTCCACACGCCGCACCTCGAAGACAAGCTCAAGGGCACGCGGCTCATCCTCGACGCCCTGAAGTCCGACCAGCGCATCAAGCCGGAGCGCTGCATCATTGACCACGTCGAGGAGCACACGGTCGAGCTGGTGCTGGACGCGGGGTTCTGGGCGGGCATGACACTTTACCCGGAGAGCAAGTGCTCGCCGGCGCGCGCGATTGACATCGTCGAGTGCTACGGCAACGAGCGCCTCTGGATGAACAGCGCGTGCGACTGGGGCATCAGCGTGCCGCTGGCCGTGCCGCGCACCGCGCTGGAGATGCGCAAGCGCGGCCACCGCGCCGAGGCGGTTGACAGGCTCATCTACCAAAACCCCATCCGCTTCATGAGCCAGACGCCGAAGTTCAAGCTGCCGTGAGTTCTGGTGAAGCTGGCTGAAACTACCGCATCCGAATCCGGTGGAACTGCGGCGGATTGTTTGTTTGGCCACGGATGAAACACGGACGGGGAGGGCGAGACTCCCGGCGAGCCGCAAACCCAGCCTTGCCACGCCGCGTGAAACTGATTCATGGGGCGAGGTAGTCAGATGTTGCACCGTATGCACCGCATTGAGCACAGAGCCCTGAAAATATGCTGGCACCAAAGCATTTATGACAGAGAGTGCGTTTACATTTCGGGCATTGAGAGTTGTTGTAAAGAAGAGCTATCGGGAGTCTGTTCTTACATTGATCACATGTCCTATTTCCTACCTGTTCGGCAGAATCATATTGTAGAAAACTTGCCCCTAGACCTGCAAAACCTGACGGTGTCGGCGCATAAGCCGTCCCAGATAATGTAAGTGTATTTTCTTCCTGCAAGTCGTTGACCCTCATTCCAAGATCAGCCATATCTGTTTCCAATTCGTCTATCTTTTTGCGGTTCTTGGTTTTTTCCAGTGCAAGTATTTCTACTTCTTTCTGTTTTTGGTTAATTTGGTTTTTCAAATCGGCAATATCAGTCGCTTTCTTCTCTATATCCTCAATCAATTCATTGGTATATCCGATTCGCTTGAGAATTTTTTTCCGTTCTTCCGGGTCACAAGAATCCAATGCCTTTGAAAAACGAGCGATCAATTCCCCTTGCCTGTCAATAAATGACATCGCCAATTCATTTAGCAGTTGGCTATGCACTGCACGTTTAACTTCTGTGACGTCCTTGAACGTCCGAATCCATTGGATTGGTTTTTCAGTTTTAATCTCGTGAATGAATTTCAAGACATCGAAATCGATTGTTATTGGAAGGAACAGTTTTTCCTTTATTTTTGCCATCGCCTCGGTAGCAACATCTGCCGCCTCCGTTTTGAGTGCTTCGCGATACCGTTGATAATCATTCATCAAACCTCCGCGGATGAAGATTAACGTGCGTTTACCCTTTTTCTTTGCGAAGCGATATTCACCATGTGTCGGTGAAATTTTCTCTGGGCCGATAATTTCTTTGAAATTCGGCCATTCCATCGGTGACCCGTATCGACCATCGACGATCAGAATGACAACATGACATTTATCTAGCACCGGCAGACAAGATTCCCATGGAGTGAAGTTTGGCGTCTGATCCGGAAAACCATCACTCGAACTGAGCACAACTCGATAACCCAGCCCATCAAGGTGGTCTTGTAACTCTGCTCGGAGATCAACAAGGTTGTAGTCAGTCGAACTAACAAAGATGGGAAAATCGTAGCCGCTTGCCATAACAACTTTCTTAAAAGAATGCCACTTGCCAATAAAGTTGCAAGTGTTGTTCGTTTTCCTGTTTTCAATGAGAAGCATTTGCTTCTCCGCCGCCCTGAAACCCCGCCCGGCAGCCCGTTTTTGCCCGTCTTCCCATTAAAAGCCTCGTTTTCAGCGCGTTAGGACGCTTCCCACGCCCAAAAGGTCGCTTCTCACAGGAAAAAGTAAGCCTCTCACGCACCGTGAGACGTGGCCCACGAGCCGTGAGGAGCCTCCCACGCTATAACTGACTGTAAAACAGGGTTTTACTTCTAATTTCCACCTTTCCACGGGTGAATTTCAGGGGTCAACGCCTGATTTTGAGGGGATGACGGGTGATTTTCAGGGTTCATCCCCTGATTTTCAGGGGATGGCGGGTGAAATTCAGGGGTTGGAGCCTGATTTTCAGGGGATGACGGATGAATTTCAGGGTTCATCCCCTGATTTTGAGGGGATGGAGGATGAAATTCAGGGGATGGAGGGTGATTTTCAGGCTCGTCCCGGGGCGCTCCCGGAGCGGCCCAATCACCAAAATGGTAGGGGAGAAGGTGCCCGGAGGGCGGTTGAGAGGTGGCACTCCCGCGCGTTCGCCCCCCGGACGACTTGGGAGCGTCCGAAAGAGGCGGATTGGTCCAATCGAGCCATTACCGAATTTGTCTGGAAATTGCCGGTGATTCGCAAAACTATTCCGCCATGAAACGATTTGCCGTTCTTATCCTGTTGGCCGCTGGATTGTCTCTCCCGGCGTCCGCCAGCCAGGTGCTCGTCGAGGCCGAGTCCTTCAACAGCCACGGCGGCTGGTCGCTCGACACGCAGTTCATCGAAATCATGGGTTCGCCCTACCTGCTCGCGCACGGTCTCGGCAAGCCAGTGAAGGACGCCAGCACGAGCGTCACGCTGCCCGCCGCCGGCCAGTATCGCTGTTGGGTGCGGACGAAGGATTGGGTGGCGAAATGGAACGCGCCGGGCGCGCCGGGCAAGTTTGCGTTGCTCGTGGACGGCAAGCCGCTCGGAGAAGCTTTCGGCACGAAGGGCGCGGCGTGGGCTTGGCAGGATGGCGGCACGATTGACGCGGCGAAGAAGGAAATTCAACTCACGCTCCACGACCTCACCGGCTTCGATGGCCGCTGCGACGCGGTTTATCTCACCAGCGACCTCAAGGAAACTCCGCCGAACGACAGCGCGCCGCTCGCGTCGTGGCGCAAGAATCTTCTCGGCCTGCCCGCGCAGCCGGACGACGCGGGCGAGTTCGACCTCGTCGTCGTGGGCGGCGGCTACGGTGGCATGGGCAGCGCGATTTCCGCCGCGCGCATGGGCCTCAAGGTCGCGCTCATCCAGAACCGCCCCGTGCTCGGCGGCAACGGCAGCAGCGAGGTGCGCGTGTGGGCGATGGGGCTGATTCGTCGCGGCAAATATCCGCACATCGGCGAGATGGTCGAGGAGTTCGCGGACAAGGCGAAGAACTCGCCCGGCTTGGAACAGGAATTCGGCGACGCTCAGAAGGAAGCGCACGTTCGCGCCGAGAAGAACATCAAACTCTTTCTCAACGAGCACGTCTTCCGAGCCGAGGCGCGCGACAACCGCATCATTTCCGTCAC
The DNA here is from genome assembly GCA_016235585.1 of Verrucomicrobiota bacterium. Lineage (GTDB taxonomy): Bacteria > Verrucomicrobiota > Verrucomicrobiia > Limisphaerales > JACRJY01 > JACRJY01. The sequence continues at coordinate 5,214 of JACRJY010000215.1, read as the reverse complement.
CTCGCTCAATACCAAGACCAGCCGCGAGACGCGCTTTCGCGGCAAGATGTTTTCCGACTGCACCGGCCACGGCACGCTGGGCTTCCTCGCGGGCGCGAAATACGAAATCGAATACAAGGATTTGCTCGGCATGAGCAATATGTGGATTTGGAGTGACGGCGACGGCGAGCAGAGTTTTCCCGAAACGCCGTGGGCGCTCAACTTGACGATGGATGATTTTCCGTATCCGAAGAAGGGCAAGGCCGACATGGCGGACAAGGGCAAGGGCGAGTGGTTCTGGGAAAGCGGCTTCAACAAGGATCCCATCAAAGACCTCGAATACATCCGCGACTGGAACCTGCGCGCGGTGTTCGGCGCGTTCAATGCGATGAAAAACCGCGACGGCAAGGCCGAGCACAAAAAATCCAAGCTCGACTGGGTTGCCTACGTTGGCGGCACGCGCGAGTCGCGCCGGCTCATGGGTGACGTGGTGCTCACGCACGACGACATCGTGAGCAAGAAGGATTTCCCTGACGGCTGCGTGCCGAGCACGTGGAGCATTGACCTGCATTTCGCCAAGCAGGAATACGCGAAGAAGTTTCCCGAAAATCCGTTCATCTCCATCGCCGAGCACGACAAGCGTGTTGACCGCGAGTTTGGCTATCCCGTCCCGTATCGCTGCCTCTATTCCACGAACATCGCGAACATGTTCATGGCGGGCCGGCAAATCAGCGTCACCGACCACGCGCTCGGCACCGTGCGCGTGATGAAAACCATCGGCATGATGGGCGAAGTGGTGGGCAAGGCCGCCGCCGTCGCGCTCAAGCACAACGCGACGCCGCGCGACGTGTATCACAACTACTGGAGCGAACTGGATGAACTGTTGAAGCTCCCCGGCCGCGCCCGCCGCGCCACGCCCGACGCGCCCTTTGACATCAAGGGCAACGCTCCCGGCCCAGTGGACGACACCGGCGGACGCGGTGGCAGCACTGGCGGCAGTGGCGCGTCGCTCGCAAATCTCCCCGGCATCGTCGTGGACAACAAGGCCGCCAAGCTCACTGGCAAGTGGAGCCACGGCGCGGGACTCGAACACGTCGGGCCGGATTACAGTTACGCCGGCAAAGGCTCCGGCGCAAAGGCTATCTTCGAGTTCACCGTGCCGAGCAGCGGGAAATACGAGGTGCGCTACGCCAATTCACCGCACGAAAACCGCGCGAGCAACACCCCCATCACCATCCGCTCCGCCGACGGCGAGCAGAAAACCAAGATCAACCAGCGCAAAGAATCCCCAATTGCGAAGCTGTGGGTCTCCCTCGGCACGTTCCGCTTCGAGGCCGGCAAGCCGGGTTTCGTCGAGGTGGGCACCGACGGCGTGGACGGCAACGCGCACATTGACGCCGTGCAAGTGCTGCCGGCGAAGTGAGATCGGTTTGGTGTCCGGCGGCGGGAGGAGACTCCAGCTTCCGCCTGAAATTAGTGAGCCTCCTCACGTCGTCTCCTACCGTGGGTTTTTGGGAAGGTTCCTGATTTTTTCCGCAATCAAGTCTTGAGCCGGGGCGCGCGAGCAGGGCATCGTGTCGCCCGCACCACATGGAAACGCCGACCGCCAACTTCGACCCCGCCGCGCTGGATCGCGCGCGCAAGAAAGCCTACTGGCACCTCATCCCGCTGCTCTTCGTGAGCTACATGATCGCCTACGTGGACCGCTCGAACGTGGCGATCGCCAAGCTGACGATGGTGCGCGACCTGCCGGGCTTCGACAACGCGGTGATCGGCTTCGGCGCGGGCGTGTTCTTCGTCGGCTACTTCCTGCTGGAAATCCCCGGCACGCTGCTGGTGGAGAAATGGAGCGCGCGCAAGTGGATCAGCCGCATCATGATTTCGTGGGGCATCATCGCGGCGCTCACGGCGTTCGTGGGGTCGCACCTCGGAGTGTCCGTCAAGACGGTCGAGTGGATGAACACAGCGTTTGGCTGGAAGATCGGCGTGTCGGAGTTCCAATTTTACGCCATCCGTTTTGCGCTCGGGCTGGCCGAGGCGGGTTTTTATCCCGGCGTGATTGTGTATCTCACGCACTGGTTCCCGCTGCGCGACCGCGCGCGGGCGCTGGCGTATTTCTTCGTCGCCACGCCCATCGCGCAGATCATCAGCCCGAAGATTTCCAACCTGATGCTCAAGATCGGCACGGACGAAGTGGTCAACGGCGTGGCGGTGCATCACCCGGAATTCCTAGGGCTGGAGGGCTGGCAGTGGGTCTATATTTTTTGGGGCATCCCGGCGGTGATGCTGGGCGTGATGGTGCTCTTCATGCTGCCGGACAAGCCGCGCGACGCCAAGTGGCTGACGCCGGAGGAGCGCGACGCGCTGGAGAAGAACCTGGCGTTTGAGAAGCACCAGGCCGGCGGGGCGGGCCACCTGACGGTGCTGCAGGCGCTGCGACATCCGAAGGTGCTCATGCTGGCGACGGCGTATTTCTTCATCGTGACGGCGAACTACGGGGTGGAGTTCTTCCTGCCGAGCATTTTGGACCAGTGGTATCACCTGAAGTTCGACACGCTCACGTGGCTCGTCGTGCTGCCGCCGTGCGTGGCGCTGGCGGGGCAGCTCTTCGTGGGCTGGAATTCGGACCGGATGAAGGAGCGCCGGATGCACACCGTGGTGCCCATCGTCATCGGCGCGGTGGCGATGGCCCTCGCGCCGCTCACGCAGGGGAACCTCTGGCTGACCATCGCGGCGTTCATGATCGCCTTCGGCGGATTGAAGGCGTATCTCCCGGCGTTCTGGGCGCTGCCGAACCTCTTCCTCACGAGCGCGGCGGCGGCGGGGAGCATCGGCTTCATCAACTCCGTGGGCAACCTTGGCGGCTTCCTCGGCCCCTACGTGCTGGGCAAAGTGGAAAAAGTGACGGGATCGTTCGTGGGCGGGATTTATTATCTCGCCTTCTCGATGCTCGTGTCGGCGGTGATGATTTACCTGCTGGGGCTGGGGAAAAAAGAGACGAAGCCGGCGGCGTGAGGCGGAAGGGGGTGAGTTTCAAGTTGCAGGTTGCAAGGTTGCAGGTTTGTCCGGGCGACGGTCTTGGGGAAAACTTGCAACTTGCAACTTGAAAAACTGCAGCCGGGGAAAATCCCCGGCTTGCGTTCCGCGGCGGTTCTGCCATTTTCCGCCGCGTCATGCCCGCCGAACCCGCCAGCGAAAAGCGCGAGCGCGTGCTCCACCGCTTCGCCCATGAGTTGAGCGCGGCCAGCGGCCTGCCGGAGGCGGCGCGGCTGCTCGCGCAGGCGGCGGACGAACTCATCGGCTGGGATTGCTGCATCCTGGAACTGTGGGACGAGGAGATGCACGACTTCGTGTTCATTTACGCGGTGGATATCATGGAGGGGAAAAGAACCGAAGTGCCCGTCGAATTTCCCCCGGCCCCGACCCCCATGCTGCGCGCGGTGGCCGCGCACGGGCCGAAGCTCCTGTTGCGCGACGGCCTGTCCGGGGAGGAGCCGAAGCTGATCCCGTTCGGCGACATGAAACGCCGCTCCGCCTCGATGCTTTTTGTGCCCATCCGGCAGGGGGGCCGGGTGTTTGGCCTGTTCACCACGCAGAGTTACACGCCGCAGGCCTACAGCCAGGACGACCTCACGCTGCTCCAGACCCTCGCGGACTACGGCACGGGCGCCATCGCGCGCATCCGCGCGCAGGAGCAGTTGCGCGCGAGCGAGGAGCGGCTGCGCGAGAATCAAGACCGCTTCCGCCTCGCGCTGGAAGTCGCCGCCATGGGCACTTGGGACTGGAACATCGTGAGCGGGGAAGTCCATTGCTCGGACAACCTCGGCCCGCTCTTCGGGCTGCCGGCCCGCGAACATTTCGCCGATTACCGCGAGTTCATCGAACGCATCCTCCCGGAGGATCGCGCGCCCATGGAACTGGCGCTCCAGCGCGCGCTGGAGACGGGCGAACCGTTCAGCCACGAGTTCCGCGTCGCGCGCGCGAACGGCCAGCCAGCCTGGCTGCTCGGCCAGGGCCGGTGCTATGCCGGCCCGGACGGGAAAATCGCCCGCCTCGTCGGCGCGACCCTCGACATCACCGGGCGCCGGCAGGCGCAGGAGGCGCTGCGCGCGAGCGAGGAGCGCTTCGCCAAGGTGTTTCACTCCGGCATGGCCGCCATCAGCATCGCCGATCTGGAGACGGGCCGTTACCTCGATGTGAACCAGCGCTGGCTCGAAATGCTCGGCTTCACACGCGAGGAAGTCATTGGGCGCACCGGGCTGGAGCTTGGCGTCTGGCCCGTGCCGGCGGATCGCGAACGGATGCTCGCCGCGCTGCACTCGGGCGGCGCGCTGCGCGACTGGCAGTGCCGCTGGGTGCGGAAGGACGGGCAGGTGATTGACGCCGCCACCTCCTTCGAGACGATGGCGATGGGCGGGCGCCAATACTACATCGGGCTGACGCACGACATCACCGAGAAGCTCAAGCTCGAGGAGGAGCTCCGCCAGGCGCACCGGATGGAATCGGTGGGCCAGCTCGCGGCGGGCATCGCGCACGACTTCAACAACATCCTCACCATCATCAGCGGCGGCGCGGCGCTGATTCTCACCGGGCGGTTGAGCGAGGAGGCCGGCCGCAACGCCACGCGCCAGATCCAGTTCGCCGCCGACCGCGCCGCCGGCCTCACGCGGCAGCTCCTCACCTTCAGCCGCCGCCAGGTGATCCAGCGCCGCGATCTCGATCTGAACGCCGCCGTCACCAACATCACCCAGTTCCTCGCCAACCTCCTCGGCGAGAACATTGAAGTGGAGATGAACTTCACCCCCGGCCTGCCGTTCATTCACGCCGACCCCGGCATGATCGAGCAGGTGATCATGAACCTCGCCGTCAACGCCCGCGACGCCATGCCGCGCGGCGGGCGGCTCGCCATCCGCACCGAGCTGAACGAGACGGACACCGCGTTCCTCACCCGCCGCACCGGCGCGCGGCGCGGGCGCTTCGTCGTGCTCGCCGTCAGCGACAACGGCACGGGCATCGGCTCGTCCTCGACGAGCAGGATTCTTTCCCCGCCGCCGCGCGGGTGCTCGGCGGCCACCGTGGCCGTGCCCGCCGCCGGGGAGTCCACCGCCGGGAAAAACACCCGGAACGTCGTCCCCTCGCCCGCGAGGCTCTCCACGTCCACCCAGCCGTCGTGCTGCTTGGCGATGCCATAGACGGTGGCGAGGCCGAGGCCGGTGCCCTTGCCGACTTCCTTGG
>JACRJY010000219.1 GCA_016235585.1 Verrucomicrobiota bacterium | reverse complement strand
GGTGAAGGTGGACGGCGTGGCGCAAATCAAGGTCAAGGGCGACGACATCTCCATCGCCACCGCCGCCGAGCAGTTCTTGAGCAAGCGCACCGAGGAAATCAAAAACATCGCCATGCAGACGCTGGAAGGCCACCTCCGCGCGATCCTCGGCACGATGACGGTGGAGGAGATTTACCAGAACCGCGACGCCTTCGCCTCGAAGGTGCAGGAGGTCGCCGCCGGCGACATGGCGAACATGGGCCTCGGCATTGTGAGCTTCACCATCCGCGACATCCGCGACACGCAGGGCTACCTCGACGCGCTCGGCAAGCCGCGCATCGCCCAGGTGAAGCGCGACGCGCAGATCGCGCAGGCCGAGGCCGACCGCGACGCGATGATCAAATCCTCGCAGGCCACGCAGGCCGGGCAGGAGGCGAAGTTCGCCGCCGACTCCAAAATCGCCGAGGCCCAGCGCGATTATCAGTCCAACGTGGCGCAATACCAGGCCACGGTGAACCAGAAGAAGGCCGAGGCCGACCTCGCCTACGACTTGCAGAAATACAAGACCGGCCAGCTCGTGAAGGCCGAGGAAGTGCAGGTGCAAATCATCGAGAAGCAAAAGCAGATCGAGTTGCAGCAGCAGGAAATCCTGCGGAAACAGCGTGAACTCGAAGCCCTCGTGCAGAAGCCCGCCGACGCCGAGCGCTACAAGGTCGAGACGCTGGCCAACGCGCGCAAGTTCCAGTTGGAGGCCGAGGCCGCCGGTGCCGCCGCCGCGACGAAGGCGACCGGCTTCGCGAGCGCCGACGTGAACAAGGCCACCGGCCTCGCCGACGCCGAGGCCAACAAGGCCAAGGGTCTCGCCCAGGCCGACATCATCATGGCGCAGGGCAAGGCGACCGCCGAGGCCACGCGCCTCAAGGCCGAGGCCTTCCAGCAATACAACCAGGCCGCCGTCATCGAACTGCTCGTTAAGGTGCTGCCGGAGATTGCGGGTCGCATCAGCGAGCCGCTCTCCAAGATGGAGAAGATGGTCATCATCAATTCCGGCTCCGGCCCCGGCGGCGGCGCGAGCAAGCTCACCGGCGACATCACGCAAATCATCGCGCAGCTCCCGCCCGTGCTGGAGAGCCTGACCGGCGTGAAGTTCGAGAAACTGCTGGAGCAGGTGCCCGCGCTGAAGAAGGCGATGGGGAAGGACGAAGGCGGGAAAACCTAACGCACTCCGATGACCCAAGATGAGTTCATCCAGCAAGCTGAAGATTCCCGTCGAAGAGAAGGAAGATGCGGCCTTCTTTTAATGGGGGTGTTCCTCCTGATGGCCGTGACGGGTGTTCCGCTGGTCAATTACTTGGATTTGGAACAACCAAACGCAGGCAAAATTATTGTTCTAGCGCTTTACGCGATTGCGATCTTTGGGCTGGCCCGGCTGTCGTTGAATCAACAGCTCAAATTCACTCTAAAGTGTCCACATTGCTCAAAGATGCTCGCCGGTTACTCTGTCCAAATTGTTGTCGCGAGCGGAAACTGTGGACACTGTGGAAAGCAGATAATTTCGGATGGCAGCCATGCGCCTCTTTGAAGCCATCCTCGCCGCGAACCATGAGAAGTGCCGAGCGGTCAGCGTGCCGGTTGTGCACCGCCTCCGCCAGTTGGTGACAAATCGTCACCGACTGAAAACTGGCTGCCGCTGCATCAGTCAACCGGTGACAAGTTGTCACCGGTTGAAAATGTCACCAAACGCATGCACCGAACGCCGCCAGTTGGTCACAAATTGTGACCAGCTTAAAACCATTCGCCGCTGCTCAAGCCAACCGGTTACAAATTGTAACCGGTTGAAAATGTCACCAAACCCGCGCAAACTCATTCCGTCACAATGAAACAAGGCCTCGCTGTTTTTGAAGGCCACGAAATCCGCCGCCACTACGACGAGCAGACCGAGACGTGGTGGTTTTCGGTCGTGGATATCATGCGCGTGCTGACGCAGCAGCCGGATTATCAGGCGGCTAGAAAGTATTGGAAGGTCTTGAAAGGCCGTCTGAACAAAGAAGGCAGCCAGTTGGTAACAAATTGTTACCAACTGAAAATGCCCGCCGCCGACGGCAAGAATTATCTCACCGACGTGGCCACCGCCGAGACGTTGTTGCGCCTCGTGCAGAGCGTTCCCAGCCCCAAGGCCGAGCCGATCAAGCTCTGGCTCGCCAAGGTCGGTTACGAGCGGATGCAGGAAATGGCCGATCCCGCCCGCTCGCTCGCCCGCGCCCGCGAGACGTGGCAAAAACAGGGCCGCAGCGCCAAGTGGATCGAGCAGCGCATGACCGGTCAGGAAACGCGCAACAAGCTCACCGATTATTGGGCCGGGCACGACATCAAGAAAGGTGATGAATTCGCCATCCTCACCAACATCATCCATCAGGAGTGGGCTGGCGTGAGCGTCCAGGCGCACAAGAATCTCAAAGCCCTGAAGACGGACAACCTCCGGGATCACATGAGCGAGGCGGAATTGATTTTCACCGCGCTGGCCGAACTGTCCACCCGGCAGATCGCCGAGAGTGTGGATGCCACCGGCATGGTGGAAAACAAGGTTGCCGCGAAAACGGGCGGACGTATCGCCAAAAAAGCCCGGCTGGAACTGGAGTCAAAAACCGGACGCAAAGTCGTCACCAGCGAAAATTATTTACCGCCGCCGCCAACCGCCAAACAAATCAAATGAAGTGATGCGCCTCTTTGAAGCCATCCTCGCCGCGAACCACCGCGCCGCCGCCGGCGACGCGACGGCGGGCCTGCGCCCCGGCGAGTTCCCCGACGCGCTGCCGGTCGTGGCGCTGACGTGCATTGACCCGCGCCTGAACCCGCTCATCCCGGAGGTGCTGGGCGTGCCGGAGGAGCGGTTCATCTGGCTCCGCAACGCGGGCAACATCATCTTCGACCCGATGAGTTCGATGACGCGGACGCTGGCGCTGGCCTGTGCGGTCAAGGGTGGCAGGGAGATCGCCGTCATCGGCCACACGGACTGCCTGGTGTTCAAGACCTCCGTGCTGAACATCATGGAGCGCTTCAAGGATTTGGGCGTGGATCGCGCTAAACTGCCGGACAATCTTGTCGAATTCTTCGGCCTCACTGCCAGCGAGCGGAACAACGTGCTCAAGGCCTGCTCCATCATCCGCAGCAGCCCGCTCATCGGCCCGCGCGTGCCGGTGCACGGCCTGCTCGTGGACATCCAGACGGGCAAGCTGGAATGGCTGGTCAACGGTTATCAGGCGCTCGACGCCGTCACGAGCCTCGCACCCGCGCCAACGGTTGGTCATACAGTTTCGGCATCGCCGCCGATGGCCGAGGCGGTCTTCGCGGAGTTCAAACCCAGCGAGACGAAAACGCCCGAGGCGAAAATCGGCGCGGGCAACCTGGACACGACGAAGTGGATGGCCGAATTGCAGGCACGCCTCTACCGCCAGCCGCCCGTCGAAGCCAAGACCGGCACCCCGCCGCCGCTGGTGGATGAGCGGACGCCGCCGCCGAAACTGCCGCTGCCGCCGCCCATCCGCCCGCGCCCCAGCTTGCAGCGCCCGAAGCACTGATGAACTGTGGCGTGGCGACGGGGGGCGCATCTTGACGCCCCGGCGCACCGGACTCCGATCCGGCAGTGGTGGAGAAGTGTTGGCTCACGTGCCGGTTCGGGGATCGGCGCGCCGCCGCGCCCGCCGGGCCGGGGGCCGTGTCAAGATGCGCCCGCGACTGGGCGGACTTCGTTTCCACGCTCGACGCGGCGGACGGTTTTTCCCTAAATTGCGGCGCATCGTATGGAATCCATCCGCCCGCGCGGGCGCGAATTTGTCATTGGACTGCTGCTGGCCGCCGTCACGCTCGCGGCCTACTGGCCAGCGCGGAATTTCGATTTCGTGGACTATGACGATCAGGATTACGTCAAGGACAACGCCTTCGTCCGCAGCGGCCTGAACAAAACCAGCGTCGAGTGGGCCTTCCAGCAAAGCCATTCCGGCAACTGGCATCCGCTCACGTGGGCGTCGTTGATGTTTGACTGCCAGTTCTTCGGCGAGAAAAAAAATCCCGCCGACAGGCTTTTCAACGTGCAGGCCGGGCCGATGCACGTTCACAACGCGCTGCTGCACGCGGCCAACGCCGCGCTGTTCTTCTGGGTGCTGCGGCGGATGACCGGCGCGGTGTGGGCCAGCGCGTTCGCCGCCGCGCTGTTCGCGTGGCACCCGCTGCGCGTCGAGTCCGTCGCGTGGGTCACGGAGCGCAAGGACGTGTTGAGCACGCTCTTCTGGCTGCTGACGATGGGGGCGTGGCTGCGCTACACCGAGCGGCGCAGCGCGTGGCGCTACGGGCTGGCGCTGCTGATGTTCGCGCTGGGGCTGATGTCGAAATCCATGCTCGTCACGCTGCCGTGCGTGCTGGTGCTGCTGGATTTCTGGCCGCTGAAACGCTGGCCTGCAAAAGTCCCACCGCCACCGCCGCCGAAGTCGAAGAAGAAAAATGCGCTACCGCCCGCACCGGTGGCCGAGGCTCCGACAGGTGTCCCGTGGAAGTGGCTGGTGCTGGAAAAAATCCCGTTCTTTGCGCTCATCGTCGCCGTGAGCGTGTGGACGCTGCACACGCAGCGCAGCGGCGGCGCGATGACGTTCGGCGACTCGCTGCCGATGAAGCATCGGCTGCTGAACGGCCTCGTCGCCTACGCCGAGTATCTGCGGAAGTTTTTCTGGCCGGACGACCTCGCGGTGTTTTATCCGCATCCCGGCCAATGGCCGGCGGCGCGCATCGCGGTGGCGGCGACGGTTCTCGTGTTGATCTCGGCGCTGGCGGTCTGGCAGCGGCGCGCGCGCCCGCACTTGCTGCTGGGCTGGCTGTGGTATCTCGGCACGCTGGTGCCGGTAATCGGCATCATCCAGGTCGGCGGGCAGGCATGGGCGGATCGTTACACCTACGTGCCGATGCTCGGCATCGTCGTGGCGCTGGCGTGGGAACTGGCAATTTGGGTTCAGCGGCTGCGTGTGCCGACGGGGGTGATCGGCGTGCTGGCAGCCATTGCGCTCGCCGCGTGTCTGGCCGCGACGGTGGCGCAGTTGCGGCACTGGCAAAACACGTTCTCACTCTTTTCCCACGCGCTCGACGTGACGAAGAACAACCACCGCGCGCACAAGGGCGTGGCCGATGTTTATCGTGACGAGGGAAAAAACGTCGAGGCCGACCGCCACTACGAGGAGGCGATCCGCATCAAGCCGACGTTCCTCGGCGCGCGGGTCAACTACGGCATGGCGCTGGTGAACCAGAAAAAATTCGACGCGGCGGCCTTTCAGTTCCGCGTGGCGGTGCAGATCAACCCGAACAACCCCGAGGCGCACAACAATCTCGCCGCCGTGCTGGAGATGACCGGCAAGCACCCCGAAGCCATTCAGGAATACCGCAAGGCCATCGAGCTGCGGCCCAACTATCCGACCGCCATCAACAACTTGAACAAGCTGCTCGCCCGGCAGCCGAAGAGCGCGGCGAAACCGTGAGGCCGCGCCCCGGAGCGCCGGACTCCGATCCGGCAGGAGTGGAGAAAGTGATGGGCGGCATGCCGATTCGGAGATCGGCGTTCCCCCGCGCCCGCCGGGTCGGGGGCCGTGCCCGGATGCGCCCCACAGGGGCTTGCCCCCCCAAGTCCGGCCTCGACGCCGCGCGAGGTTTTGTTTTAATTCCTCCAGCCCGTTTATGGAAAATGATTCGCAACCACGCTTCGTGAAATGGATCTGCCTCGCGCTGGCGCTGATCACCTTCGCACTCTACGCGCCCGCGCTGCGCTTCGAGTTCCTTGACTACGACGACGACATCTTCGTGACGAAGAACGAGCAGGTGCAGAAGGGGCTGGTCGCGTCGAACGTCGGCTGGGCCTTCACGAACTTCAAGATGGCGCTGTGGCATCCGCTCACGTGGTTCTCGCACATGGCGGACTGGCAGTTCTTCGGCAGCAAACCGTGGGGGCACCATCTCTCCGGCATCCTGTTGCACGCGGCGAACACCGTGCTGCTGTTCCTCGTCCTGCGGGGGTTCAGCCGGCGGCTGTGGCCGTCCGCCGTGGTCGCGGCGCTGTTCGCGTGGCATCCGTTTCACGTCGAGTCGGTGGCGTGGGTCTCCGAGCGCAAGGACGTGTTGAGCTGCTTCTTCTGGCTGCTGACAATGTGGGCGTATCTGTTTTACACGAAGAAACAAAGCCTCGAACGCTACACGCTGGTCGCCATCTGTTTCGCGCTGGGGCTGATGGCGAAGCCCATGCTCGTCACGCTGCCATTCGTGCTGTTCATGCTCGATGTCTGGCCGCTGGATCGGCTGAAACTTTTCTCCGGCCAGGCCGCGCCGGGCAAACCGTGGTGGCGGCAGTTTTCCGGCGCGGACGTGTGGCGGCTCGTGCGCGACAAGCTGCCGCTGCTCGCGCTCGCCATCGGCGTGAGCGCGGTGACGGTGAAGGCCACGCAGGTGGGCGGCGCGTTCATGTCGTTCGACTCGCTGCCGCTCTCCGCGCGGCTGGCGAACGCCGTGTTCTCGTATGGGCTTTACGTGGTGAAGACCTTCTGGCCGTCGGGGCTGGCGGTGTTTTATCCGCACATCGCGCGGCCCGCGTGGCAATACCTTGGCGCGGGCGTCCTGCTGCTGACCGTCACCATCTGGGTTGTGCGCGATTTGCGCCGCCGTCCGTATCTGGCGTTCGGGTGGTTCTGGTTTCTTGGCACGCTCGTGCCGGCGATTCAAATCATCCAGACCGGCGGGCACGCCTACGCCGACCGTTACACTTACATCCCGCTCATCGGCGTCTTCCTGATGCTCGCGTGGGGCGTCGCCGAACTGGCCGCGCTAAAAAAATGGCCGGTAAAAAATCTCGCGCTGGCGACGGGCGCGGCGTTCTTGGCGTGCCTGGTTGCGTCCACGCTGCAACTGCGGCACTGGAAAAACAACTTCACACTCTTCAGCCACGCGCTGGAGCACACGACGCACAACTACACCGCGCACGGGCACATCGGCGGCGTGTATCTGCATCAGGGGAAGCTCGACGAGGCGATTCACCACTATTCGCTCGCGGTGAAATACTGGACGAAATACGTGCAGGCCCACAACAACCTCGGCGCGGCGCTGTTCAAGAAAGGCCGCATTGACGAAGCCATCGTGTCCTTTCAAAACGTCGTCGCCATCAAGCCCGAGGATGTGGACGCGCATTTCAACTTGGGGATTTGCTTGAGCCAGAAGGGCCGTTCCGAGGAGGCCGTGAAGTCGTTTTCCCAGGCTGTGAAGCTCAAGCCCAATTACGCCGACGCCCAGACAGGTCTTGGCACCGCGTTGCTCTCACTGGGCCGCGCCGCCGAGGCGGTGACGCCGCTGGTCGAGGCCGCGCGCCTCAAACCAAATGCCACCGAGCACATGAACGCTGCGAATGCGCTGGGCCGCAGTGGAATGCTCGATCAGGCGGCGGAGCATTACCGCGCCGTGCTGCGGTTGCGGCCGGAGATGGCCGAGGCGCGGATGAATCTCGCCGGACTGCTCGACACGCAGGGCAAGTCCGCCGAGGCGCTCGCCATCTACGAGGAGATGCTCCGCCAGCAGCCGGAGGACTTGAACGCGATGGCCGGGCTGGCGCAGGCGCTGTTGAAATTGAAGCGCCACGACGAGGCCATCGCCCGCTACCGGTTCCTGCTCACCAAGCTGCCGGACTCGATGGAGACGCGCAACAATCTCGGCTGGGCGCTCGCCGCCAAGGGCCAGCCCGCAGAGGCCATCGTGGAATACCGCGAGGCGCTCCGGCTCAATCCCAACAGCCCCGACACACATAACAACCTCGCCCTCGCGCTCAAGAGCCTGGGCAAAACGCCGGAGGCCGTCCCACATTTCGCCGAGGCGGTGCGGCTGCGCCCGGGCTTCGTCACCGCGCGAATAGACCTCGGCGAGGCTTATATCCGGCAGGGCAAGTTTGCCGAGGCGGCGGAGCAGTTCGAGGCCGTCCTCAAAATGAAGCCCGGCGACGGTTTTGTGCATTACAACATGGGGCTGGCGCAGATTGGCCTGAAGAAAATCATCCCGGCCATCGAGCATCTGCGGCTCGCGGTGCAATACAGCCCCAATCTTCCGACCACGTTCAACGCGCTGGCGTGGATTCTCGCCGCGCATCCCGATCCGAAAATCCGAAACGGCGAGGAGGCGGTGAAGCTCGCCACGCGCGCCATTGAATTGAGCGGCAAGCCCTCGGCGCGTTTGATGAACACGCTCGCCGTGGCGCAGGCGCAGGCGGGAAAATACGACGAGGCGCTGGCCACCGCCGCCAAGGCCGTCGAGCAGGCGAACGCCACCAGCCAGAAAGAACTGGCGGCGCAGATTCAAAAGCAGATGCAGGCCTACCAGCTCAAGCGGCCGTTCCACGACGCCGCCTTGCCAAGATAAATTGCCGCGCCGGTGACGGGATCAATTGGCAGCGCGCTTCTTGAAGATGATGAGGTGCTGCCGCGGCAGCGTGCGGATGGTCTCGACGTGGTCCAGCGGCTGCGCGGCCATTTCCTTTTTCACCTGCGCCTCGGTCATCTTGTGCAGCTTCTTGATCGGCACCTCCGGGTCTTCGCCTCGATACTCGACGAACACCACGCGCCCGCCGGGCTTCACCTGCCGGCAGATCGCCGCCATCATCTCAAACGGATGGTCGAACTCGTGATACACATCCACCATCAGCACGAGGTCCACGGGCTGCGGCAGTTGCGGCGCGGTGGTCGTGCCGAGGACGCCGACGACGTTCGTGACACCACGCTCCTTCATGCCTTTCGCCAGCAGTTCGAGCATCTCCGGCTGAATCTCGACGCCATAGACCACACCCTTCGCCCCGACGGCCTGCGCCATGCGCCAGCTAAAATAACCCGTGCCGCAGCCGATGTCCGCCACGAGATCGCCGGGCTTGAGCTTGAGCGCGGCCATGACGAGGTCGGGCCGTTCTTCGTCCTCACGTTCCGGGCGATCCAGCCACGGCGCGCCCTCGTGCGTCATGAAGTGCGCGATCTCGCGGCCCAGGTAAAACTTGCCGATGCCGTCGCGGCTCTTCGCGCGGAGTTCGTAGCGGGGCGGGGCGTTGGTGGCCGCGCCCTTCTCCGCCGCCGTCGCGACCACGGTGAAACCGCAGAGCAGGAAGACGCGCACGAATCGGAGAAGATTGCTTTTCATCGCGCCCACGATGGCCGTCCGCCGCTGCGCTGGCAAGCGCGCACCGGGCGCAGGCTTTCGGAAGGACGAGCTGCGCGAGTCCTCAGCTTGCACAAAACTCTGCGGGGAAAATTTTGGGACTCGCGTAGCTCGTTCTTCCGAATCCAAGCTGGGCAGTGCAGTCTTGCCTGCGCCGTGCATTCTGTTACAAGACAGCCATGCGGTGGTGGGTTTTCATTGCGCTGTGCATGACGGCGGTTTTGTTTCCGCTGTGCGCGGCGGAGCCGCGCGGATTCGCCAGCTTCACGACCGCCGACTGGCCGCGTCACGCGCTCAAGGCCGAACGCGCGTGGCAGTTGAATCTTCCGAACGGCGAGCGCTTCGACGCTTCCGGCCTCCTCCTGCTACCGGACGGCGGCCTGCTCACGGTGAATGACCGGGGCGCGGGGCTGTATCGGATTCAGTTCCTCGACGGCACGAACGCGGCGGACTTGCTGTGCCTGCAAAACTGTTTCACCGCCGCGCAGCTTGCGCCCTACGCCGCCGAAAAAGTGGACCGCTACGACTGCGAAGGCATCGCCCGCGACGAGCGGGGCTGGCTCTATCTCTGCGAGGAGGCGAACCGCTGGATTCTGCGCTTCGATCCGAAGACGGAAAAAGTCGAGCGGCTCGAAATTGACTGGGCACCAGTGAAAAAATATTTTCACACCACCGACCGCAACGCCTCGTTCGAGGGCATCGCCATCGGCGGCGGCAAACTTTACGTCGCCAACGAACGCCAGCTTGGCCGCATCATCGTGGTGAATCTCGCGACGCTCAAAGTGGAGGACGACTTCACCGTGCGTCCCAGCACCGGCGCGGCGCGGGACATTCACTTCTCGGACTTGAGCTGGTTCGACGACGCGCTCTTCGCCCTGCTGCGCGAGAGCCGTTGCGTGCTCCAGATTGACCCGCAGACGAAGAAGGTGCGGGCCGAATACAGCTTCGGCAACGTCGAGAACGCGCCGGAGAGCATCTACTTCAACCGCTATCCCACCAGCACCATGGAAGGTCTGGCGGTGGACAAGGACTTCCTCTGGCTCGTCACGGACAACAACGGCCGCGGCCGCGTGCGCCACAAGGACGACACCCGCCCGACGCTGTTCAAGTGCCATCGCCCGGATCGGAAGTGAACGCCGGCGGAAATCTTCTTGCCCAATTCCTCCACGGACGGATGCTCTGCCTCCACCATGAAAGCACCATTGCCCGTCAATCCGTTCAAGCAAGCCCTGCTCGCCAAACGCCCGCTCATCGGCCTGTGGAGCAGCTCGTGCAGCAGCGTCGTCGTCGAGGCCGTCGCGGGCGCGGGCTTCGACTGGCTGCTGCTCGACACCGAGCACGCGCCGAACGAACTGCCGACGGTCTTCAATCATCTCCAAGCCATGACCGGCGGCACCGCCGCGCCCGTCGTGCGGCCCGCGTGGAATGACACGGTGATTTTGAAACGCCTGCTCGACATCGGTGCGCAAAACTTCCTCGTTCCGTTTGTGCAAAACGCCGACGAGGCCCGCGCCGCCGTGGCCGCCACGCGCTATCCGCCGCAGGGCGTGCGCGGCGTCGCCGTCGTCCACCGCGCCAACCGCTACGGGCGCGTCTCGGATTACTACCAGCGCGCGAACGACGAGATGACCGTGCTCGTGCAGATCGAATCGCTCACCGCGCTGAAAAACATTGAAGCCATCGCCGCCGTCGAGGGCGTGGACGGATTGTTCCTCGGCCCCAGCGACCTGGCCGCCGCGCATGGCCGGGTGGGCGACAACCGCCATCCCGAAATCCGCGCCGCGATGGAGGACGCCGTGCGGCGCATCCTGAAAACCGGCAAGGCCGCCGGCACGCTCGCGCCGGTCGAGGAAGACGCGCGCCACTGGCTCAAGCTCGGCTGCACGTTCGTCGCCGTGGGCAACGACCTCGGCCTCGTCGCGCGCCACAGTGAGGCCCTCGCGGCGAAGTTCAAGAACCCGCCTGCCGCCTGATGGCCGCCGCAAAAACATTTTCCGCCGAACTGTTGAGCCGCCAGGTCTCGGCGATTCTCACCGCGTGGGGAATGCCGCCGGAGCAAGTCGAAGTCACCGCGCGCGTGATGATCGCGGCGGACTTGCGCGGGATTGACACGCACGGCATCGCCACGCTCTCGCTTTACGACGACTTCCGGCGCTGGGGCAAACTGACTTTGACGCCAGAGATCAAAGTCGTCCGCGAATCCCCCGTCACCGCGCTGCTGGACGGCGGCGGCGGACTGGGCCATTTCCCCGGCGTGAAGGCGATGGAGCTCGCCATCGCGAAATGCGCCGCCACCGGCGTCGGCGTCGTGGCGGTGCGCAACTCGAACCACTACGGCGCGGCGGGCATCTACGCGTTGCAGGCGGTGGAGCGCGGCTTCATCGGCGTTTCCACCACCGGCGTCTGGCGGCCCGGCGTGGTGCCCACATTCGGCGCGGAGCCGATGTTTGGCACGAACCCGATTGCCTTCGCCGCGCCCGCGCGCCGCCACCCGCCCTTCTGCCTCGACATGGCGACGAGCACCGTGGCCATCGGCAAGGTCAAGCTCGCCGCGCTGCACGGCGAAGCAATTCCGCCCGGCTGGGCCTTGGACAATGAAGGCCGCGCCGTGACGGACGCAAAGAATGCGATGAAGCATCTCTCCATGACGCCGCTCGGCGGCACGCCGGAGATGAGCAGCCACAAGGGCTACGGACTCGGCGCGATGGTGGAAATCCTCTCGACCATTCTGCCGGGCGCGTGCTTCTCCGCGACGCGGCAGCAGAAGAATCCCGATGCCGAGCGCTACAACGTCGGCCAGTTCTTCCTCGCGCTTGACCCGAAGGCATTTCGCGGTGAGGGCGAATTCGAGAGCGACCTTGACGACATGATTGACGCGCTGCACGCGATGAAGCGCGCCGATCCCGCGCAGCCCGTGCTCGTGCCCGGCGATCCGGAGCAGGCGCAAATCGCCGGGCGCACGCGCGACGGGATTCCCGTCACCGAAGAAATGGCGCGGAACCTCCGGCGCATCGCGGAGAGTTGCGGGGCGGAGTTCCTGCTGGAAACTTGACGGCCTGCCGTGGAGCCACACGCCGTGGCCTGCCCATCCCGCAAACTCAAACTCCGATGCGGGTGCGGATCTGTCCGGGAGCCGCTTCCGAATTGCCCCCGGCAGGTTTCCCCTTCGCCTTCACCCGCTCGAACTCCTCGTCGTAGCGCGCGTGGTTCGTGTCCATGAGCCGATCCCAGAGATTGTAGTAGAGGCCGTAGTTGCAGTGGACGTGCCGGTGGTGCATGTCGTGATGCACGGCGGTGTTGTGCCAGCGCGTGAGCGGGTGCCGCGTGAAGCCGCGCTGGAGGATTTCGAAGCCGCAATGCCCGAGCACGTTCATCACCGTCATGTAGAGCAGCCAGATCAGCGCCGAGAGCGGATGCGTCGGCACGAACAGGATGAAGATCGGAAAGATCCCCGCCTCGACGACGGCCTCGATGGGATGAAACGCAAACGCCGCCCATGGCGTCGGCGTGTGGCTCAAGTGATGGATGCGATGGACGATGGGAAACAGCGGCTTCCAGTGCATCAGCCGGTGCGTCCAGTAGAAGTAGGCGTCGTGCGCGAAGATCAGCAGCGCGGTGGAGAATGCGAACCAGCCCCAGCCGCGTTCATTGATGTCGAGATAGAGCTTCGCCCAGCCCAGGCGGTGCATCACGAACACCAGCACGCCCACGCATGAGAAGATCGCCAGCGACAGCAGGCTGTAGAGCACCTCGCGGCGCATCTCGCTCCGGGCCGGATAATTTTCCTGAATCTTCAGCGCGCGCAGCCGGCGGTTGCGCCAGACGTAGAAGATCAGGAACGCCCCGCCCGCGATGAGCGCGTAGCGAATCAGGTGCGTGATGTAGTCCGCGCCGAAGACGAGCGCGAGGCGGTCTAGTGTCAGCGGCTTGTTCATTTCAGATGGGGCTTCATTTTAGCCACGGATTGAACACGGAACAAACACGGATTCCGCAAAGAATTCTTCCGTGTTCAATCCGTGTTTCATCCGTGGCTCAAAAAAAGTGGTTTCTCATTCAGTTCGTCAGGAACGACACATCGCCCGACGCCACGCGCACGGCGTCGGGGAGGTTTGTCTCGTCAATCTGCAACACCAGCACGTTCACGCCCGCCTTCGCGTCGAGCGTGAGCGTGGCGGCGGGCTTCACGGGTTTGCCGTTGAGCCACGCCTCGGTGATTTTGCCGGTGATGGAAAGATTCACCTTGCCCGCCTTCGCCGCGTTGAACTGCGTGGCGGCGAACAGCCCGCGCGTGTTGCCGCGCGCCGGGAACGCCAGTTCCAAATCCTCCTTCGCCAGCGCGCCGTTCACGCGCGCGGTCACGGGCTGCCAGTCCTTCAACGTGAAATCGCCCTTCACCACCGGCTCCACGCCGAGGTGCTGGTTGGGACTGGTAATCATGTAGAGCCGCCACACGCGCGCCGCGCCGCCCTTCGCCGCGTCGTAATCGCCGGGCTTGCCGAGCATCGAGAGGAACTTGATCAGGTCGAGCCGCTCCTCGGGCAGCAGCGCGTCCACGAGGCCGCTCGGCATGAGCGAGCCGCCGTTCTGGCGCTTGGCGATGTTCTTCTTCGCGACGGAAACTTCCTGGTTCGCCGCGTTGCGGATGACCACTTCGTTGTCGGATTCCTTCACCACAATGCCGCTGAACTCCTGTTCGTCCTTCGTGGTGATGAGCACCGAGTGGAACCCCTCCTTGATCTTCGCGTTGGGATAGAGCATCGCCTCCACGAGATAATCCGCCGGTGCGCTCGCACCGATGCTCGTCATGTCGGGGCCGACCTTGCCGCCCGCGCCGCCGATGGCGTGGCAGGTCATGCACGCGAGTTCGGCGCGGCGGTAAATGCGTTCTCCGCGCGCGGCATCGCCCTTGGCGAGGGCTTCGGCGGCGAGCTGCTGAAGTTCGGCGGGCGTGAGCTGCTTGTCGGAAACGGTCAACCCGGCGAGCTGCATGAGCACCTGCACGAGCGCCTGGTTCTGATTGCCTTCCCGCGCGGGCCGCAAGCCGGCTTTCGCGGTGTCGGCGGAGATTCCCGACGTGGGCAATTCCGCCGCGAGCTTCGCGCCCGCGCCGCGGATGCCAAGCAACGCGCGCCAGAGCGTCGCGGCCTCGGCCTCGTTCGTGGTGGCCTTGAGCGTGGTGATGACGGCGGGGAGTGCGGCTTGGAAATTCAAACCCGCGAGCGTGGTGACCACTTCGCGGCGGATTTCCGACGACTGCGTTTCGCCCGCGAGCTTCTGCAAATCCTTCACGACGCCCGGCCCGGCGATGTCGCGGAGCGCGGTCAACGCGGCGGCGCGCACGGCGGGCGAAGTTTTCGCGTCGCCGGCGGCTTGGATCATTTGCGTGGTAAACTTGGCGAGCTTCCACGTGCCGGCGAGTTGCAGTGCGGCGATGCGGACGCGTTCGTTGTTCGCCTTGAGCATCGGGCCAAAGGTGGCGAGTTCGCCAGCGGGTTTTACGCCGCGCAGTCGCGTGGCATCGCCGAGCGCGGCGAAGACGCGGAGCGAGGCGGGCTCGACGAACTCGCCCTTGAGCAACTGGTCGAACATCTGGCGCAATTCCTTCGCCGTGCCGGCGGAGCCGATGAGTTCGATCCACGGTCCGGAGCCGTCGCGCGGGATGATTTTGTTGCCGACGAGCTGGCCGAGGACTTCGCTCGCGAGCGCAGGCTCGATGGCTTTGAGGCCGAACTCGAGCTGGTTCTCGCGGCCCTCGAATTTCCACGCGCCGGATTTCAGCGCGGCAATCCACGGCTCGGCGAGTTCGTTGATGGTGAGCCAGAGCGCGTAATCGAGGAACGGGTCCATCGGCTTGTTGAGCACCGTGAGCGCGGCGGACGCGGCCTCGACGGATTTGATTTTGCCGAGCGCGCGCACGGCTTCGAGGCGCACGCGGGGGTTCTCGTCGGCGACGAGCTTGATCAGGCTGTTCAAATCCGATGTGGCCCTGGTCGTGGAGTAGTTCACCATGCGAATCGCCGCCGCGAGCACGCGCGCGTCCTTTGCGGCGAGAAGCTGGTTCAGCAACGCGGGCTGCGGCTGGTTGAGCGACTCATGCATCCACAGCGCATTGAGCAGCGCCTTCTCGTCCGTCTGTTTCTTCGTCCACGCGGCGAGGTCTTTCAGCACCTTGTCTGCGCCGCGTTCAACGAGGATGCGCTTGGCCTGCTGGGCATCGAAGCTATTCGGCGAAACCAGCTTGTCCAGCAGCTCCGCGTTGTTGAGCTTCGCGAAGTCCACCTTCTTCACCAGCGGCTTTCCCTTCGCCGTGACGCGCCAGATGCGCCCATGTTCCTTGTCGCGGCGCGGGTCGCGGAAATCCACCTCGCCGTGCTGGATGATCGGGTTGCTCCAGTCGGCGATGTAGAGCGCGCCGTCCGGGCCGAGCTTCACGTCAATCGGGCGGAACGTCGCGTCCGTCGTGCGCAGCAGGTCGGGCATTTCCTTGGTGACGTAGGCCGAGCCTTGGTCGCTCATCTTGAAACGCACCACGCGGTGCGCGCGAAAATCGCACGTGACCACGTCACCCTGCCAGTCGTCGGGGAAATGCGCGCTGCGGATGATCTCGATGCCGGAAAATTTCGGATAGCTCCCCGGGCTGACACTGCCCAGAATGCGCCGGGCCTTGGGCGCGGTGACGTAGCTCGCGCCGGGCAGGCCGTAGTTGATGCCCGCGCTGCCCGCGCCATCGGTGAGGAACGACTGGCCGTAATCGTCGAACTGGTGCCCCCACGAATTGATCCAGCCCTCGAAGAGAATGCTCATCCGCAGATCGCGCGGGTCGAAGCGGAAGACGCCGCCGCCCTTCAGCCGCACCACGCCATGCGGCGTCTCGGTGTCGGTGCGCGTGTAGATGGACTGGTTCATATACAACCGCCCGTCGAAGCCCCAGCGCAGCGTGTGCAGATTGTGATGCGTATCCTCGGTGCCGAAACCGCTCAACACGATGCGCCGCACGTCCGCCTTGCCGTCGCCGGTGGTGTCCTTGAAATGCAGCAGCTCCGTGCTCTGCGCGACATAGACGCCGCCATCGCCCGGCTCCACGCCGGTGGGAATGAGCAAACCGTCCGCGAACACCGTGGCCTTCTCGGCCTTGCCGTCGCCGTTCGTGTCTTCGAGCACGATGATTTTGTCCGTGGCGGCCTGGCCGGGTTCGATCTGCGGATAGACTTCCGAACTGGCGACCCAGAGGCGGCCCTGCGGATCGAAGTTCATCTGGATGGGTTTGTTGAGGAGCGGATTCTCGGCCCAGAGCGTGACCTCGAAACCATCGGCGACCTCGAAGTCCGGGTGCGGCTGCGGCGTGAACTTCGCGGTGAGGTTGCCGACGCGGCGGGGAATCTCCGGCACGGTCACGCCGGGCTTGAGCGAACGGAGCAGCGCGATGCGTTTCTCCTCGGCGGCGATGAACTCGTCGAACTTGGGAATCTCGACGGCGTTCTGGCCCTGCTCGCGTTTCCGGAAGCCGAAGATGTAAGCCATGTTGGCCGGGCGCGAGCGGTGGAAGAACCATTCGTTCTTGCGGAGGATGGCGGCGCGGAGCGGTTCGATGACCTCCTTGCCAGATTTCGTCCGAAAAAATCGCGTATCCAGCCGAAGTCCGAGACTGCGAGTAATTCTTTCGGCCACCATCCTGTAGCCGAAGTGATTGAGGTGAATGCCGTCATCTGTGACTCGTTGGAGCATTGGAACGCGAGCTTGATTTAGAGAGGCTTTCAAAGCCTCTTGAAGGTCAATGGCCGATTGCTCCCTTTTTTGAGATGTTTGAGGCTGATCGAGCAAGGCTGGTTCTGACAGCGAAATAAACCACCCTTCCCTTTTTTTCGCGATTTCCTGAATTGCTTGGTCGTAAAGCGCGAGTTTCTGATTGTGCCTCTCCGCATTTGGCCAAGGTGGTTCTAAATTTTCGTGCTTCACTGGCCCCAGCAACACCAACCTCACCCCCGGCGAAATCTTCTCGATGGTGTCGAGCAGGCGGTTGTAGTCGGCCTTGAACTTGGGCAGGCCCGCCTCGCCGTCGAACGAACTCGCCATCCCGTAGCCGACGAACACCACCGTGGGCCGGGCGTCTTCGAGCTGCTTGACCAGTTGCGTCCAGCCTTCGTCCGCCGGCTCATGGCCCGCCTGCTTCAAACTCAAACCAAAGCGAGAATCCCCCGCCGGCGTGTCGGCACTCCAGCCGAGATTGCGGAAGGTGACGTTGCGGTCGGGGAAGCGCGTGGTGAGCATCAGCTCGATCCACCCGTAATGCTGCTCGCGCTCGATGAACGTGTCGCCGAGGAACACCACGCGGTCGCCGTCCTTGAGTTCAAATCCTCCGGCGGACACCGGCGCAGAGACTACCAGCGGCGCGGGCGACGGGGATTTCTGCGAAGGCGTTTCGCAGGAGGTGAACAGCAGCGCGGCGGAGGCGATGATGGCGGCCAGAGACAGATTTCTCATAGGAATCAGGCGCAGAATCAAACGGTCTCCCCGCGCCCATTGCAAGCGGGGAAATCTGGAGCGCGGTGACTTGTCACCGCTTTCGTCGCTTTGGCGACTGGTCGCCAAAGCCGGGCCGCCGCCAGCGGCCCGGGGAGAAGCTTGAACACTTGCTCATTTTCGACGGCGACAAGTCGCCTGCGGAAAAGCGCGGACAAGTCCGCGCACTCCACATCCCGCCCGGCCATGACCGGTTTCCGGGAAAACATTTGCGGCGGCGGCGCGGGGTTGCATATCCTCGCGCCCATGTTTTCACACGTTGTGATTTTTTGGACCGACCCCGCCAATCCCAAGGCGGCGGATGAATTGATCGCCGGGGCGCGGAAATATCTCCAGCCCATCCCCGGCGTGCTGCACTTCCACATTGGCCGGATGGTGCCCAGCCCGCGCCCGGTGGTGGACCAGTCCTATCAGGTCGCGCTCAACCTTGTCTTCCCCGACAAGCAGGCGCAGGACGACTACCAGGTGCATCCGCTGCACCTCGAGTTCGTGGAGAAAGCCTTCAAGCCGAATTGCAAGAAGGTCGTCGTCTACGATTTCGAGTAGGCGGCTGAACTGCGGTGGAGGTTTGGTGGAGGCTGGCGCTCACGAATCGCACGCGATCCCTCTCACTCCGGCCCCTCCCGCCGGGAGAGGGAGAGCAATTGGACACGCGGAACCCTGCGAGCGCGCGGTTGATTTGCCCCGCCGCCGCCTTCGGCTGTTTCCAGCGGGAGAGGGTGAGGGAGAGCTGCGGAAGGCTTCGTCGAGGCTCACTGCCATCATCCGACTTCCGCGCCGCTTCTGCTTCACCGATACGGCTGGTGCAGTTCCACGTTCGTCGCCCGCTTCGTGCGCAGCTTGATGTTCAGCACCTCCACGCTCACGCTGAAGGCCATCGCGAAGTAGATGTAGCCCTTGTTGACGTGCTGGTGGAAGCCCTCGGCCACGAGCATCGTGCCGATGAGGATGAGGAACGACAGCGCGAGCATCTTGATCGTCGGATGCCGGTCCACGAAGCCGCTGATCTGATCCACGAAGATCAGCATCACGATCATCGCCATGATGACCGCCGCGATCATCACGCCAATCTGCTTCACCATGCCCACGGCGGTGATGACCGAGTCCAGCGAGAAGACGATGTCAATGAGCAGGATTTGGATGATGACGCTCACGAACGTCGGCGCGAGGTGGTTGGTCACGGAGCCGTCCTCGCCTTCGAGCTTCTCGTGGATTTCCTTCGTGCTCTTGCCGATGAGGAACAGCCCGCCCACCAGCAGAATCAAGTCCTTGCCCGACACCGCCAGATCCCAACTGAAGATCCGCGCCTGCCAGAAGGGCTTGTCCAGCGACACCAGCCACGCCAGCGAGCACAGCAGCAGGATGCGCGTGATGAGCGCGAGCGAGAGGCCGACCTTGCGGGCCTTGGCCTGCTGCTCCGCCGGCAGCTTGCCGCTGAGGATCGAGATGAAGATGAGGTTGTCTATGCCCAGCACGATCTCCAGCAGCGTGAGCGTGAGCAGGCTGATCCAGATTTGCGGTTCGGCAATCCATTCCATGCGGGAAGTGTGCGGAACGAGGAGAGAGAGGCCAGCACAAAAGATCAATGGCCGGCGCGGTCTTCAGCCGGCAACCACGCGTTCACGCCGCCGCGGCTGTTTTTTCCTGCACCTGGCCGTGGCGGCGGAATTTCTCGTAGCGCTGGCGCAGGCGGTCGCTGGTGGAGAGGGCGTCCAAATCCTTGAGGTGATTGAGCAGGTGCGTCTTCAAGGTCGCGGCGGTGGCGGCGGGGTCGTTGTGCGCGCCGCCGAGCGGTTCGGGGATGATTTCGTCCACGAGGCCGAGGGAGAGCAAATCCTTGGCGGTGATTTTCAGCGCCTCGGCGGCCTTCGCGGCAGCGGCGCGGTCTTTCCACAGAATGGCCGCGCAGCCTTCGGGGCTGATGACGGAGTAATAGGCGTTTTCCAGAATCAGCACGCGGTCGGCCACGCCGATGCCCAGCGCGCCGCCGGAGCCGCCTTCGCCGAGGACGACGGCGAGGATGGGCACCTCGAAGAGCATCATCTCGCGCAGGTTGACGGCGATGGCTTCGCCGATGTGGCGCTCCTCCGAGCCGATGCCGGGATACGCGCCGGCGGTGTCAATGAGCGTGATGATGGGCAGGCCGAACTTGTCCGCCAGCCGCATCAGGCGCAGCGCCTTGCGGTAGCCCTCGGGATGCGCGGAGCCGAAGTTGCGGAGGATGTTTTCCTTGGTGTCGCGGCCTTTCTGCGTGCCGACGACCATGACCTTGCGGTCGCCAAGCTTGGCAAAGCCGCCGACGACCGCGCGGTCGTCCGCATAGAGGCGGTCGCCGTGCAGTTCGGAGAAGTCGCTGAAGGCCGCGCCAAGATAATCGAGCGTGAAGGGCCGCTTGGGATGCCGCGCCACCTGCACGCGCTGCCAGGCGGTGAGGTTCGAGTAAATCTGTTTGCGGGTCTCCTCCAGCTTCTTTTCGATCTGGCCGACTTCCTTTTCCAGGCTGACGCCCAGCGAGTGCTTTTCGGGATGCTTCCGCAGTTCGTCCAGCTTGCGCTGCAGCTCCACGACGGGCTTCTCGAATTCGAGCTGATGTTTCATCGGTGAAAATCCTAGCCAGCGGCGGCCAGCGGCGCAACGCGGAATTCCGGCGGGGTGCCCGGAGCGCCGATCTCCGAATCGGCACGTTGCCAATTCATTTTTGCCCGCGAACCACGCCAACTGACGCGAAGAGCAAGATGCTTTTTGCGTGATTCGCGTGATTCGCGGGCCGCTTCTTTCCCTGTCTGACTCAAGCGGCGCGATCACTGATGCAATACGCTTTCAAGATGCGGCACCCCTTCAACCGGCACCAGCCGCCACTGGCCGGGCGCGAGGCCGCCCAGCTCGAATTCGCCAAACCGGCTCCGGTGCAGCCGCGTCACCGTGCAGCCCTGGCTGGCAAACATCCGCTTTACCTGATGGTAGCGGCCCTCGACCAGTTCGAGCCGCGCCGTGCGCGGGCCGAGGATTTCCAGTTTCGCGGGCAGGCACGGCTTGTCTTCGTCCTCCAAAACCAGCGTGCCGGCGGCGAACAGCGGGATGAGTTCCGGGCGCAAGTCCGCGTCCACCGTGACTTCGTAGATTTTGGGTTCCTTGTGCTTCGGCGAAGTCCACCGTTGCACCAGCGCGCCAAGGTCGGTGATGAGCAGCACGCCGGTGGTGTCCTTGTCGAGCCGCCCGACGGTGGTGACGGGGGGATTGCGGCGGAGCCATTGCGCGGGCAGGAGATCGTAGACACTCGGCCCCTCGCGCGAATCGTGCGAGCAGACGCAGCCGGCGGGCTTGTGCAGCAGCGCGAGAATGCCGCGCGGGCATTCGACGGGCGCGCCGTCCACGAGCACCGCGAGCGGGTCGGCCTTGTCGGATGGGGATTTCGCGGGTGCGCCGTTCACCGTCACGCGGCCCGCGCGCAGCCAGTCGCGCGACTCGCGGCGGCTGCAATAGCCGTAATGCGAGAGCAGATGGTCGAGGCGGAGAGGGGGAAGCGCGGCGGACACGGGAACGGGTGTTTGTTTGAGCGAGGGATCAACCCGCCTTCGCCGACGGCACGGGCCAGTTGCCGCTGCGGACGTGCAGGTCGCGCTGCGGGAATGGGATTTCAACCTTGTTCGCGCGGAACTTCCGCTCGAGGGCGAAGTTCAGCTCGCTGCGAAACGTGTCCGGTGAATGGGACATCTCGGTCGTCCACGCGATGAGCTCCATGTTCAGGCTGCTGTCGCCAAAAGCCGCCAGGAAAACCTCCGGCGCGGGTTCCTTCAACACCTTGGGGTGTTCCGCCGCCACGTCGAGCATGAGCCGCCGGACTTTGTCCACGTCGCTGCCGTAGGCGACGCCGACGGGGATGTGGAAGCGCACCCGGGGATCGCCGTGCGTCCAGTTGACGACGCGCTGGGTGATGAAGTCCGCGTTCGGCACGATGATGGTGATGTTGTCATTCGTGAGCACCGTCGTGCTGCGGAGACTGATCTTCGTGACGCAGCCCGCGACACTGCCGACCTCGATGCGGTCGCCGATGGCGATGGGCCGCTCGGCCAGCACGATGAGGCCGCTGATGAAGTTGCTGATGATGTTTTGCAGGCCGAAGCCCAGCCCGACGCCAATCGCGCCGGCCAGCACCGCCAGCGAACTCAAGTTGATGCCCGCCATCTGGAAGGCGATGTAAAAGCCCAGCGCCATGACGCCGTAGCCGATGATTTTGCCGACGGCGTATTGCAGGGCCGGCTCCAAGTGCGTCCGGCGCAGCAGCCGCATGATGAAGAAGCGGCGCAGGAGCATCTCCGCCAGCACCACCGAGCCGAGCATCAGCAGCACGGTGAGCAGCATCGAGAGCGTGAGGCGCGTCTCGCCAAAGTGGACGAGCGGATACTCCAGCACCCGATACATCACGTCAAAAAAGTGTTCCATGTGCGTTGTCGTGTTGACGGCCAGAGTGTGGCAAGTCCCGCCGGGCAATTCAACCGCCGCGTTTCAGGCGCGGGATTGCCAATCGGCTAATCCTCCCGCACACTCCGCCCCGCAAGATGAGCAAACGCTTCTACATCACGACCGCGATTGATTACGTGAACGGCCAGCCGCACCTCGGCCATGCCTACGAGAAAGTCATCGCGGATGTCATCGCCCGCAGCCGCCGTGCGCTGGGCGAGGAGGTTTTCTTTCTCACCGGCCTCGACGAACACGGGCAGAAGGTCCAGCAAGCCGCGCAGGCCGACGGCAAATCCGCCCAGGCCTATTGCGACGAACTCGCCGTGAGCTGGACCGCCCTCGCCGCCAAGCTCGGCCTCACGAATGATGACTTCGTCCGCACCACGTCCGCGCGGCACAAGGAGGTCGTGCAGGCCATCCTCACGAAGCTCCATGCGGAGGGGCATTTCTATCAGGACAGCCGCGACGGTTTTTATTCCACCAAGGAAGAAACCTTCGTCACCGAAAAGGAGCGCCTGCCCGACGGCACGTTCCCCGCGCACTACGGCGAAGTCGTGAAGCTCTCGGAGACGAACTGGTATTTCAAACTCGGCGCGCACCAGCAGTGGCTCATTGACCACATCGAGGCGAACCCCGCCTTCATCCAGCCCGAATCGCGGCGCAACGAAATCCTCGGCTTCCTCAAGAACAACGTCCTCGAAGACCTCTGCATCAGCCGCCCCGCCGCGCGGCTGACGTGGGGCATCCCGATTCCCTTCGACCCCGCCTACGTCACCTACGTCTGGTTCGACGCCCTCGTGAACTACGTCTCCGTCCCTGCCGCCCTCGGCGACCCTGTCATCTGCGGCGCACTCGGCACGGAGAATTCATCCTTCATACCTCATACTTCATCCTTGTCCGCCTGGCCTGCCGACGCCCACGTCATCGGCAAGGACATCATTAAGTTCCACGCCGTCTATTGGCCCATCATGCTCAAGGCGATGAATCTGCCGATGCCCCGACAGCTCCTCGTCCAAGGCTGGTGGCAGAAGGACGGCGCGAAGATGAGCAAGAGCACCGGCAACGTCGTGGATCCCGTCGCCATCATTGACGATTGGGGCCTCGACGCCTTCCGCTTCTACGTCGTGCGTGAACTGGACATCGGCCCGGACGGCAACTGGACCGACGCCGGGTTCGCCGCGCGCTACCAGGCCGAGCTGGCCAACGGCCTCGGCAACCTCGTCAACCGCTCGCTCTCCATGCTCAAGCGCTACCGCAACAGCGTCGTCCCCGCGCGCCACGACGAACTCGCGCCCGACTCCGCGAAAGCCACTGCCGACACCATCGCCCACCTCCGCGCCAGCGAACTCCAGCGCGCCCTCCACAGCGTCTGGATCCTCGTCACCCGCGCGAACCAATACGTGGACCAGACCGCGCCCTTCAAGCTGGCGAAGGATCCCGCGCAAGCCGCGCGCCTCGATGAAGTCCTCTACAACCTCGCCGAAACCTGCCGCGTCCTCGCCGTGCTCCTGCATCCCTTCATCCCCGGCACTGCGGCGAAAATCTACGGCCAGCTCAATCTCCCCGGCGCGCCGGACAAACTTGTGCTGGCTGCATGGGGCGGACTTCAAGCTGGCCACACCATCGGCGAACCCGCCGCCCTCTTCCCCCGCCGCGACCAACCTGCGAAGTAATTCCAGAGACAGGATTCGGGATTCAAAAGCCAGACGAACCCCTCGCTTTTCTCTCCCCTCCGAGAGGGAGAAAATCAACAGCAAGTGTGGGACGACCAGCAGGTCATCCGAAGGCGATTCTCTCGCCGTTGAAATTCAGGCGTTGAAATCCAAGCTTGCCAAGCGGGCGCGGGTTTTGTCAGGGTGCGCGCCGCTTCGGAGCGCGGTTAGCTCAGTGGTAGAGCACTACATTGACACTGTAGGGGTCACAGGTTCGAACCCTGTATCGCGCACCATCTCCGGGAAATCCCCGCCGCAAGAAAGGTTGAATTGCCCGCCCCGCCCCGCCATGCTGCGCGCATGGATGCCCCGAATCAACTGGAGCAACTCGACGAGCTGATGGCCTGCCGCCTCGATGACACCCGCAAGGCGCTGGAGCCGTGCTCCATCGTCATCTTCGGCGCGAGCGGCGATCTCACCGCGCGCAAGCTCATCCCCGCGCTCTACCATCTTTTCCGTGAGCGGCAGATGCCCGTGAACTTCCGCGTCATCGGCTTCGCGCGGCGTGAAAAGAGCGACGCTTCGTTCCGCGAGGAACTGCGCGCGGCGCTCGACCAGTTTTCCCGCACCAAGCCGGTGGATGAAAAGGTGTGGGCCGATTTTTCCGCGCGCATCCACTACTGCCTGGGCGAGTTTGGCGATGCGGCGGCCTACGCGCGGCTGGAGAAACTGCTCTCCTCGTTCGGCAGCGAACAGCTCCGCCGCAATCTCCTCTGCTACCTCGCCACGTCGCCCAGCCAGTTCGGCGAAGTCGCGGAAAACCTCGAGCGCGCCGGGCTGGTGCACAAGGAGCAGCAGAAGCAGTTCTGGCAGCGCATCGTCGTCGAGAAGCCCTTCGGCCACGACCTCGCCTCGGCGCAGGCGCTCAACAACGAACTCACCCGCCACGCGCACGAGCGGCAGGTTTTCCGCATCGATCACTATCTCGGCAAGGAGACGGTGCAGAACATTCTGATGTTCCGCTTCTCGAACTCCATCTTCGAGCAGCTCTGGACGCGCTCGTCCGTGGACCACGTGCAGATCACCGTCGGCGAGAAGCTCGGCGTCGGCGGGCGCGGCGGCTATTACGAGGAGGCCGGCGCGATGCGCGACATGGTGCAGAACCACCTCCTGCAAGTCCTCTCGCTCATCGCGATGGAGCCTCCCGTGTCGCTCGAAGCGGAATCCGTCCGCGACGAAAAAGTGAAGCTGCTCAAGTCCATCCGGCCCATCCGCAGCGCCGACGTGGCCAAGCAGGTCGTGCGCGGCCAATACTTCGCCGGCCTCGTGGACGGCCAGCCGCGCAACGGCTACCGGCAGGAGACGAAGGTGAAGACGGATTCCAACGTGGAAACCTACGTGGCGCTCAAGCTCTTCATTGACAACTGGCGCTGGAGCGGTGTGCCGTTCTATCTCCGCACCGGCAAGAGCCTGCCGCTTTCGGCCAGTGAAGTGCGCGTGCAGTTCCGGCCCACGCCGAACGTCCTGTTCGCCGCGCAGGGTGGCGGGCATCTCGACCCGAATTCCCTCACGCTCCGCCTCCAGCCGAACGAGGGCATCACGCTGCACTTCAACGGCAAGGTGCCCGGCACCTCGCTGCAACTGCGCCCCGTGCGGATGCACTTCAGCTACGACGCCGAGTTCGGCGCCTACACGCCGGAGGCCTACGAGCGCCTGCTGCTCGAGGCGATGGCCGGCGACGCCACGCTCTTCATCCGCCGCGACGAGGTGGAGACGGCGTGGAGTTTCGTGGATCCGATTCGCGCCGCGTGGGAGAGTCGGGCGCTGACCAATCGCGAATTCTATTCCGCCGGCACCTGGGGCCCGATGGCGGCGGAGGAACTCCTCGCCCAGGGCGGCCACGTCTGGCACGACCCGCGCCCGGCGAAGTGACGCGGGCGGGGTTGCTTCAACGAAACCGCCACCTGTTGCAACAACCGGCTGGCACAGGTGCCCGGTCACTTCATCGCCGCGCTGGGCCGGCTGCCGCCGCCGCCCCTCCTGCTCGCCAACGACTTTGAACGCGCGCCCGACGAGGTGGATTTCGCCGGGAAAAGTCCCCAGCCTCCGAACCCGGATGGCGGCGCTGGCGGCGTGGCCGCTCCCCGTCCCGGCGGCCCCGTTCCCCGTCGGAGGCGTGCCGCTGGCTGTCGCAGGCGCACCGTTGGGCGTTGCAGCGGCCCCGCTGGCACCGTCAGCGGACCCGCCGGACGCCCCGGCGGCACCGCTGGACAAAATGGGGGCGGCCCCCAAGTGCGCCAGCGGTGCCGCTGCGCGCCGGAACTCCACCGTTGCCCGTTGGAACTTCACCGTTGCGCCGTCCGGCGGTGCCGCCGGGACGAGGAACGGTGCCCCCGCCGCGTCCAAGGAACCCCCCGGCGCGAATGGGGGAGGCGGTTTTTTATGGAAAAACGCCGTTGGCAGGCCGAAAACCGCCGTTTTGACCTCGAAAACGGCCCCCGCAGGGCAAAACCCCGCTCCCGGCGGCGGGAGCCGGGGCGTTCGGGCCTTCCGCTCGCTTCCGCAGCCGTTTTTTTGGAACTTCAGCAGTTTGAGGGGAGCGCGACCGTCCCGGTCGCTCCCGTTGGCGTCCCGCCAACGGGTTTCCGGC
>JACRJY010000214.1 GCA_016235585.1 Verrucomicrobiota bacterium | reverse complement strand
GGCAGGCCTGTTGCCGCCACGTTCGGGCTTGGGCGGCTTGCTGGTGGGCTTGTCCCCCTTGGGAGCCTTGGGGACCAGCGGCGGGAGTTTCTTCTTCAGCTTTTCCTCGGGGTGCAGCTTGTTCTCCGCCGCCTTCTGCGCGGCGGCCTTGATGGCGGAGTCCGCCTCCTCGCTGTCGGCGATGGAGCCGGAGAGGTCAATGCTGTCGCCCTCGGACGAGGCAGAGAGCATGACGAGGTCGCCCTCTTTCAGGCCGGATTTGACCTCGATGTATTTGTCGTTATACATCCCGATCACGACGGGCGTCATCACGCGCGAGGAGCCCTTCTGCACGAAGCACACCTGCTTGCCCTAGACCGAGGTGACGGCCTGGATGGGGACGGTGATGACGTTGTGGAGGTTGGTGATGATGACCTCGGCGCGGCCGGAGATGCCGGGCTTCAAATCGGGAATCTGATCCTCGATCACCACCTCGGTGAGATAGACCTTGAGCGTCGGGTTGTAGTAGCGGCTCTGCGAGTCGGGCAGGATGGCGACCTTGCGGACACGGCCCTGGAACTGTTTGTCCGGCAGCGAATCAATGCTGACATAGGCGGCGAGGTCGGGCTTGATCTTCTGGACGTGCGATTCATGCACGCGAATCTCCACCATCATCTGCGACACGTCCGGCAGCAGGATGATGTCCTGCCGCTGGCGCACGGTGGCGCCCTCCTCGATCAAGATGCCGGAGGAGGAGTTGCGTCCGCTGCTGGAGGCGTAGATGACCATGCCGTCCTGCGGCGCGGTGATCTTGGTGAACTCCAGCTGCTCCTTCAGCAGTTTGAGGCGTGTCTCCTGAAGTTCGAGCGTGTTGTTGCGCGAGTTCAATTCCGCCTCCGACTGCGCGATCTGCGCGGCGGAACGGAGCTTCAACCGCTCCAAATCCTTCTCCGCCTGCTCCACGTTGGACTCGAGCAGGCGCGTGCGCTTGGGGTTGTCATACTTGGTGAGCAGGCGCAAATCCTCCTCGGCCTGCGCCTTTTCGATTTCCTTGCGCTTGACCGTGAGCGTGTCGGTTTCGAGTTCGGACTTGGTGGCGTAGCCCTTGGCGTGAAGCTCTTTCGTCCAGTTGAGCCGGTCCTTGGCGCGCTCCAGTTCCTCGGCGGAGATGGTGATGGCGGTCGCCTTGTTCTTCTTGGTCTGCGGCCAGTCGCCCTCGTTGTATTTCTCCAGATCCGACTTCGCAAACTCGACCTTCAACTCCATCTCCTTGATGTTGCTCTCGACCAGGCTCCGGGTGATGGCCAGCGACTCCTTGGCCTGCACGGCGGCGAACTGCGCGTTTTGCTGGACGACCTCCTGCGAGTTGAGGCGGTCACGCAAGTCCGAGGAATCCAGCTCCACCAGCAGATCCCCCTTTTTCACGAACGCGCCCTCGGGGACGATGCTGATGATGCGCGTGGTGCCCTCGAGTTCGGAGCGGACGCTGATCTCGTTCACGGCCTTGAGCTGGCCGCCCTCGACGATGGAGATGAGGAAGTCGCCGCGCTTCACCTGGTAATACGTCACCACCGCCGGGCCGCTCTTTTGGAACGAGCGGTAGACCACGGCCAGCAACAGCACGCCGGCCAGCGCGACGACCACCGCCGTCTTGGGGCGGTGCTTCACGAAGTCCAGCACACGGGCCTTGAGCAATTGTAAATTCAGCTTCATTGGGCAAACAGTTTGTCGGGCGGAATCAGATCTCCCTCGCCGGGCTTCGGCTCCGGCGGGGCGGCGGGCTGGCGCGACACGGCGATGGGCCGCACCCAGAACCGCTCCGTGCCAGTGTCGAGCCGGCCGAGATCCAGCAGCAGGCCGAGCCGCGCGTTCTGATAATCCACGAGCGCCGCCGTCACGGCGTTGCGCGCGGTGAGCTGGGCGTTCTGGGCTTCGAGCAGGTCGCGGATTTGCGCGCGGCCCGCCTGCAAGAGCAGCGTCGCGCTCTCCACGCGGCGATCCGCGAGCTGGGCGGCGGCCTGCTGGATGGAATAGTTCTGCCGCGCCTGCTGGAGCGTCCGCAATCCGAGGCGCACGTCGTTGTGGACGTTGTCCAACGAGAGCGAAAGCGTGCGGAGCTGGCGCTCGAAAGTGATGAATGACGCGCGGTAATCAGTCCGCTCGTTCACCCGGTTCAAGGGAAGTTTCAGTTCCAGCCCCGCGCCGGCCTGGTAATCGCGCAGGTTGAATCTCGAATAGTCCGTCGTTCCGGGTGCGGAGGGCAGCGAGGCACTGGCGCTGAAATCCAAACCCGCCTTGAGCTGGCTGGCGGCCACTTTGATCTTCCGCTTGGAATCCTCGAAGCGGTCAATCTCGTTGAGCAAATCGAGCCGCCCTTCCACGGCAATTTCGTAGCCTTCCTTTTCCGTCACCGGCAGGGGAATCAAGCCGGCGTTCTGCAATTCCGTCAGCGCCCCGTCGTCGAGGGAAATCTCCACGCCCAGCGGCAGGCCCAGGGTGATTTTGAACTGATCAATCAGCGACTGGTAACGCTCGACCGCGAGGATGTAGGTGATCTTGGCGCGCAACTCATCCTGCCGCGCCTGGTCGGCCTGGAACGCCGGCAGCCGGTCGAAGGACAGCGCCTCGGCGCGCTGGCGGGACAACACGAGGTTGGAGTAGTTGGTGTAGGCGTTCTTCACCGCGTCCTTCTGCTGCAAGATGCGGTAATAGTTCCCGACGATGTCCACCGCGAAGCTGTTCTGAAAATGCGTGAACGTGCGAACCTCGTAAATCACATCGCGGTCGGCCTGCGTCAGATTTTCCGCCACCACCTCCGCGCCTGCGCCCCGCAGCAACGGCTGAAGCAGGGTGACGGACATCTCCGACGTGGCCGTCGAAGAACCGGCGCCCCCGGTGTAGTAGCGCAGGATGTCATTGAACAGCGTCGCGCTGATTTTCGCGCCGGTCTTGAGCAGTTGCGAGAAGCCGAACTGGCTGTTCAGGCTCCGTGTGCGGTCGCCGTCGCTCTGCCGTTCCGCCGCGCCCTTGCTCGAACCGGAGAAGATCGGCTCGAATTTGTTCTGCTCCTTCCGCAGGGCGAGCGCCTCGAGGTAGAGTTTTTCCTTGTTAAACTGGTAGGTGCGGCTGTTCGTGATGGCGATTTGCAGTGCGTCCGGCAGCGTGATGCGCCGCCTGTCCGCCATGATGCGCTCCTGGACGATCTCGACGCTCGGAATGCTCTTGGGATCGCGCGCCGAGTAGCGGGTCTCGATGCGGAACTCGTTCGTCCGTCCGAAAAGTTTCTTCTGTTTGCCCTGGATGATGCCGTAAGCCTCCTTGTCCGCCTTCTGCCGGTGCTGTGCGCTCGCGCAGCCGCCGAACACCAGCGCCGCCAGCAACGCCCCGGCACACAGCGACAGCAATGCAGCGGACAGCCCCGCCCGAAGCGGTCGAAAGCTGCGCCTGCGATTGCCGTTTTTGTCTGACTGGCTCGTCAAAATTTATTGTCCGCCGAATACCGGGACTCCGGTGAACCACGGAAGCGCAAGAGAGACGCCGCCCGGTCACAAGGCATTCAAGCGAATCCAAAATAAGCTCTGTTTCAGCGGCACACGTCAAGCGCGCATTCCGATTATCGCCCCGGCCATCGCGAAGAGCGCATCCGGGCACTTCCCCCGGAGCGCCGGACTCCGATCCGGCAGGGGTGGAAAAACTCCCGCCCCGCGCCAATGCGGAGATCGGCGTTCCGCCCGGCCTGACGGAGCGGGGCAGCCCGGATGCGCCCCATCGCGGGTGATTTTCCCTTTGCGCCTTTTGAGAATTTTTGCGGCAATGCCCGGCCATGACCACCGCGAAAGCCTCCGTGCTCGAACAGTTCAACCAGCCGCTCCAACTCCGCGAGTTCGCGCTCCCCGCACAACTGGAGCCGGGCGCGGCGCTCGTCCGCACCGAGATGGCCGGCATCTGCGGCACCGACGTGCATCTGTGGAAGGGCCAGTTGCCCGTCGCCCTGCCCCTCATCCTCGGCCATGAAACCGTCGCGCGCATCGAGCGGCTCGGCGCGGGACTGGAGCGCGATTGGACTGGGCAACCTTTGAAGATTGGCGACCGCGTGGCATGGAACTCCGCCGTCTCCTGCGGCCAGTGCTACTACTGCGCCGAGAAGCGCCAGCCCACGCGCTGTCCGCAGCGCCGCGCCTACGGCATCGGCTACCGGTGCGACCAGCCGCCGCACTTCTTCGGCGGCTACGCGGAATTTCATTACCTTTGGCCGCGCACGCACATCTTCCGGCTGCCCGACGACCTGCCCACCGAATCGCTCGTCGGCGCGGGCTGCGCGCTCATCACGGCCATTCACGGCGTCGAGCGCACGGGCATCGCCTGGCGCGACAACGTCGTCGTGCAGGGCTGCGGCCCCGTCGGCCTCGCCGCGCTCGCGGTGGCCAAGAGCGCCGGCGCGGGAAAAGTCATTGTCATCGGCGGGCCGAAGCACCGGCTCGAACTGGCGAAAAAATTCGGCGCCGACCACGTCATTGACCTCGACGAGGTGCGCGACGCGAAATCACGTCTCGAAGCCGTGCGCCAGCTCACCGGCGGCTACGGCGCGGACGTGGTGCTGGAATGCGTCGGCATCCCTGCCGCGTTCGTCGAGGGCGCGGAATTTTGCCGCGACGGCGGAAAGTATCTCGTGCTCGGCCACTATTGCGACGCGGGCACGGTGGCGTTCAACCCGCACGTCATCACGCGCAAACAGCTTCAGGTGTTCGGCTCGTGGTCGAGCGAGCCGCGCCATCTGCGCGCGGCCATCGAGTTTCTCCGGCGCACGCAGAAGGAGTTCCCCTTCCACGAACTCGTCAGCCGGCGCTACCCGATTGAGCAGGCCAACGAAGCCCTGCAGGCGATGGCGAACTGGCAGGTCGCCAAGAGCGTGATTGTGCCGGCGTGAGGTTTTTTTCAGCCACAGATGAAACACGGACTGAACACGGATGGGGAGGTTCGAGCGGCGCGCCAGCGTCTTGGACTGCGGCAGCCCTCTGCCGCGTTGTGCGGCGGGCGGGCGATTGAAAGCGGCCGAGGGCGGCCGCCCGCCAAGACCACGCGGAGTTACCCGGCTCCACATTAAAAAACCAGCCACACTTTTTCTGAAACCCCACT
>JACRJY010000218.1 GCA_016235585.1 Verrucomicrobiota bacterium | reverse complement strand
TTCGCGAAGTCCGCCGGCGAAACCTGGTTTCCTTCCCCTTTTTCATTCTTTACGGATTGCACGATGAGTTGCTCGTGTTTGGCGCGCTGATTCCCGGCAAATCCGATCCCCTGCTTTGGTTGAAGAAACTTCCCAGCACGAAAAAGTGAGCGGATCGGTCTCGGTCGAGAACGTCACGGCACTTTCAGCAACTCCTCCTGCCGCCACGCATCCGTGCGGCTCGCGTGCGCGCCGCGGATTTGCTTCACTGTCGTTGGTTCGACGGGCGGCGCGCCGTTTTCCCACTCGCGGCGGATGTAGGTGAGGATGGCCGCCGTCTGCTCGTCGTCGAAAACGCCCATCGCGGGCATGTCGAGCGAGTAGCTCGCACCTTTGACCTTGAGCGGGCCGCTCACGCCGTGCAGCACGATGCGGATGAGCCGCTGTTCGGAGCCGAGCACCCACTCGGAGTCCGCGAGCGGCGGCGCAAGACCTTCGAGTCCGAGGCCGTGGGTCTGGTGACACGCCGCGCAGGTGGCGGTGAAAAGTTCCTTGCCCAGGTCGTAGCGGGCCTGCTGCGCCGCCGTGAGCGACGGAATGACCGGCTCCGGTGGCACGCCCGGCTTGCCCGGCCACACAAGCGAGGAATCGAGCTTCGCCACGCGCGTTTTCACCAGACCGCCGCCGAGCTTCTTCAACTCCGCCAGCACCGGCGGTTCCTCGGCAAACTTCACCGGCTTGCGCGTCGCGGCGGCGGCGCTCATCGCGCCGTCGAGCAGCGCAAGCTGGCGCTTCGCCTGCGTCTTCGGCTGATGGGCAATCAGCGTGAGCAACCGCTCCACGCGCTCCGCCTTGCGCTCGGCGAAGACGCAGCGGGCGAGCGCGCCGAGGAACTTGTCCATGTTGGTCGCGCTCTGGCTCCAGGCCTTGCTGGCGGACAAGGTTTCCAACAACTCCAATTCTCGCCCGAACAACCCCGTCACCACCGCATCCGCAAGGAACTTGTTCCCCGTTGCGTGTGCCCGAACCAGGTTGGCCATCGCGGCGTCAGCCTTTGCGTCACGCGCCTGCCCAAGCGTGAGCGCGAGTTGCAACTGCACTTGGGGCGCGGAATCGTTGCCGAGCTTGAGCAACGCCGTCACCGCCTCGCCCTTGTCCTCGCCGTCGAACAATGTTTCACTCACGCGCACCGCTGCGACGCGCACGCGCTCGTCCTTGTCTTTGAGTGCGGCAGTGACCGTGCGCGGATCAAACTGCCGCAAGCCTTCGAGCGTCCATAGCGCGTGCATCCGGCCCAACGGCTCCTTGCCACCCGTGGCAAGCTGTTGCAACGCGGGCACCACCGAGAGGTCGCCCTTTTCCACGAGCAGGCGTTGCGTGGTCTCGCGCCACCACGCGTTCGCGTGCGAGAGATGCGCGACCCATTGCGCGGGAGTCTGCTTTGCGAAGTCCGGTTTCACGCGCGGCATCACCTTTCCGTCGGGCACGATGCGCCAGATGCGGCCGAGGTGGATGCCCTTGTCCAGCGCGCGCTCCTCGCTCTGCTGGCGCAGGTAGCTCGTGAGCGAGATGCGGTGCTGCAACACGCCGCGATACAAATCCACCACGTAAAGCGCGCCATCGGGGCCGGTGTAAAGATTCACGGGGCGGAAGCGCTCGTCGGTCGAGGTGAAAAACTCGCGCTGCTTGTATGCCTCGCGGGCAGTCACGCTGCCGTCGGTTTCGGTGAGGATGTTGCGCTTGATGAGATTGCCCGCCGGCTCGCACACGAAGGCGTTGCCGTAGAATTCCGGCCCGAACAAATCGGCGCGATAAATGAAGGGCGAACAGGCCGCCGTAAATTCCTTCAGCTTGCCGGCGCGCAACATTTCCGGGCGGTAGCCACGGTTGATGCCGGGGTTCACGCGCGCGGGCCACACGAGCTGGTTCTCCGGCACCTTCACGTTCGCGCCGGTGGGGCGCGGGTAGTTTGGATTGCGCCCAAGGTAGTGTGACGGCACGACATCGCAGCGGAGTTGGTCGCTGTTCGAGCCGTGATAGAGCCGGCCAAAATCATCCTGGCTCAAGCCCCACTGGCCGCGAAAGGTCGTCACGCCGCGCTCCCATTTGCCGTCGCGCCAGCGGAATTTTCCGGTGTAGGCACCGTTGTAAATCCAGTTGTCGAGCGCGTAGAGCGGCGCGTTCGGGGCGCGCTCGGGATTCGCCAGCTCGGGCCGCTTCGGATCCACCTGGATGCCGTAATCGGTCGCGACCTCCACTTGCTCGTCGCATTTCAAATCGCCATTCGTGTCGCGGCAGAACCACAGCTTGGGCGGCGCGCCGATGAGCACGCCGTCGCGCACGAGGCACAGCGCGCGCGGCATGATGAGCTTGTCGAGAAACACGGTGCTCTTGTCGAAGCGTCCGTCGCCGTCCGTGTCTTCCAGCACCGAGACGCGGCCCGTCGGATGATCCTCGCCGTTGCCGTCGAGGTCGGGCATGTAGCTCCGCATTTCGACGACCCACATCCGTCCCTGCGGATCAATCGCCATCGCCACCGGGTCTTGAACCAGCGGATCGGCGGCGGCGAGTTCGATGCGGAAGCCGGGCGCGATCTGGAAGGTCTTCAATTCCTCGGCGGCCGTGCGCACGGGCGCGGGCGGGATAAGCTCGCGCGGCACGATGGGTTTCTGCACCACGCCGGGCTTGTCGGATTTGTCGCCAATCTGGGCGGAGACGGGGAAAATAAAACCGCCAAGGGCGCAGAGAACGCCAAGGGCACGAAGAATTTGCTGCGACATAATCAAGTGAAGACTCTGACGGCGGCGTGCGGACGACAACCCCGCGCTTCGTCACGGGTTGCGATACTTTTGTGTTTGAGCGCGACCGGGAGTCACGCCTGTTACTTTGAAGCCCCACAAAACCGCTCAAACGCCCCGCCGAAGAGGTCGTTCACGTCGCGTTGAATCTCAGCGGTGGTCGTCTCCCATCCGGTGCGGGCGAGGTCGAGGTATTTGTCCACCAGCACGCCGCTGATGATGCGGCGGGAGTGCTCCCATTTGTAGATGATTTGATCCAGCACGCGCGCGTCCGAGTGCTGCGGCGTGATGGAGAGGCCGACGAGTTCGAGGCGCATCCGGGTGATTTCCTCGATGAGATGCGGCACGTTGGTGAACCACCAGCAGCCGAAGATGTGCAGGTTGCGGAACTTCCGCGCGGCGACGCAGAACTCGTATTGGTTCTCGCGGGAGAGCGCGGTGATGAGGAACTTGTTGTCCGGGTGCGCGGCGATGAGGTTCTCGAAGGTGCCGGTGTCGCAGCGGCCCACGCCGTCGCCGGCGAGCCGTAGCTGCGGGTTCACGGCGCGCTTGACGCCGGGCATCATCGCGAACGGCAGGCCGCTCTCGCGGCAGTGCGGCAGCACGGCGGTCTCCATGAGGCGCGCGCAGGCGTTGTCGCCGGGATAGGTGAAGTCCGGCGGCAGCGAGACCATCAGATACTTCGCGTCAATGCGCTCCGACCAGTCGGCGAGGAAGCGGCGCACCTCGCTCAACGTGCGGTCGCTCAACTCCGTCGTGACCTTGTAGCCCCACTTCGCGAGCTTGGGCGCGGTGTCGTTCCACGCGACGAGCAGCGGGTCAATCCGCAGCGCGGAGGTGAACCGTTCATCACGGCGAAAACCTTTTTCCCACCGGGGCCGCTCCAGGTCGTCGAACGGCGAGTTCGTCATGCAAATCTGCCGGACGCGCGCCACCTCCATGCAGCGCGTGATGTAGGCGTCGGGCTTCTGCGCGGCGAACCACTTGCGGAGCTTGGGCAGGTCACGCTTCTTCACGTCGAGGCCGAGCATCTGCAACGTCGTCAGCACGCCCCGGCACGCCTCGGAGATGGGCGAGTGCTGGAGGAAAAGAACATCCCAAATCAAGTCGGCCTGCTGCGTCTTGGAGAGCGCCCAGAACTTCTCGTAGGGAAAATCAAAATAGCGGAACGACTCGGCGACGAGGTAGTGGTAGGTCAGCAGGTCGTCAATGCCGCACAGCAGCAGCTCGCCGAACGCCGGGTCGTAGAGGTGCGTGTGGATGTCATAGACGGGCGTGGCCGCCACCGCCTTTTCGACCTGGGCGGTGAGGGCTTTGCGGCGGGCTTCGGTGAGC
The DNA here is from genome assembly GCA_016235585.1 of Verrucomicrobiota bacterium. Lineage (GTDB taxonomy): Bacteria > Verrucomicrobiota > Verrucomicrobiia > Limisphaerales > JACRJY01 > JACRJY01. The sequence goes on along the minus strand of JACRJY010000218.1, from coordinate 3,223 downwards.
GCGTTTTTCATCGGCGCGAATCTGCCGGACGCCGCGCGGGCGGCCAAGATTATTTTCTGGTTCACCCGCCAGCCTCTGCCCTAGCTTGAGGTGAATTCATCGCATGAAGATTTTCATCCGCGACGGCGACATTCATCTCATCAACCTGCGCACGCGGATGCCGTTCAAATACGGCATCGCCACGATGACGCGGATGCCGATGGCGTTCGTGCGGCTGCGCGTGGAGGTGGATGGGCGGTCGTCGCCCGGCGTCGCCGCCGACCTGCTGCCGCCGAAGTGGTTCACCAAGGTGCCGGAGCGCGCGGTCGAGCCGGAAATCCGCGAGATGCTCCGCTGCATCCAGCACGCGCTGAAGACCGCCCTCGAAATGAACGGGGCCAGCGCGTTCGACCTGTGGCGCGAGCTTTACGAGACGCAGGCGCTCTGGGCCGAGGCGGAAAAGCTCCCGCCGCTGCTCGCGCACTTCGGCACGTCGCTGGTGGAGCGCGCGCTCATCGAGGCGGTGTGCCGCGCGGCGGGCCGGCCGTTTCACCGCCTGCTGCGGGCGAATCATTTCGGCATCCGGCTCGGCGAGATTCATCCCGCGCTGGAAAAACTCCAGCCGGCGGATTTGCTGCCGGAGAAGCCGCTGAACGAAATCACGCTGCGCCACACGGTCGGCCTGCTCGACCCGTTGACGGATGCGGACATCCCGCCCGGCGAAAAGCTCGACGACGGCCTGCCGCAGTCGCTCGCCGAGTGCATCCGCCGCCACGGCCTGCGGCACTTCAAAATCAAGGTCAATGGCCAGCCGGAGAACGACCAGGCGCGGCTGCGAAGCATCGCGGACGTGATTCAGGCGAACGCCCCCGCTGATTTCGCCTTCAGCCTCGATGGGAACGAGCAGTTCAAATCGCTGGAATCTTTCCGCGCGTTCTGGGAGACGATTTCGGCGGATGAGAAGATGCGCCCGTTTCTCCAGCATTTGTTGTTCGTGGAACAGCCGTTGCACCGTGCCGAGGCGCTCAAGCCCGCCGTCGGCGAGGCGTTCAAGGCGTGGCCGGGGCGTCCGCCGATGATTATTGACGAGTCGGATGCGACGCTGGAGAGCCTGCCTGCGGCGCTGCGGCTCGGCTACAACGGCACGAGCCACAAGAACTGCAAGGGCGTCTTCAAGGGCATTGCCAACCGCTGCCTGCTGCTGCACCGGCAGCGCGAGGAGCCGGCGCGGCGTTTCCTGATGAGCGGCGAAGACCTCTGCAACGTCGGCCCCGTGTCGCTGCCGCAGGACCTCGCGGTGTGCGCCGCGCTGGGCGTCGAGAGCGTGGAGCGCAACGGGCATCACTACAACGCCGGGCTGTCGCAGTTCCCGGCGACGGTGCAGGAACAGGTGTTGAAGCTGCATCCCGACCTTTACCACCGCAGCGCGGCGGGCTGGCCGACGCTGGCGATTGAGTCGGGAAAGATTCAGCTTGGCTCGGTGAACGAATCGCCGTTCGGCGTGCGCTTCGTCGTGGATGTGAGCCAGTTCACGGCGGATACGGAGTGGAAGGCGGAAAAGTAGGGCAGGCGTCCCGCCTGGCCTACGTCAAACTCGAATTCCGAAATCGGATGGGGAGCGCACGCGCCTCGCGTGGCACGAAATTATGCGGAGTTTTCAGAACCTTGGTTCATGCCACCGGGCTGGACGCGAGGGCGCATCCAGCCACACCCGGGGGCGGGTGTTCTCCCCCGACTTCGGAATCTGGGTTAAACGGTGATTGAAAACCGCGCGCTCATTTTCCACTCTCACTTCATGCGTTCGATGCGATGGGTTTCAGTTTTGATTTTGGCGGCGTGGCTGCCCGCCGGCTGCGGCAAGCCGCCCGCCGCGTCTGCGCCGAAGCCGGTTGAATCCGACGCACCGACGGCGGCCCAGCCGAAGCTGCCGACGATGAAGCTCTACATCGGCCCGCGCACGATGGAGACGGAACTGGCCCTCTCGCCGCGCCAGCAGGAAATCGGCATGATGTTCCGCAAGGAGATGGGCGAGAACAACGGGATGCTCTTTGTGTTTCCCCAGCCGCAGCAGGCATCGTTCTGGATGAAGAACACCCACGTGCCGCTGTCCATCGCCTACATCGGTCCGAACGGCGCGATTCTGGAAATCCACGACCTGCAACCGCTCAACGAAAACCCAGTGCGCGCGAACAGCGGGCAGGTTTTGTTCGCACTCGAAACGCCGCAGGGCTGGTTCAAGAAGAACAACATCGGTCCCGGCGCGGTCATCACCACGGATCGCGGCACATTGCGGCAGACTTTTTTTGGCCAACGTTGATTTTTCACCACGAATGGGAACTTACAGATCCAGTGCGGCTGGCATCATCGTCGAAACATTGTGGAGTGCGGTGACTTGTCACCGCACTCCAAATCGCGCCTTCTAGGTTCATGAAAATCGCCCTCGCCCAACTCAACACCACCGTCGGCGACTTCGCCGGGAACGAGCGGAAAATCCGCGACGCCTACGACCGCGCCGTGGCGGCGGGCGCGGAGCTGGTGATCGCCCCCGAACTCGCCGTCACCGGCTATCCGCCGCGCGATTTGTTGCAGAACAAGGAATTCGTCGCGCGTAACTTGGCGACACTTGATCGGCTTGCCGCCAGCACGGGCAAGGTCGGTTTGCTCATCGGCTTCGTCGGACGAAACGAGAAGCGTCCGGGCCGCGAACTGACCAACGCCGCCGCGCTGCTGCAAAACGGACGCATCGTCGCGACGCGCACAAAGACGCTGCTGCCGACCTACGACGTGTTCGACGAGGATCGTTACTTCGAGCCGGCCACGGAAAATCAAATCATCGAATTCAACGAACGGAAGATCGGCGTGACGATCTGTGAGGATGTGTGGAACGACGAGGGATTCTGGCGCGAGCGCCGCTACCGCCGCAACCCGGCGGCGGATCTCGCGGCGGCGGGCGCGGAAATCATCTTCAACCTCTCGGCGTCGCCGTGGCACGTCGGGAAAAACCGCACGCGCCACGAGATGCTGCGGGCGTTCGCGGCCAAGACGGGGCGCCCGCTGGTGTATTGCAACTCGGTCGGCGGGAATGATGAGTTGATTTTTGACGGTGCGAGCCTGGTTTTCGACGGCAACGGCGGGCTGCTGGCACAGGGCGCGTTTTTTGAGGAGGACTTGGTCATGGCCGAGGTGCCAGTAGTGGGACAGGCATCTTGCCTGTCCGGTGAGTCGCCAGAATTGTCGGAAGTTC
>JACRJY010000217.1 GCA_016235585.1 Verrucomicrobiota bacterium | reverse complement strand
GCGATGCGGCGCTGGCTCCAGCCCCGCCCGATCAATCCAATGATGGCCTGTTGATTCGACATGCTGAGGTTGTTTGACATACCCCAGCATGGAGGAGTTTATTTCGTTCCCTCCCGGTCCCTTTTCACCGACCGCTCACAATATTTCCCCCTCACCTCACCCTGACGCCCACCGCCCGCTCCACGGCCCCTGACCCTGCGTGTTGGTCGCGGTCACGCGGAACCAGTATTTCATCCCGCTCTCCAGGCCGGTCACTTCGCAGGATTGGCGGAGGCTGATGGCCACCTGCTGCCAGCCGTCCGCCGCCGCCGGGTCGCGCGTCATTTGGACGAGGAACGTGCAGCGGCGCACCGGGCGTTTCCAGCGCAGTTGCACCACGCCCTCCAGTTCCGAGGCAGTCGCGCGCAGTTGATCGGGCGCGACGGGACGGCCCACGGGACGTTTCTCGGCTTCGATTTCCAACCCCGCCGCCAGCAGCGCCGCCGGATCGCCCAGTGTCGCGCCGTAAATGCCGGAAGCGGCCCGCCGCACACTCTCGCGCGCGGCGCGCAGGATCCTGACGTTTCCTAACAGGTTACCGGCGTTAGCAAACACGATCTCGGAGTTTCCAATCAGTCTCCTAGTGTTTGCAAACACGTTCCCGGCGTTTCCTAACAGTCTCTTGACGTTAGCAAACAGGTTTCCGGCGTTGGCCGACACGGTTTTGGCACTCACTGACGCGGCTGCGGCGTTTGCTGACGAGGCTGCGGCGTTTGCCACAAAACTTTCAGGAATTTTTAATGATTCCCCGCTGTTTTCGGTGGAATGGAAGTGGACGTAACCGGTAGATCGAGCGCTGTCGGCCATTCTCCCTCTCCCAGCGGGAGAGGGCGGGGTGAGGGAGAGCGCCTCCAAGCATCCAAGAGCGCGTGCCAGTTCCAGCCCGCCACGATGGAGCAAAGCTTCTCCCTCACCCTTAATCCCTCTCCCGCTGGGAGAGGGAGACCGTCCCGCAACCTCCCCGCAGCATTCGCTGCCTTCGTATTCCACCGAAAACAGCGAGGAAGCGATTTAATAATGCACTCCGGGAAATCCGCTTGATTGGGCGTGGAGCGAATCGCAAGCTTTCGCGCCTATGAATTTGCAAACCGCCCTGTTGCTTGCCGCCTGCTGCCTCCTGATTGCGTGCAGTCACGTCGGGCATCAATCCCCCGCCACGCTTGGTTCCGATCCGTTGGGTGAACTGCAGCGCCGCGCCGCGAAATACAACTCCGTCATCCGCGTGCCGGAGTTTGAGACGACGCCGGACGCGCTGACCAACGCCGTGCTTCAGGCCATCACCACGGCGAACGCCGGCTTCGATGCCGTCGGTCGGCTCACCGCCGCCGAAGTTTCGTTCGCCAGCACCGTGCGCGCGATGGACGACATCCTGTATGAGGCCGGCCTGACGGTGAACCGCCTCGGCCTCATCAAGGAGACGAGCACGAACGCCGCGATGCGCGACGCTGCGACCGAGGCCATGAAAAAATACGAGGACTGGGCCGTTGGCCTCGATTATCGCGAGGATGTTTATCGCGCGGTGAAATCTTTCGCGGCGAAGAATCCGCCGCTCACGGGCGAGGACAAGCGGCTGCTGGAAGACATTTTGCGCGGTTACCGGCGCGCGGGTCTGGAACTGCCCAAGCCGCAGCGCGACGAGGTGGAGCAGCTTCGCAAAGACCTCGCCAAGCTCATCACCGACTTCGACACGAACATCACCAAGACGAAGCAGGCGGTGAAGTTCACCCAGGCCGAACTGGAAGGCGTCCCGGCGAGTTTCCTCCAGCAGGACGGCATCAAGACCGGCGCAGATGAATACACGGTGATGGCGAACATCACCTTCCACTTCATCACGCTGATGGAAAACGCGAAGTCCGAGGCCACGCGAAAGAAAATCATGGCGATTCACAACAACCTCGCCCGCGCGGAGAACGTGCCGCTGCTCCAGAAAATCCTCGAACTGCGCGACACCATCGCGCGCAAGCTCGGTTATGCGTCGTGGGCGGATTATCAGGTCGAGCCGAAGATGGCGAAGACCTCGGCGAACGCGCGGGATTTCATGGAGCGGCTCGTCACGGGATTGCAGCCGAAATTCGACGCCGAACTGGAGGAGTTCCGCAAGCTGAAGGTGAAGGAAACCGGCGAGGCGGGCGCGAAGATTCATGTGTGGGACTGGCGCTACTTCGCCAACGTGCTGAAGAAGGAGAAATACACGGTGGATGCCGAGCAGTTGCGCGTGTTTTTCCCTTACGAAAACGTCCTCAAGGGAATGTTCCGCATCTACGAGCAGATTTTCAGGCTGAAGATTGAGCGCCTCGAACCGCCTTACAAGTGGGCGGACGACCTGCAACTCTACTCCGTATCGGATTCCGCCACGGGCGAGCCGCTGGGGCTGTTCTACCTCGATATGTTTCCGCGCGACGGCAAATACAACCACTTCGCGCAGTTCGGCATCATCGAGGGCAAGCAGCTCGCCGACGGCCGCTACCAGCGCCCGACCGTCGCGCTCATCTGCAACTTCCCGCCGCCGCAGAAGGACAAGCCATCGCTCCTCTCGCACGACGACGTGGAAACGGTCTTCCACGAGTTCGGCCACGCGCTGCACTCCATCCTGACACGGGCGAAACACGCGCGCTTCGCCGGCACCAGCGTGCCGCGTGATTTCGTCGAAGCGCCGTCGCAGATGCTGGAGAACTGGGTGTGGGACAAGACCGTGCTCGACACGTTCGCGGCGGACTACCGCGACCCCGCGAAGAAAATCCCGGCGGAAATCATGAGCCAGCTCAAGGCCGCCCGCCTCGCCACCATCGGCTCGCACTATCGCCGGCAGCTTTCCTTCGGCCTGCTCGACATGACGCTGCACTCGGACGTCAGCGCGGCGAACAAGAAGGACTGCGTGAAAGTGTCGAACGAGATTCTCACCCGCGTCTTCCTGCCCGTGCCGGAGGACACGGCGTTCGTCGCCTACTTCGGGCACCTCACGGGCTACGACGCCGGCTACTACGGCTACGCGTGGGCGGATGCGATTGCGGCGGACATGGCCACGGTCTTCGAGAAGTCGCCGAAAGGTTTTCTCGACGCGAGCGCCGGGATGCGGCTGCGGAAGGAGATTTACGAGCCGGGCGACTCGCGCGACGTGAATGAATCCATCGAGAAATTCCTGGGCCGCCCGCGCGCCATCGAGCCGTTCCTGAAACACATCGGGATTGGCGGGAAATAGCGGCGGCATTCCCACGCGATGAGTCGCGGGCGCATCCAGGCTGCCCCCGGAGCGCCGGACTCCGATCCGGCAGGATGGAAAAGAACCGGCCCCGGTGCCGATTCGGAGACCGGCGCTCCATCACACGCGCCGGATTTCTCGTGCGAAGGTGCGGAAGGGTTTGTATTTTGTGCCGCAATGTTTGTCCGATGGATTTGCGGCGGGTTTCTGTTTGCGGCGGCGGCCTCCGGCCTGGCCGGGACGCTGGCGCAGTTCCGCACTGTGTTTGGGGACATCGCGGTGGAGCTTTACGACCAGGACAAGCCGGCGACCGTGCAAAACTTCATCCGCTACGTCCAGAGCGGGCGTTACACGAATGGATTCAGCCACCGTCTCATCCCCGGATTTGTGCTGCAGGCGGGCGGCTACGTCGTGACCAACCGGGGGGCGGCCAACTGGGACTGGGTGGCCGTCGCCACCGATCCGCCGGTGACGAATGAATTCACCACGGGGAAGTTTTACAGCAACGTCTTCGGCACCATCGCCATGGCCAAGACCATCGATCCCAACTCGGCGACGTCCCAGTTCTTTTTCAACCTGGCGGACAACTCGGCCTCGCTCGACAGCCCCGCCAACAGCGGCGGGTTCACGGTGTTCGGCCGGGTGATTGCCGGCACCAACGCGCTGGCGATGTTCAACCGCTTCCAAAACTGGATCTACCCGTATACGACGGTTCCGCAACTGACGAACCTCGTGCTTTACGAGTATTTCAACCCGCCGTTCGACACCCTGCCGCTGCTCAACCCCAGCCTGGTGGATTCCAACCAGCTCTTTCTGGACATCACGCTGCTCAAGATCGAAGTCGCCGCGAAGGCCGATCACACCTGCGACATTTCGTGGAACAGCGTGGCGGGACTGACCAACCGCGTTGAATTCACCACCAATTTCCCGGCGGTGTGGCAGCTGCTCCACGCGACCAACGGCAGCGGCGGCATGATGACGACGACCGACACGACCACGAACGCCTCGCCGCGCTTCTATCGCGTCCGGGTGGCGGATTGAGGACAAACCGGGCCGTCTGTGACATCGCCGGCGGCGATCGGCCGAGGGCGGGAGAATTCCGGGGGAAATCACTTGCCCAATGGAATGGGCGTTTGTATTTTTCCAGCCCTTGGTTGCACCCGTAGCTCAATTGGATAGAGCGTCTGACTACGGATCAGAAGGTTCCAGGTTCAACTCCTGGCGGGTGCACCACCTGTTCCAAACCGGAATCAGGCCGTGGATGGGGAACGTGCGGCGTCCCGTCCGTCGAAAACCTCCCCGCGCCAGCCATTGCATTTGCCCCTCCAGGTTTCTAGCCTTGCTGCGGATGCGGTCCAAAAATGAAAACCGGTTCCGCTGGCTCCGCACGGGCGACGAGGCGTTCGCCGCGATGCTGGCGGGCGTGGCCGCCGCGCGCGAAAGCGTCCGGCTGGAGACGTATATTTTCCAGGCCAGCCCCATCGGCGAACAGTTCCGCGACGCGCTGGTGGCGGCGCGGCGGCGCGGTGTCACGGTGCGGGTGCTGGTGGACGCGGTTGGCTCGCTGGAACTGGCGGACGAGTTCTGGGAGCCGCTGATTCAGGCGGGCGGGGAATTCCACTGGTTCAATCCCATTGAACTGGGGCGTGTGACCTTCCGCAACCATCGCAAGCTGCTCGTGTGCGATGGCGCGGCGGCGTTCATCGGCGGCTTCAACATCGCGCCGGAGTATCAGGGCGACGGCGTGACCGCGGGCTGGCGCGACCTCGGCCTGCGCCTGGGCGGGCCGGCGGCGGCGGAACTGGCGGCGTCGTTCGACGAGATGTTCGCCCGTGCGGAGTTTCGTCACCGGCGGTTGATGTGGCTGCGAAAGACGGGGGCGCGCAAGCGCGTCCGCCACGAGGAGGTGGAACTGCTCTTCAGCGGGCCGGGGCGCGGGCGCAACGACATCAAGCACGCGCTCAAGGCGGATCTCAATCGCGCGCGCGAGGTGCGGATTGCCAGTGGCTATTTCCTGCCGTCGTGGACGATCCGCCGCGAGCTGGCGCGCGTGGTCAAGCGCGGCGGGCGCGTGCGGCTGCTGCTCGCGGGCCAGTCCGACGTGCCGCTCTCGCAGCGGGCGGGGCGGCATCTCTATCGCGGCCTGCTGCGCGCGGGCGCGGAGATTTACGAATACGAGCCGCAGATTCTCCACGCGAAATTGCTCGTGCTCGACGACACGGTTTATTGCGGCTCGGCGAACCTGGATTTCCGCAGCCTCAACATCAATTACGAGCTCGTCGCGCGCCTCGAGGGCGCGCCGCTTGCGGCGGAGGCGCGGGAGATTTTTGACGCCGACCTTGCCCGCAGCCGGAAGATTGAACGCGCGACGTGGGGTAGCAGCCGTTCGTTTTTCGAGAAGGTCAAGGAACGCTGGGCCTACTTCCTTCTCGCGCACGTGGAGCGCTGGATTGCGCGGCGGCAGTTGAAACGGCTGCGGTGACGGCGTTGGTTGACGTGATATGCCAGGCCGGGTAGTTTCACCGCGATGATTGCCGCCACCACCAATTCCACCGCCGCCGCTCCGGCGAATTTCCGCGTCGGCGACGAGCGCCTGATCAAGCTCACGCCCGGCGCGGCGAAGAAGGTTGGGGCGCTGCTCACGAAGCAGGGCCGGGCAGGAGGCGTGCTGCGCGTGGCCGTCATCGGCGGCGGCTGCTCCGGCCTGCAATACAAGATGGATCTGCAGGACAAGCCGGCGAACCGCGACATCCTCGTCGAGACGGCGGGTGTCAAGGTCGTCGTGGATCCGAAGAGCGCCCTCTACGTCACCGGCTCCGAGCTGGACTACGTGGACGCGCTGCAGGAGGGCGGCTTCAAGGTGAAGAACCCGAACGCGGCGACGAGCTGCTCGTGCGGCGAGAGCTTCAGCGCGTGAGCGCCGGGCGCATGACGGATTATTTCACGCTGCTGCAAGAGCCGCGCCGCCCGTGGCTGGATGTGGAAAAGCTCAAGGGAAAATTCTTCCAGTTTTCCGCCGAGGTTCATCCCGACCGTTCGCACAACGCTCCCGAGGCAGAGAAGCAGGCCACCAACGAGCGCTATCAGGAACTCAACGCCGCCTACAACTGCCTGCGTGACCCGAAGGAGCGCCTGCGCCATCTGCTGGAACTGGAGTGCGGTGCCGCGCCCGCGAACATCCAGCAGGCTCCGGCGCAACTGATGGATTTGTTCTTCGAGATTGGCCAGGCGTGCAAGGCGGTGGATGTTTTTCTCGCGGAGAAGGCCAGGGCCGCCTCGCCGCTGCTCAAGGTGAAATTCCTCGAAGACGGATTGAACCGGCTGGATGAACTCAACGCGATGCAACAGAAGCTCCGCGTGCCGGTCGCCGCGCTGGAGGAGGAGTTGAAGGCCATGAACACGGTCTGGGAATCGGCGGGCGACGGTGCCAGCGGCGTGGCGCTGCCGCTGCGGCGGCTGGAGGAAATTTACCGTGAGTTGAGTTTTCTTTCGCGCTGGACGGCGCAAATCCAGGAGCGCGTCGCCCAGCTTGCCATGTGAACTTATGAAATTGATGCCAGTCAGTCGTCGTGACCGCTGCCGTTTGGGTGGCACCCGCCTCTGGCGGGTCGGACTCGGCGTCCTCGCCGGGTTCTCGTCAAACCATCTGAAGTCCGGGCCGTCCGAGTGCCGGGCGCGACGCCCGGCACGACCCGCCAGAGGCGGGTGCTACCCGGCGCTCTGCTCCACAACTGCGGATGACCATCGCTATTTCCAGATTGCGAGACGGCTTTGCCTTTTCGCCGCCGCCTTGTTCGTCCTGTCATCACCAGCCCGCGCCGCCGAGAGCTGGGAAGCCGCGCTCGCCCTGATGCCGCTCAAGACCAACGTCACCGTATTGACGAAGACCAATGTCGCCGCCGTGCTGCTCGACGCCTTCCAGGCGAACCCGGCGGTGAAGGCGCTCGTGCTGCAGCCGGGCGCGACGGATGAGTTTTATTTTTTCAACCGCGGCCGCACCGTCCTCACGAATTCCGTGCCATCGCTGCTCGATGCGCTGGTCGCGCTGACGAACCAGACCGCCATCCGCCTCACGCACCTGCCGCCGTTCTTGCTGCTGCACACGCATGAGGATCCGGCGACGCCGATGGTGCAGGTGCAGGACGAAGCGGTGGCGCGGAAGTTGAGGGAGAAAAAATTCGCACCGCACTTCTACTCGAACGACAAGGACTGGAACTACGTGCAGCCGATTCTGCGAAAGCATTTCTCCTCGAAGCTCACGGGCTACCCGATTTTCCTGCCGCCGGTGAAGAGCATGGATTCGTGGCATTTCTTCCGCCACGCGATTACGGCGTGGGATTTGAACGGCATGGAGGCCTTGGAAGCCATCTCGCTCGCGAACAAAACCGTGGTGCGGATTGAGAAACGCCGCGTGGTCTTCGAGGGCGACACGCGCGCGGGCGGCGGCTCGCCGGCAAAGTAGGACGGGCGTCGCGCCTGTTTCCATTTCTACATTTCGCAGCCTCGGCAAAACTCACTTGCGGAGGAGCGCCGAGCATTGCTCGGCTGGAAGTCGTAGCGATTCGTGCCGAGTGATGCGCGGCGCTCCGATTTGCCTCGGATGTTCTATTCGCCCCCCAGCAGCAGTGACGGCGTGTCGGAGTCGTGGCCCATTTTGAAGCGCGGGAACGCCTTCAGCGAGAAGGTGAACGCAATCGTGAAATCACTTGGCCCGCCGCCGCGGTTGTCGCGCAGGCGGCAGCTCAACGCGCCCGTCCAGCTGCGGAAGTCGCGATAGACGGTGTAGAGCTGTTCCTCCATCGTGCCGTCGCGCGCCTCGAACTGGTGTGTCGCGCGCAACCCCCAGTTTTCATTCAGCCGCCAGTAGAGGCTGGTGCGGATGAGGTTGTTGCCGGAGTTGACGCCCGGCGGGGCGAGCGCGGCGAGTGCGGGGTCGTTCCGCAGATAGCGATGGCCGAGGCTCGCGCTCCACGCGCTGTTGGGCTTGAGCGTGAGGTTGTGGTCGGCGAGGCGGAACACGCCGCTGGCGATGTCGTAGCGCGTCTCCGAAGTGAGCGTCACCCAACTGCGCGGGCTGAAGTCCAAGTCGGAATACACATCCGAGAACGTGCTCTGTCCGGCGCGCGGCTTCACGCGCCAGTCGGAATACACCTCCCAGTTCACGATGTTCTCCACCGCGTCGGCGCGCTTGGTCTGGAGCTTGTTCCGCAGGCCGAAGCGGAACGTGTTCTGGCTGTCCACGGAATCAACCGCGTTGTAGTCGGGATACTCGATGGGCAGCAGGCGCAGGCTGGCAAGCTCCGTGTCGAACTGCGGCAGCTGCGTCGGAACCTTGTTCGGGCGCGGGACGAAGACGTAGTTGACCGACGGTTCGAGAATGTGTCGCAGGCCGCTCACGTCCCAGAAGCTGCTCTCCGCGCCGCGCCACGTGCGCGAAGCCTTGAACGAAGTTTCCATCCCGGTGTTGAAGACCCAGCGGTTCTGTTCGCTCGTGGCCGCGCCGCGCCCGTCGCTCTCGCCGTAGTGCGTGTAGCGCGTGCCGAGGCGCGGTGTGACGTTGAGCCAGCCGGCGAGCGTCTTCGGGAGCACAATCTGGTGGAAGGTGTCCGCGCGCCACGCGGCGAAGGCCGGCAGCGTGTTGTCGGCGAACTTGTGCTGGAAGTAGCCGAGCGAACTCTCGCTCTCGTAGTAGAACGGCGTCGCGCCGAGCTGCTGGCGGATGCCGGTGAGCTTCACGTCCGGCAGGCGCTCGACGGTGTCGTAGAAATCGTTGATGCGGGGCTGCGCCAGCACGTTGAGGCTCCAGTTTTGCCAGCGCTGGTTCACTTCGAGAAAGGAATTTGGCTGGATGTTCTTGCGGTAGTCGTCCTCGAAGAAATCGCGGACGATGAACGGGTCGCCCTGCTCGCGCAACGTCGCCTGCACTGTCAGGTTCGAGGTCAAATTGACCTGGTGCGAAAAACTCAAGCGGTGCCGGTCACGGTCAATCGGCGCGCCGAGATTGTCCACGCCCGGCTTGTCGTCGCGCGTGCCGTAGAGGGAGAGCCTGCCCTTGCCCCAGTCGCCGAGGTCGTAGTCCAGATCCGGGCCGAAGCCGAAGCCGCGCCGCTGCCGGTAGTCGAGGTGCAGGCCGCCGGAGAGAGTGTCGCTCGCATACCAGTTGTAGGTGCCGAGCAGATACGCGCCGTAGAGGCTGCGGAAGCCCGGCGTCAGCTCGGTGTTGTTCGGGTGGCGGTAGAGCGTGCGCTTGTAGTGCGGCAGGTAGAGCACCGGCGTGTTGCCGAGATAGAGCGTCGCGCCCTCGGCCTCAATTGAATGGCCGGGGATGATGATCATGCTCTTCGCGCGGATGCGGTAGCCCGGCGCGGCCACGTCATCCGTCGTGATGGAAGTGCCCGTGGCGACATAGACGCGGTTGGACTGCACGGCTTCCAGGCTCATCCCGGAAATGTAAAACGGCACCTGTCCCGTCTTGAACTCCGCGCCCTTCATTACGCGCGTCAGGTAATTGTATTCCAGCCGCTCGCCGCGCCAGAGCTGGCCCTCGCGGCGGAAGTTCACCATGCCCTCCGCGACCACGTCGCCGGTGTTTTCATCCACGCTCACGCGCTGGGCGGTGAGATCCATCTCGCCCTTCACCGGATCCTTGAAGTTCACCGCCACGTTTTCCGTGGCCGTCCACTTGCGCGCCTCGAGGTCGTAGTCCGCCTGGCCGGTGGCGGTGATGCGGAAGACGCGGTTGGTGTCCTGCGCGTGCAACGCGGGCAGCAGCGCGGCCAGCAGCAGGGGAAGAAGGCGAATGGCGCGGTTCATTTAGGCGGCGAGAGCCAACCACAAGCCCCGCCGCGTGCCAAGATGGAATTCGATTTGGCGTGGGAAGTTTTTGAGTCACCGTGCGCTGGACAGCGAATGGCAAGAAGAATACCGTTCAAACCATGCAACAAGAAAAGCCGCGAAGTTTGCAGCCTAGCTTACTGTAAAAGGCTGTTCGCACGCATGAACTTCAGAATCACACCGTCCGTAAGGACTCTTGAACCGCTTATGGTTTTCGGACTTGTTTGGACGCCGGTAAGCATGATTGTCCTCCCGCTTTTCGAAATCTACATGCCGCTTCCGATTTCTACACGCCGAATTGTTTTACTCGTGACCGTATTCGTTGCCGCTCTTGCTGGTTCGGCCTACTCCGTGACCCTTGTCCGCAGACAGGGCGCGACGATGTCATGGGTGGACAGAGGGTTTTATTATTTCTTTTGGCCGCTGTTGTTTTTCGCCATTTTCGGATTCGGAGTATGTTTGAGCAAAGAATGAAGGCGTAACAGCCGAATGCCCTCCGGAACTCGCGGGCGGGCCGTCCCTCACTTCCGCAGCACGGCGGACAGCAATTCACCGAGGAACAGTCCGTAGTATCCCATCGTGCCAGCGGTCTCGACGACCTTGGCCGTCTCCGCGTCCACTCGCTCGCCGCGCTGCTGGGCTTCCCATTGCTCCTTGGTGAGACTGAACGTCTGGCAGCCCGCGCAACTCATCGCCAGGATAATCACCAGGGCGGCCATCAGGCGTCGCCAACGCAGGGCTGGAGAGATGGGCCTCACTTCCCGTGCGCTTCCGTGTAGTGCTTCTTCAAAATGTCCTCGCCGAAGTCGTTCGCGAAGTCGCGCCACACGGCGTGGACGTGGTTGGCGTCGTTCTGCGTGTTGTCGTATTCCAGCAGGAAGGTCGGCCCCTGCACGCGATAGTAGTGGCCCTGGCCCGGCTCGGTGCCGCCCGCCCACGCGAAGAGGATTTTGTCCAAGCCCGCCTGTTCTATCTTCTGCCAGTCGGCGGCGGCAAACTCCGAGCGCACGCGGTTGATGTATTCGCGGATGAGCCGCGTGAGCAGTGTCTGCTGTTCCTTCGTGAGCTTGGCGGCGGCGACGCCCTCCGTGCCGAGCGGCTTCACCTTGCGTTCGGCGGCGGTGAGGATGTCCTTGGGCGCGGTGGCGGTGTAGATGGCCTGCTTCCGCTGTTCAGCATCGAGCGACTTGACGAGTTGGCGGCCCAGATTCTCCTCCGTGCCGAGCACGCGCAGGCCGGCGCGCGGGCCGTCCTTCACCACGCCGGGATTGCTGCCCATGAACGACGGCGTGGCGGACACAAACTGCCCCGCGACAACGGTGAAGTTCGCCGAGAAGTGATGCCCCTCCAGCCGCCAGCCCCACGTGCCGGTGGCCGTCGGCTTGCCGAAGACGCTGAAGTAGTAGCGCTCCGGGTCGCGGGTGTTGCCGCCCTTCTTGCCCGCCTCCTGCACGCGCAGGATGTCTTCGAGGCTCATGATGGTGACGGCCTTGCTGTAGCCGCGCGCGCTCATGCTGGAGATCAGGAGCGCGTCGGAGAGCCGGCGCTGCGGCGGGGTGAGGTCTTTATACTGGACGCCCTTGCGGTCGTTCTTGGGGATGAAATGCCAGTTGAGGCGCTCGTCGTTCTTCAACTCGAACGTGGCCTGCGCTTTTTGCTCCGGCGTGAGCGCGGCGAGGAAGTGGTGGGCGGCGGCGGCCATCTCGGCGGCGGCGTTCTGCGCGGGCGTCGCGGCGGCGACGGGCCGCGCGGCGAGAAGGGAAAGGCAAAGCAGGCTGGCGAAGGAGAAAGATTTCATGCCGGAGAGTCAAATGCATTCACGCAGAAAATGGAAACAAAAAAGAGGCAGGGGATGAGATCAAAGTTGCACGTTGCGATTGGCATTTAGAACTCTTCACTTGACGTGGCCTGCGGCCCGATACTTGAGGCGGCAGAGATAAACGCTATTGCCCGTTGCTGCGGGGTGGGCAGGCGCGCCATCCAAGCCGACAATTCCTTTTGTCGGCCAGCTTGCAACAAATTGGGTGCGATCGCTCCAAATACCGCCCCTTGCACCATTGGCGGTAGCGGCACATGATTGGCCAAGTCAGCAAGAAAGGCCAAATCGGTGCTGGATTTGACGTGCATATACCCGAAAAGCAGTTCGAGGAATTGCCGATCATGGAACATTGTGGTGAGTTTCTGCGCCTCCTCCCAGTGGGCAGTTTTTGTAAAGAGAATGAACGCCCTAGCTTGGAGCATAAGCTGTTGATCAGTGTTGGTAGTCTGTTGAATCTGCTTTTGATGGGCAGACATGAGCTTGTCCCATGTGGTATAATTGCCACCTTTCGCTTGGGCCGTAGCAAGCTGCCACTCGAACTCAACATCATCGCGCTTAATCTTGTCCGGCAGCCGATCGTAAATGACTTGCACGGTCTTGGCTTCGCCCACAGCAGCCAGCTTCTGCACGATCTCGCGTTCAAGTTCCACCATATTGGCGGAAACTGGATCCTGAATGCTCTCCGGCAACGGCGACAGTCGCTTGACACGTTCTAATACCGCTTGATTCACCCCGCTTCGCAGAATGGCTCGGACGAGTTTTCGCTCCAAAATCGGCCTCAAATCTGGCCGCACCGCAGTCTGGATAAACGCATCCGCTTCAGTGACCTTCCCAGTGCTGACAAGAGCCTCGACCACGTCAGAATACACACTGCTGTCCATGGTCTTTGCTTGAAGAAGTTGTGCGGTTGCTTGGGCACCGGTAAAGTCCTTAAGCCGAATCTGAACACCGATGACCGGCTTTAGCCAAGGCCATTGTTTGACAGTTTGAATCTGCTCCAACGCTATCTTTACAGCGGCAAGATCGTCAACTTTCAGAGGGGCTTGCGCCACTGTGGCCAAGATCGCTGATCTGGTTGACGGTTTGACGGTCTGCTCCCAAACCCGGATGGCACCAGCATAATCTCCGGTTTCCGCTCGCGCGACCGCGATTCCTACATATGCCGTAACTTGCTGGCTATCTGATTTGATTTGAGCCGCTGTGGCCAACGCTTTCTCTAATTGGCCTGATCGCGCATGGGCTTCTGCGACGTGCGCGAGACCGTGATCTTTCCAATAGGCTCCGGGATTGGCATCGGCAACGCTATGGGCTTCAGCCACTCTGCCGCTCTCTGCCAACACACGTGCCATTTTTCCAAGCACCCGTTCGCGCATGGTCTTTTCGATGCTGTCCGCCGTCGTCAAAGCGCCTTTCAGATCACCGGCTTCCGCTTGCCCAATTGCTGTCATGCCTACCACTCTTCTGCGGTCAACCTGCGAAACTCCCGTCAGATTCTCGGCTACGATAAGTGCCTCCTTCACTTGGCCGGCCCGTGCCAAAGCACGAGCTTTGGGCATGGCAGCAAGCATACGAGGATACTGGAACATCTCAGGAAAACCGTTTGGTTCAACGGCGAGCGCTTTGGCAGAAAGAAACGCGGCGTCGCTGGCCGCAAATTCGCCATGTTGCGCAAAAGCTGAGGCAAGACCGACAAAGGTTGTAAGTCTTGCCCGCTTATCTTCAATCGCAGCTACCTCTTTCTGCGCTTGCATCAACCACGGGAGAGCATTTGTGCTTCCACTGGATTGAGGGTGGCCAGCAGCGGCAATATAATGGCAAAGCGAGAGCGTCAGGAATGATACAACCAACCAATGTCCCGCTTGATAAGCGGATAAAATAGTATTGGAAAATGAAACCGAGGTATGCAAATGCGCGTTCTTCATGGATTCAGTTCCGTCGTAGCCGGACATCTGAATTATGTCGCAAGCGTTCTGCCATAGCAAATCTTCTCTCCATAGGAAACTCTCTTTTTCTGTAGCCGTCCGAAAAAGGCAGAAAGGACAGACTTGCGATCCATTGGAAGGAACACGATTTTCGCCATCTGTTCTACATATGGCTGATCATGTTCGTGCCGAACTCCGAGCACTTGATCTCGGTCGCGCCTTCCATGAGCCGCGCAAAATCGTAGGTCACACGCTTGCTGCCCACGGCGCCGTTGAGGCCCTTGAGGATGAGGTCGGCGGCCTCCGTCCAGCCGAGGTAGCGCAGCATCATCTCGCCGGAGAGCACCACGGAGCCGGGATTCACCACGTCCTTGCCCGCATACTTGGGCGCGGTGCCGTGCGTGGCCTCGAAGATCGCGTGGCCGGTCACATAGTTGATGTTGCCGCCGGGCGCGATGCCGATGCCGCCGACCTGCGCGGCGAGCGCGTCGCTGAGGTAGTCGCCGTTGAGATTGAGCGTGGCGATCACGTCGAAATCCGTCGGGCGGGTGAGCACTTGCTGGAGGGCGATGTCGGCGATGGCGTCCTTGATGAGAAGCGCGCCCCTGGCCAGCGCCGCCTTCTGTTCGGCGTTCGCGGCGTCCTCGCCCTTGTCCTTCTTGGTCTTCTCCCATTTCGCCCAGGTGTAAACCTTGTCGCCGAAGATGCGTTCCGCCGCGCTGTAGGCCCAGTCGCGGAAGGCGCCCTCGGTGTATTTCATGATGTTGCCCTTGTGGACAATGGTCACGCTGCGGCGCTTGTTCGCCAGCGCATACTCGACAGCCGACTTCATCAGGCGGATCGTGCCGACATTGGAGACGGCCTTGATGCCGATGCCGACCTGCACGGGGATGTGCGACGCGTCGTGATCGGGCGCGGCGAGCTTCATGTAACCGGCGATCTTCTCCTTGTTGCCAAAGCGGATCTTCGCGAAGTCCTTCGGGAAATTCTGCTCCAGGAAATCCAGCACCTTCTGCGACTCGGGCGAGCCGCCCACGAACTCGATGCCCGCGTAGATATCCTCGGTGTTCTCGCGGAAGATGACCATGTCCACCTTTTCCGGGTGCTTCACGGGCGAGGGCACGCCGGTGAACCACTGCACCGGGCGCAGGCAGACGTAGAGGTCGAGCATCTGGCGCAGCGCGACGTTGAGCGACCTCATGCCGCCGCCGATGGGCGTGGTGAGCGGCCCCTTGATGCCGACGAGAAATTCGCGGAAGGCGTCCACGGTGTCGTCGGGCAGCCAGTTGTTGAACTTCTTGAACGACTCCTCGCCCGCGAAGACTTCCATCCACGCGATCTTGCGCGCGCCGCCGTAGGCCTTGGCGACGGCGGCGTCGAACACGCGCTCGCTCGCCGCCCAGATGTCCGGCCCCGTGCCGTCGCCGCGGATGAAGGGGATGACGGGGTTGGCGGGGACTTGGAGCTTGCCGTGGGCGATGGTGATTTTGCCGCCGGCGGGGACGGTGCAGGTGGTGTAGGGCATATTTTTAAGTTCAGTTCAAAAACCGGGGGAAGGGTTTAATGGAATCGCGCGCGCAAGGCAACCTTTCTCCGGCCGGAAGAAGGCAAAAGGCAAAAGCAGGAAACGCGCTTCCGGCGTCCGCCCGCCTTTTGCCTTTTGATACCAGTTCCCAATGAGAACCGGTTCTTTGGACAACGCTCGCCTCCTCTCCCGCCCTCCGGGCACCCTCTCCTCCACTCGGAGTGGAGGAGAGGGATGGGGAGAGGAGGTGCCTTCCATGATTCCACCGAATCTCACCGGGAAATGGTATGACTCCCTCTCCCCTTCGGAAGGGGAGAGGGTTGGGGAGAGGGGCGCTTCCGAAATCGTCGCTTCAACTTTGCCTGTCTCTTCCCAGGCCTCCTCTCCCCGGCCCTCTCCTCCATCCGATGGAGGAGAGGGAGTCGTGGCGGTGTCAGCCGCGTTGTGTTTCATCTGTGGCTCAAATGGATTGAAGCATTGACCAGCCGTTGTGACGTGAGTTCAATTCGCCCACATGAATTTCGTCACCCACCTCGAATGCGCCAACTGCGGCCAGCAGTATGACGCCGCCAAAGTCCACAACCTCTGCACCACCTGCCAGAAGCCGCTCTGGGTCAAATACGACCTCGCTGCGCTGAAGAAGGGTTTTCCCAAGAAGGAGCTTTTCGGCCGCCCGCCGACGATGTGGCGCTACCTCGAAATGCTGCCGATGCGCGACGTGGCGAACATCGTCTCGCTCACCGAGACCATCACGCCGATTCTCGAAACGAAACGCATCGCCGCGCACTTCGGCGTGAACAACCTCTACGTGAAGGACGAGAGCCGCCTGCCGACCGGCAGCTTCAAGTCGCGCGGCATGGCGATGGCGATTTCCAAGGCGAACGAGTTCGGCATCAAGCGCGTCGCGTGTCCCACCGCCGGCAACGCGGGCGGCGCGATGGCCGCCTACGCCGCGCGCGCGGGCATGGAGGCGTATGTGTTCATGCCGGAGGACACGCCGGTCATCAATCAGAAGGAGTGTTTCCTCGCGGGCGCAAAAACTTTTCTCGTCAACGGCCTCATCACGGATTGTGGGCGCATCGTCGGCGAGGGCAAGGCGAAAAAAGGATGGTTCGATGTCTCCACGCTCAAGGAGCCGTATCGCATCGAGGGCAAGAAGACGATGGGCCTCGAACTCGCCGAGCAGTTCGACTGGGAACTGCCAGACGTGATTCTCTACCCGACCGGCGGCGGCACGGGCCTCATCGGAATGTGGAAGGCGTTCGCGGAACTCGAAGCGCTCGGCTGGCTCAAATCGCCGAAGAAGCCGCGCATGATTTCCTGCCAAAGCGAAGGCTGCGCGCCGATTGCCGACGCGTTCAAGAAGGGCGAACGGTTCGCCAAGAAGTTCGAGAACGCCGCGACCATCGCCAGCGGCATCCGCGTGCCGGCGGCGGTGGGCGACTTCATGATTCTCGACGCCGTGCGCGCGAGCGGCGGCACCGCGCTCGCGACGCCGGAGGTGGACATCCCCAAGTGGATGCAGCTCGCGTCGTCGCGGGAAGGCATCGCGCTCTGCCCGGAAACCGCCGTCTGCCTCGGCGCGCTGGAAGTGCTGTTGAAAGAAAAGAAAATCAAGCCGACCGACCGCATCCTCGTCTTCAACACCGGCGCGGCGCAGAAATATCCCGAAGCCGTGCAGGAAAAACTGCCGCGTGTGGACTGCACGAAGCCGATTGAGTGGGAGAAGATTTAGTGGGACAGGCGTCCCGCCTGTCCAGTTTCGCGCCCGGTTTTCAAAATCACGGCCAATTGAAGTCGAACATCCAACCGGACAGGCAGGATGCCTGTCCCACAACCAAAATGGACATCCTCATCACTGAAGACCTGCAGTCGCCCGCGATTGACGCGCTGGCGGGGAAATTTTCCGTCGTGCGCGAGCCGCTGCTGTGGAAGGACGCGGCGAAGTTGAAGGCCGCCCTCGCCGACGCGCGCACCGTGATGGTGCGGAACCAGACGCAGCTCACCGCCGACTTGCTCGCCGCCGCGCCGAAGCTCCTCGGCATCGGGCGCGTGGGCGTGGGGCTGGACAACATTGACCTCCCGACCGCGAACGCGCGCGGCATCGTCGTCATCGCGCCGCTGGAGGCCAACGCCGTGAGCGTCGCGGAACTCACGCTCGCCCTGCTGCTCGCGCTGGCGCGGAAAATCCCGCAGGCCGACCGCTCGACGAAGGCCGGCGGCTGGGACCGGCGCGGCTGCACGGGAATCGAACTCGCGGGCAAGACGCTGGCGATTTGCGGCTTCGGGCGCATCGGCAAACTCGTCGCGGTGCGCGCGGCGGCGTTCGGGATGCGGCTCGTGGTGTCCGACCCGTTCGTGAAGCCCGGCGATGCCACGCTCGCGCAGACCGGCGCGACGCTCTGCGCCAAGCTGGACGACGCGCTGGCGCAGGCCGACTTCGTCACCACGCACTCGCCGCTCACGCAGGAGACGAAGCGGATGTTCAACGAGCGCACCTTCGCCGTGATGAAGCGCGGCGCGTTTTTCATCAACACCTCGCGCGGCGGAGTCGTGGACGAGGCGGCGCTGCTCGCCGCGTTGCAGAGCGGCCACCTCGGCGGCGCAGGGCTGGACGTGCGCGAGGTCGAGCCGCCGAAGGAACGCACCGCCTTTGAGACGATGGACAACGTGATTCTCCTGCCGCACGTCGGCGCGTTCACGGTCGAGGCGCAGACACGGACGTTTGAGGCGGTGGCGAGTGACTTGAGCCGACTGCTGCAAGGGCAGCCGGCGGTGAACTTTGTCAATTTCGCGTCGCCGAAGCGCCTGTAACGCTCGCTACTTCATCAACTCCGCCAGCTTCGGCGTGATGGCGTCGGCCCAAATCTGGTAGCCCGCGGCGGAGAGGTGCAGGAAGTCCGGCATGATTTCCTTGGTGAGCTTGCCGTCCACAAGAAATTTTTCGCCGATGTCGAGGTAGTGCACCTTCTTGCCGTCGGCGTATTGGGCGATGATGGCGTTCACCTTTTTCAGCTTCTCGTGCGCTGCGTTGAACTTGCCGTCAGGCTTGTCGCCGCGCGGGAAGACGGCGAGCAGCAGCACCTTGGTGCCGGGCGAGCGCCGGTGAATGGCGTCGAGAATCGCCCTGATGCCGGCGGCAATGCCCTCGGCGGAGTCGCCGCCGGCGTTGTTGGTGCCGATCATCAGCACGGTGGCCTTGGGCTTGATGCCGTCCAGCTCGCCGTTCTCGATGCGCCAGAGGACGTGCTGGGTGCGGTCGCCGCCGATGCCGAAGTTGGCGGGCTGATATTTGCCGAAGGCCTTCGCCCAAACTTCCTTGCCGCCGCCCGCCCAGCCCGCAGTGATGGAGTCGCCGTAGAAGGCGAGCTGCGCCTTGCCCTCCCTGGCAATTTTCACGTAGTTCGCGTGCGACTTGGCGAAGCCTTCGTTCACCTGGCCGTCGGCACCGACCTTGGGCGCGGCCTTGTCGGGCGGCTGCGGCGCGAGCTTGACGCCGGGCACAATCGGAAGGGTTTTCTTCTGGTCGGTTTGCGCGAAGGCCGGCGCGGCAAGGAGCGAGAGGCAAAGCAGAGTTGCGGGAATGGAGGTGAGTTTCATGGCGTGCAGATTTTTTGGTTGAGGTTGACGGGGGAAATTTTCAGCGGACGCGCTCACAGTCCGATGGGATGCCACGCGGTCTTGAACTCAATCGTATCGAGAATCCGATACGGACTCTCGGCCTTCTCGGTGAACCACTCGTCCTCGGCGAGCGCGTGGTTGAAGTAGCGCTTCAGATTCGTCGCCGCGCCCGCCTGAAGCTGCGCGGAGATTTCCGGCACGCCCGCGCCGTCCACGATGGCATTCACGTCCATGTGGCTGGCGATGTGCGGCGCGAGTTCGGCGCGCTTCCCGGCGAGGATGTTCACCACGCCGCCGGGCAAGTCGGACGTGGCGAGAATTTCCGCGAACGTCAGCGCGGGCAGCGGCGCTTTTTCCGACGGGATGACGATGGCGGTGTTGCCGCTCAAAATCACCGGCGCGAGCAGCGAGACCATCGGCAGCAGCACAGGGATGTCCGGCGCGAAGATGACGACGACGCCCATCGGCTCCGGCGTGGTGAAGTTGAAGTGCGAGGAGGCGACGGGGTTCACGCTGCTGAAGACCTGCTGATACTTGTCCGTCCAGCCCGCGTGATGCACAAGGCGGTCAATCACCCGCGCCACGCCGCTGCGGGCCTTGGCCATCGTGACTCCGTGGGAACGGGAAACTTCGTGCGCCAAATCCCCGGCACGGCCCTCCAGCATCTCGGCGGCGCGATAGAGAATCTGCCCGCGATTGTAGGCCGTGGCCTTGGCCCAGCCGCCGAAGGCCGCGCGCGCGGCGACGACGGCGTCGCGGAAATCCTTGCGCGAGGCCCAGGAATAATTGTCGAGCGCCGCGCCGGTCGGTGAGTGGGCGGTCAGCGACTTGCCGCTCTCGCTGCGGATAAATTTGCCGCCCACGTAGAGCTTGTAGGTCTTGCGGACATCGAGCCGGTCATTCATGGCAAAGTGGTGTTGACCCGCGCACCGTAGCAAGTGACCGCACACGGTGCCAATCTTAAACCTCACGGGGTTTCCAATTGAGATTCCACGCCCGCCACGGTGGTGGTGTCGCAGTTTGCCTCCTCTGCGCTCCTCTGCGAGGGCCTTTGCGACCTCTGCGTCAAAAACAACACACAAGAGGAGCACCAATCAGGACGACACCCCGGATTGACAATCCGCGCCGGGCCGGTAGGTTCTTGGCAACATTCCACCCCGGCCACGCATGAAGAACGTCACGGTCACCCTCCCCACGGATTTGCGGGAGGAGTTTGCCCGGAGGCTGGAGCGGCTCTCGCGGCGGAAGTTCTTCAACCGGGGCTTCAAGGCCGGGCTGGGCGCGCTGCTGGCGACGATGACGAACGTGCCCTTCGGCGTGCAGCGCGCACTGGCCGAGGGGAACATCGGCCTCAACGGCAAGAAACTCCTCTTCATCTTCCTGCGCGGCGGCAATGACGGGCTGAACACGCTCATTCCCATCCAAGACCCGGCCTACGCCGCCAACCGCCCCAACATCGGCATTCCGAAAGACCCGGCGACGGACTACACGGCGGTGACGGGCGGCATGGATTTCCCGCAGGCGGGCAGCGTGGACGGCACGTATGACCATTATCCGTATGCCATCCGGGCGGGGAACGGCTTTGCGGCGGTTCACCCGTCGCTCAAGTGGCTCGCGCCGCTCTACAACGCCGGGCATCTGGCGCTGATTCATCGGGTGGCCTATGTCGGCCAGAGGCGGACACACACGGAATCAATGCGGTATTGGGAAACAGGCGTGCCAAACAACGACACCGTGTTGGAAGGGCACTTCTACCGAACCATTCTGCAATCCGGCTTGGCAAGCACCCGGCCGCTGACCGGTGTTTCATTTCAACCCTCACTGCCTCTTTGCCTCAATGGCTACGCCACTCCGGTGATCAATCTGCCCGACATCACGCGTCACAACCTGCTGGGCATACCCAACACCACCGCTGGAAACCAGAAGTTCGATCCCGCCCTGAAGTCGGAGAATCCAGCGCTGTTCCCCGTCAAAAACTACCGGGAGCTGCTGAAGCGGAACTACGAATTCGCGCTCGACTCGCTGGGCATCTTCGAGGGGCTGGTGTCGGACTACCTCGAAAATCCTTATCGTGACGATGTCGTCACCGACGGTGATCAGGACTGGGCCGATGCGTGGGCCTCCCCGGCCTACACGGTGGACAGCAAGGGCCGCACGCACGGGCCGGGCTATTATCTGTTCCCACCCAACAACGCGCGGAACGGCGGCTGGGCACGCGATCCCGGCCAAGCAGCGACGCAGTTCAACAAATACGTGGTGGACACAGGCGCTTACAACACCAGCAACACGGGCCTGTTCAACAGCCTGCTCGGATCAGCCATGGTGCTCAACCAGACAGACGCTTTCATCACCGGCACCGAATACGGCGGGTTTCACACAGATCCAGACCAAGGCTCCATCACCGGCGCGCACGCCAACCTGATGCGCCGTCTTTCGTGGGCCTTTTATTCCCTTTGGAAATACTTCTCCATTTACGGCAAGGGCGGGCCTAAAGAATTGCCCGGCGCAAAAGTTTCTTGGAACGACCTCGTCATCGTCACCATGTCAGAGTTCGGGAGAAGGACTGCGGAAAATGGCAGCAACGGCACAGAGAATGGCGAAGGCAGTGTGATGCTGGTGGCGGGCGGCGGAGTGAAGGGCTTTGGCAAGCCCACGAATACCAACGCCAACAACGGCGGCATCTTCTGCTGCAACACTACCGGGTGCAGTGGTCCCGCCTACAACAACAAAACCGTCAACTGGGTGACTGGGAACAGCGGCAGCATGTTCATCGGCGGCAACTCTTCCCCGGGCCGCGCAGTGGATTTCCGCTCCGTGCTGGGCCGCATCATCCGCAATCATCTCGGCGCGACGCAGAACCAGTTGAACACCATCCTGCCCGGCTATGCCAGCGAGAGCACCGAGCACTTGCTCACCGGCGGCGTCAGCACCGACGGCGTCACCATCGCCGGCGAGCCGGATTTCATTTGAGGAGCGCGGGCTTCAGCCCGCTTCACGCCTCAAACACTTTGAAGATTGGAGCGGCCTGAAGGCCGCGCTCCTCAAATCAGAACGCCACCCGCTCCCGCTATTCGATTCCCGCCTCGCGCTTGAGCTTCGCCGCGTGTTCCGGGAAATCGCGTTCGTAGCGTTTGAGCAGCGCGGGCAGGTCATTCTTCACGAGATAGATTTTCCCACGAATCATCTTCGTCTCGCCGGGCTGCAAACCGCCGAGGCGGAAGTCGCTGTGCAGGCAGCGGATGACGCCCTGGAAAAGCTCCTGATACGGCTCGAACGCGGTGGCGAAGATTATCGTGTCGTCGCCGCTGAAGCAGCCGATGAGGCCGTGGCTGGGCGCGTCGGGATGGAGCGGGCGGGGGTTCACGTCGGCGCGCGGCACGCCGGGCGCGGCCCAGACCTGGCCGGGCGTGTAGCGCGCTTCGGTGGCCCAGCGCGGGGTGGGCATCCGCTCCAGTTTGCCGCCGAGGAAGACGAAGCTCCTGGGAAGATAGGCGTATTTGTTCGTCGTCGTCTCCGGGCCGGTGCCGGTGAAGGTGCCGATGCGGATGCACGGCTGCGCCCAGTGCGCCTCGGAGCGTTTGTCCGTGGGGTTGCGCGCGAGGATGCGGAAGTCCACCTCGTCGTCCTTCGCGGTGATGGTGTGGAGGACGGTGAGGCCGTCGGTGACGGTGCATTTGAGTTGGAGCTGGGTTTGGTCGGCGTTGGTGGAAACCAACTCGGTCTGGTGAGGGATTTTGGTGTGTTTGCCCCAGTCGTTGGTTTGCGAGTCGGCGCGGCAGTAGGCTTCGAGGTAGTTGATTTCAATCTGCCCGCCCGGCAGGTGCGCGCCGTGAATGCGGAGGAAATTTTTCTCCCACGTGAGCGTGAGGCGCGGCGCGGCGGTGGCGAGCAGGGGGAACAGCGCGAGGAGCGCGAGGAGGGGCGCGGGTTTCATGCGGTGAGAATGACGGCTGGCTGAAGCAAAGTCGAGGCGGCGGTTGAGGACGGGCCGGATGGTTTTTCCCGCGAAGCCCGCGAAAGACGCGAAAAACGGAGTCCGCTTCGCGTTGTTCGCGTGCAGGGTTCAAAAACAAAATGTCCCCGCCGAACCTTGCGGTTCAACGGGGACAAAATGGGGGATGGGAGTTCGCCAAGCTCTCTTTCCCGCGCTGGCATTGGGCGCCCAAAAGGCTGCCAGCTTCCCGACGCCATTCTCCACGGCAAGCGGAGTTGTCGGCCTCGTAGCAGGGCCGTCCAGCGCGTCACCGCGCTGAATTATTGAGTGAGGCTTTTCAGCTCGCTTGGGCTGGTGGTTGCGCCACCGGCCTGCGAACCAGGCCAAGACACGTCTATGATTGCGTTTCCGCGTCTTGACCGATTAGCACCGGGTCGGCCGCCGCTTTTGGCGGTGCGTTGGCCCCGTGCCACGGGTCTCGCCTCTTAACTCTCAAGCTGCTTTTCGCTCACAGGCCAGCGGTGTCGTTTTTAACATCGCCGGCGTGTCGGAAGGTTTTCACGGAGCCTGCCCAGCCCACGTGTCCTTCCCGGTGCGGACGCTCTTTTTTGTCCCGCCTTTCGGCGTCTTTCGCTTGGCTGACCTTCCGAAGAAGGCCGCCAGAGTCGCCCGCCCGTGCTGATGCACAGTAGCAGCCAAATACCCTCTCGGTAACTGCAATTCACACAGGCCCGAAACCAGCCTGCGCTACTTGATTCGACTCGGAACGGTTTCTAATCGCCCCTGATCGCCAAGCCCCTGATCGCGTCGCTGACGGCGCGCGAACGCCGCCAGAGGGGCTGGTGAATTCTGCCTCCGCCTCCGAATCTTGCGATCCGTTCTTGGAGGGGCGGAGTCAACCAGCCTGACTCTGCCTTTCCCCAGTCGCCTGGGATTATCCTCAAGACGTCGACG